>CAVGMG010000063.1:2781-8490 GCA_963630185.1 Alistipes onderdonkii | reverse complement strand
GGCATCCAGTCCTTCTTCGCCATGTAGAGCGCGAAGGCGTCGAGCGTCCGCTTCTTGTCGGCGTGCCACGTCAGGCGCACCGCGTCGAAGTAGGCCGAGCGCGACCCGTCGCCGCCCGTGCCGTCCGCGATGACGCGCTTCGCGCCGAACGCCATGTCCTGACGGCCGACTTTGAGGTCAAGCGCGCCGTCGAAGAGGTTGTTCGCCGAAAAGTAGAGGTTGTCGATGAAGAGGACGTCGGGATAGCGCTGCTTCGAGGAGTTCGACTCCGGGCGGTTGTAGTGGCGGAACTCGTCCGCGATCCGCACGAAGAGACCGTAGTCCTCGAAGAGGCCGAAGCGGACCCACGGACGGATGCGCACGCGGGCGTAGTTGGAGTCGCCCGACTCGCCGCGCTTGTCGGTCGGCAGGTTGTCGGTGACATCGTAGCGGAGCCTCACGTCCGCGCCCGCTTCGACGCGGGCGTTTTCGTTGGAGGCGATCTCGATGCCGAAGGCGCTGCCGCAGGCGAGGACGCCGAGGGCGAACGCGGAAAGAATCGTTTTCATGTCTTAAAATCTTTCCTTTTAGCGGGCGACGGGGAGGTAGTGGAGCGTCTTGGCGATGTCGCCGCCGTTTGCGAAGCACCAGGCGAAGTAGGCCTCGAGCGCGGCCTTCTTCTCCGCCGGCGTGTCGCGGCGCGTCAGGATGTAGGTCTTGCCGAGGATCGGCCACGCGGCGTCCTCGGGCGAGGCGGCCTTGCCGGAGACGGCGAGCTGCGCGACATTGAGCTTCGACTCCAGCGCGAACGTGTATTCCGTGTAGCCGATCGCGCCCTTGATGCGGCGCACGTTGTTGCAGACGCCGGGGTTCTTCTGTCCGGCGATGCCGCACGGCCACTTCAGCTGCGTCGCCGCGCCGAAGCGATCCTTCCACTCCGGCGAGACCTGCGAGAGGTAGGTCGTGAAGATGTGGGTCGTGCCGGAGCCGTCGCCGCGGTGGACGACCGTGATCTTGAGGTCGGGCAGCGCGAGCGCCGGATTGAGCGCGGCGATCTTCGCGTCGTTCCAGCGCGTGATCTTGCCGAGGTAGATGTCGGCGAGCGTCGCGCCGTCGAGGACGAGCGCGCCGCTCTTGACGCCGGGCAGGTTCACGGCCGGGACGACCGCGCCGGAGACCATGTGGAACTGGTCGAGCATCGCCTCGTCGCACTCCTTCGCGGCGAGGGGCGCGTCCGTGCCGGCGAAGTCGACGGTGCCGGCCTTGATCTGCGCGATGCCGGCGGACGAGCCGACGGACTGGTAGTTCACCTTCGCGCCCTGTCCGGACTGCGTGTAGGCGTAGCACCACTTCTGGTAGAGCGGCGCGGGGAAGCTGCCGCCGGCGCCGTTGAGCTCGAGCCGTTCGGCGGCGACGGCGTGGACGCCGGCCAGGGCGAGGCCGCACGCGGCGGCGATGGATGTCATGAGTTCTCGTTTCATCTTGTTTTCTCCTTTTTCGTTTTGTCTGGCGATAGTATGGACTTTCGGTGTCAGGGTTTTGTCATGACTGTGTTAAAATTCCGTGAAAATGCGCTCGCTGGCGAAGGCCCCTTGTTTTTGGTATAATGGCGTTTTCTGCGGAGGGATGGCAGAGTGGTTGAATGCATCGGTCTTGAAAACCGACGGGCCGCAAGGTCTCGGGGGTTCGAATCCCTCTCCCTCCGCCAGCGTTTTATCGTCTCGACAGTCCCGTCAATCGCAAATCCGAAAGGAGCGCGGCATGAGTGACATTCCGGCAATCGTGTTGCCGCACGGCGGCTACAGGAAGCTGATCGTCTACCGCAAGAGCGACGCGATCTACCAGGGCACGGTCGCGTTCTGCCGCCGCTTTCTGCCCGCGCACGGCGACCGCACCGTCGACCAGATGACGCAGGCGGCGCGGAGCTGCAAGCAGAACATCGCCGAGGGCAGCGCGGCGAGCGGCACCTCGAAGGAAACCGAGATCAAGCTCACCAACGTCGCCCGCGCGACGCTCGACGAGCTGATCGAAGACTACCTCGACTGGCTTAAGGCGCACGGCTCTGCGGAATGGCCGGCCGACGACAGGCGCCGCCTCGCGGCTCGTGACTTCGCGAAGGAGCACGCGGACTGGGCCGATTGGCAGACGTTCTTCGAGACGCGCCCGCCGGAGACGCTTGCCAACCTGATGCTCACCCTGTGCCATCAGACGCGGTTCATGCTCGACAAGATGATCGCCGCGCAAGAGGAGGACTTCAAGAGGCACGGCGGCGTCCGGGAGCGCATGCACGCCGCGCGGACGGCGGCGCGCGGCGCAGACTGGGACAACAGCGTCTACTCGCGGCTCGACGCGGCGGCAGGCGCCGCAGAGCTGGCGGCGCGGGCGGCTGAAATCAAGCGCAAGGTCGACCAGGCGGTCTGGTCGATCAAGCGCAGGAAAGGGTGGGCATGAACAGCCGACGGGGACGGGACGTTCGAGACGCTTGGGACAGACGAGACGCCGTCCGCAGGGGAAGGACTTCCGAGGCGGAAGCCACGAGCGACGCCACGTCCCGAACGTCCCGCCTGTCCTGGAGGTCTCGCAACAGCGGATGCGCGACCCGGCGACATCCTCCGCCCGATCTGGCGGCAGGCGGGGGAAGTCGCGGGCGCGAATGGCAAAAAAGGCCGGAAAATGGTATACTACAAGGAAAACGCGGCGGGGGGCGCATCCTCCGCCGCCCAAAAGACCGAAGGAGACGTCATGGACGAAAAGATCAAAGCGAAACTTGAGGAACTGCGCACGGGGCTGCAGGCGGACGGCGGCGATTTGGAGCTTGTCAAGATCGACGGCAAGGTCGTCTACCTGAAGCTGGTCGGCCACTGCGGCACGTGCCCGTTCGCGATGATGACGCTGAAGCAGGGCATCGAGGCCTCCTTGCAGGAGATCGACCCCGAGATCACGGTCGCGCGCGTGGAGGACGCGGAGGCGAAATGAAGACGGTCAACGTGAGCCTCGTGGGCGTCGGCGGCCAGGGCATCATCCTGACGGCCGACCTTCTGGCGAAGACGGCGGCCCTGTCGGGGCTCGACGTCAAGAAGTCCGAGATCCACGGCATGTCGCAGCGCGGCGGCTCCGTGACGAGCCAGGTCCGCTTCGGGTCGTCCGTCGCGTCGCCCGTCATCCAGGAGGGCACGGCCGACGTCCTCGTGTCGTTCGACCAGCTTGAGGCCCTGCGCCACGCGAGCATTCTCGCCGAGGACGGCAAGGCGCTCGTCAACGACGCCTTCCTCGTCCCCGTCACGGTCTCGTCCGGCCAGCAGAAGCCCGTCGACGACTTGCGCGGCAAGGTCAAGGCCGCCTTCAAAAACCTCGTCCTCGTCGAGGCGATGAGCCTCGCGACGGAGAAGGTCGGCTCCGCCCGCACGATGAACATGGTTCTCGCCGGCGCGTTGTCGGCCCTCTGCCCCTTCGAGGAGAAGACGTGGCTGACGGCGATGGAGGCGCTTCTCTCGGGCCCCAAGGCCAAGCTCCTCGACCTCAACGAGAAAGCGTTCGCCCTGGGGCGCGCCGCCGCTCTCGCCCACGCCTAAAGGACTTTTTCGCGATGGCCATGTGGAACCGAGAAGCGGAGACGCGCTCCCGCGACGAGTATGCCTCTCTCCAGCTCGAAGGCGTCAAGAAGTCCCTGAAGCGCGTCTGGGGCAACGACTTCTACCGCCGCCGCCTCCAGGCGGGCGGCTTCTCCTCCCCGGAGGACTTCCGCTCCCTTGAGGACGTCGAGCGCATCCCCTTCTTCACGAAGGAGGACTTCCGCGAGGCGTATCCCCTTAAGATGAACTGCGTGCCGCGCGAGGATCTGCGCGAGTTCCACATGTCGTCGGGCTCGACGGGGACGCCCGTCGTCATGGCCTACACGAAGGGCGACCTCCTGCAGTGGGCGGAGTGCATGGCGCGGTGCTACGCGATGGCCGGCCTCGGAACGGGCGACGCGCTGCAGATCATGCCGACGTTCGGCCTCTTCAACGGCGGCTTCGGCTGCTATCACGGGGCGCGCAAGGCGAACCTCTTCATCGTCCCCGCCTCGTCCGGCAACACCGAGCGCCAGCTGATGCTCCTGCGCGACTTCAAGGTCAAGGGCTTCGTCTCCGTCGTCTCCTACGTGCCGCGCCTCATCGAGAAGCTCGACGCCGCCCCCGAGGGGCAGCGCGACCTCCCGTATCTCAAGGTCGGCATCTTCGGGTCGGAGACGTTCTCCGACGAGACGCGCCGCCGCATCGAGTCGCGCCTGGGGATCGAGTGCTTCGACATCTACGGCATGACCGAGACGGGCGGCATCGGCACGACGGGGCAGGACTGCCGCGCCCACTGCGGCATCCACGTCTGGGAAGACCAGTACATTGCAGAGGTCGTCGACCCGGCGACCGGCAAGCCCGTCCCCGACGGCGAGTACGGCGAGATCGTCTTCACGTCGCTCACCCGCGAGGCGATGCCGATCCTCCGCTACCGCACCCACGACATCACCCGCGTCGTCAGCCGCGAGCGGTGCGCGTGCGGGCGCACGTCGCTCCGGATCGACCGCATCACGGGGCGGACGGACGACATGCTGATCGTCAAGGGCGTGAACTTCTATCCGCGCCAGGTCGAGCAGGCCCTGAAGGAGATCCCCGGCGTGGCGGACGAGTTCCAGATCATCATCGAGGACCGCCACGGCGTGACGGACGTCACGATCAACGTGGAGGCCGCGCCCGGCGTGACGGGGCACACGGTCGCCAAGCACCTGCGCGAGCGCCTCGGCTTCCTGCCCAAGGGCGACGTCTTCCCGGTCGGCTCGCTGCCGCGCACGGAGGGCAAGGCCAAGAGGGTCATCCGCAAGACGGACGTTTAGCTCAGCTGGTCAGAGCAATTCCTTTACACGGAATGGGTCGGGGGTCCGAATCCCTCAACGTCCACCCGAACAATTCGCGCCCCTTGCGACGACGAAATGTGATACAATATGAGCATCCGGGTGCTGAAGCGCAGGGTGCGCGTTCGGCTGAGAAAAGACCGGCGAACCTGAACGGGGCAATTCCCGCGTAGGAAAGGAAACGAGAGATGACGCAACTTGAGGCGGCCCGCCAGGGCCTTGTGACCGAGGCGATGAAGATCGTGGCGGCGGACGAAGGGGTCGATGCGGAGGCCGTGCGGGCCGCCGTCGCGAGCGGCGAGGCCGTCATCCCGCTCAACGTCCACCACAAGAACGCCCGCCCCGTCGGCGTCGGGCGGCTCTTCCGCACGAAAATCAACGCGAACCTCGGGCGGAGCGTCACGCACTCCGGCAAGGGCGACGAGCTCGACAAGCTCGCCATCGCCGTCAAGGCGGGCGCGGACTTCGTCATGGATCTCTCCGTCGGCGAGGACATCCGCGCCATCCGCCAGGGGATGCTCGACGCGAGCGACAGGCCGCTGGGCACCGTCCCCGTCTACGAGACGATCTCGCGCCTCGACGGCGACATCCCGCACATGAACCCCGACTTCCTCCTGGACGTCATCCGCGCCCAGGCCGAGCAGGGCGTCGACTTCATGACGCTCCACGCGGGGCTTCTCCTCCGCGACATCCCGCTCGCGATGACGCGCAAGATGGGCATCGTCAGCCGGGGCGGCTCCATCATGGCCGAGTGGATGATGGCGAACAAGCGCGAGAACCCGCTCTACGAGAACTGGGACAAGGTGATGGACATCCTCGCCGAGCACGACGTCACCGTCTCGCTT
>CAVGMG010000063.1:0-2546 GCA_963630185.1 Alistipes onderdonkii | reverse complement strand
CCGGCTACGACCACATCGTCTCGGCGATCGGCGCGACGGCGGCGGCGACCTACGGCGCGTCGCTCCTCTGCTACGTGACGCCGGCCGAGCATCTGGGGCTCCCCGACGGACAGGAAGTCCACGAGGGCTGCATCGCCTACAGGATCGCCGCGCACGCGGGCGACGTCGCGCGCGGCCTGCCGCACGCGCGCGAGCGCGACGACAAGATGGCCGAGGCGCGGCGGAACTTCTGCTGGGACGAGCAGTTCGCGGTCGCCCTCGACCCGGAACGCGCCCGGACGCGGTGGCTCAAGACGAGGGCCCTCACCGACGCGGCGCACGGCGACGACCATTGCTCCATGTGCGGCAAGCAGTTCTGCGCCGTGCGCACGTCGCGGCGCATCCGCAAGCTAAGCGAGGACGAGGGCCGATAGGATCGCGTCGCAGACCTCAAGGCCACGCGGCGTGAGGCGGTAGACGTCGCCCTCCCGCGTCAGAAGCCCCTCCTGGAAGGACGGCCGCAAGGCCTCGTGCCATTCCGGGTGTCCGCTGGCGTCAAGCCCCTCGCGCGTCCGCAGGCGGAAGATGCGCCGCTCAATGTCGTCGCGCTCGGGCGAAAGGACTTCGCGGCCGTAGACGACGCGGCGCGGCGCGTCCGCCGAAGGGCTTCGACGACCCAGCGTGCGCACGAGCCCCTCCCGTCCGCACGCGCCCTCGCCAAGGCCGAGATAGTCTTCGCCGCGCCAGACGGCGAGATTGTGGCGGCATTCTTCGCCTCTGCGGGCGAAGTTGGAGATTTCATACCGTTCAAGGCCGAAGGTCTTGAGGACGTCGGCCGCCTGGGCGAGGCGATCCAGCACGACGTCGTCGGAGGGGACCCCTTTAAGCGCGCGCTCGTTCTGGAGCGCGTAGACGGAGACGTGCGAAAGATCCCACGAGGCGAGCTGCTTGAAGTTCTCGCACGGATCGCCCGGGTAGCCCACGATGAGGTCGATGCCGGCGTGCGGAAAGACGCGCCTGACCTTCCGGAACGCCGCCTCGGCGTCGCGCACGGCGTAGCCGCGCCCCATGCGGACGAGCGTGTCGTCGTCGAGCGACTCGACGCCCATGGAGATGCGCGTCACGCCGCCCGCGCGAAGGGTCTCAAGCAGGCTCTCGGCGACGTCCAGCGGATGGAGCTCGACGGTGAACTCGGCGTCCGGGGCGAGGTTCAGGGCGGCGAAAAGCGGCGTCAAGTCGCAGAGCGCGGGCGTGCCGCCGCCGAAGTAGACGGTCGAGAAAGGCCCTTTCCCCTCCAGCTCCAGGACGCGCTCCCGGACATACGCCTCGCGCTCGGGCGCCGTGCTTTGGGCGCGCGAGTAGAGGGCGCAGTAGGAGCACTTCCCCCGGCAGAACGGGAAGTGGACGTAGAGGTTTCGGACGGGCGTTTGCGCTTCTTCCATACGGGGAGATTATAGCACATCGGACGCCCTCTTGACGGGCATTTGGAAATAATGTATATTGAAACGAAAACAACAGGAGAAAGAAGATGGAACTTAAGGGATCGAAGACGGAACAGAACCTGATGGCGGCCTTTGCGGGCGAATCGCAGGCGCGCAACAAATACGACTATTTCGCCTCCCGCGCCAAGAAGGACGGCTACGAGCAGATCGCCGCCGTCTTCCAGGAGACGGCGCTGAACGAGAAGGAGCACGCGAAGATGTGGTTCAAGCTCTTCGCGGGCATCGGCGCGACGCCGGAGAACCTGCTCACGGCCGCCGCCGGCGAGCACGAGGAGTGGACGGACATGTACAAGCGCTTCGCCGAGGAGGCCGACGCCGAGGGCTTCGCGGAGATCGCCGACAAGTTCCGCAAGGTCGCCGAGGTCGAGGCGCATCACGAGACGCGCTACCGCAAGCTCGCGAAGAACATCGAGACGGGCGAGATCTGGGTGCGCGTCGGGCCGCGCACGTGGCAGTGCCGCAACTGCGGCGCGATCGTCGAGGGCGAGAGCGCCCCCGAGAAATGCCCGGTCTGCGACCATCCGAAGGCCTACTTCCAGCTGGAGCAGGACAACTTCTGACGTCCGCGGCGCAAGCGCCGTCAGGCGTAGACGACTTTCGCGTAGTCCGCGCGCTGGACGCCGCGCGGATACGCGAGGGCCGAAAGGCCGAAGAGCATGGCGCAGAACGGCGTCGTCCGCCGAAGCCCCGTCGTCTTTTCGAGGAGTTCGGGAACGGCCTTCTGGACCATCTGGAGGAAGCCGCACCAGCAGGTGGCGATGCCGTGCGCGTTGGCGAGCATCTCGAAGTAGGTGCAGGCCGCCGCAAGGTCTTCGCGCGGCGTCGTCACGGCCTTGTCCGTCTCGTCTGAGGAGACAATCAGAAGCCCCGGCGCGCCCCGGAAGAAGACGTCGCCCTTGCCCTGCCGCAGACGGATGGCCGGCACCGCCAGCCAACGCGGCAGGAGGTGCGCCCCGTCGCGGTGCTCCTCCACGGCGTGGAGAAACCGCTGCCGAAAGGCGTCCGTCGAAGCCCGCGTCGGATAGCAGGTGAACGTGAGGGCGCGGGCGTTGCAGCCGGTCGGCA
>CAVGMG010000062.1:0-8613 GCA_963630185.1 Alistipes onderdonkii | reverse complement strand
ATTTTTATCCACGAATCTTCACGAATCAACACCAAAGATTTGCGGAGATTCGTGTCTATTCGTGGCTAACAACTTTTCAACCTTTCCACTCTTCCACTTTTCCACCCTTGCGGATAGAACCTGAAACCTAAAAGCTAAAACCTAAAAGAGGCCGATTTCGCGCATCGGCGCGAGGACGAAGTCGCGTTCGTGCGCACGGGGATGCGGGAGCGTCAGTTCGTCCGTCGCGACGGAAAGCCCCCCGAAGTCGATAAGGTCGACGTCGATCGTCCGAGGCCCGTTCCGGACGGTGCGCGTCCGCCCCAGGCGATCCTCCACCTCGTGCATCGCGCGCGAAAAGGCGAACGGCGAAAGCGTCGTCTCCAGAAGAAGCACCTGGTTGAGGAACTTCAAATGCGAAAACGCCTCCGGCACGCCGAGGCCGTCCGTCTCGATGACGGAACTCTCGTCGACGAGGCGCGTCTCCGGAAAGGCCTTGAGCTGCGACGCGGCCTCTTTCAAAAAGCCTTCGCGGTCGCCCATGTTCGAGCCCAGCGAGACGACGGCGCGTGACGCGGCGCGGTTGCGCTCCAGAAAGACGAAAGCCGGCTCGCTGCTCGTCACGACGACGTCCTCGGACGCGGCGCGGTTGAGCGTCGCGCAGTAGGGATTCGAAAACGCCACGCCGTCGAGCGGCCACTGAAGCCCCTCCGACGACATCTTCGCGCGGGGCGAGAGCGTGAAGACGGAGATGCCGAGATTCTTCCACGTCCGCAAACGGCGCGTCCCGAGAACGGGAACGAACTCGCCGTCCTCCGTGACGAGGCGGACCTGCGCCTCCAAGGCCCTAAAGACGTTTCCGATCGTGTGATCTTCGCGCTTGCCCGTCGCCCCGACGACGATGGGGTTCTCCCAGCGAGACGCCGCGCAGAAGGCGATGGCTTTCGAGAGGTCGTTCGTCTGGTCGTCGCCGTCCTGGACGTAGCGGGCGCAAGGATCGTCCCGCACCTGAAGCGAGTCGAAGTCGCCGACGATGACGTCGGGCGACTTGCGAAAGACGCGCCGATACGCATCGGCCGCCGAATCGCACGCGACGACGCGCTCCGCCGACGCGAGCAGGCGGAACGGCTCGCCGCCCTCGTGCGGGAACTCGCCCGCCGCCAAAATGACGGTGCGGCCTTTCACGGGTTTCCGACGGCGGCGGCCAGGAGCATCCCCAGGGCGTGCGTGACGGCGAACTCGCGGACGGCGGCGCGGTCGCCGACGAAGAGGGCCCTTTCCGTGCGCGTCCCCTGCGGCGCGCTCAGGCCGAACCAGACGAGCCCGACGGGCTTCTCGGGCGTGCCGCCGCCAGGGCCCGCGACGCCCGTCACGGAGACGGCGAGATCCGCCTTCAAAAGACGCCGCGCCCCGTCTGCCATCTGCGCGGCCGTCTCGGACGACACCGCGCCGACCGTCGCGAGCGTCTCCGGCTTGACGCCGAGGACATCCGCCTTGACCGCGTTCGCGTAGGAGATGACGCCGCCGAGAAAGACCTCGCTCGACCCCGGCACGGCGGTGATCGCCGCGCCGACGCCGCCGCCCGTGCAGCTCTCGGCCGTCGCGCAAGTGAGACCCTGCGCCCGCAGAAGTTCGACGAGATGTTCCGCCGCTTTCACGCTTTTCCCCTTTCCAGGACGACGCTCGCCGACTCCAGCGCATCAATCGCCCCCTTCTTCGTGACCGTGACCCGGACGTGCGGAACGTTTTCTGGCACCGCCTCCAGGACGAGACGCGCCGCGCGCTCGATCATCTTGCACTTCGCCGACACGAGCGTCGCGACGATCCTCTCCGTCAGCGCGGCGTAATCGACCGTGTCGCCGAGCGCGTCCGTCCGGGAGGCCGTGTCGGGGAGCGTCATCTCCACGTCGACGAAGAGATGCTGCCGCCTCACGCGCTCGTCCGCGCGGTCGCCGATGATGCAGAGGACGTCGAGGCCGTTGAGCTTCAGGAGCATGCGCCCTCCTCTTCCAAGAGACCCCAGGCGCGAAGCGGCGCGAGCGGCAGCCCCATGATGTTCTCGTAGCTGCCCGTGTAGGACGCGACAAGCCGTTCGCCCGACTCGTCCACGTCGTAGGCCCCCGCACGGTCGAGCGGACGCACCTGTGCGACGTAGTCCTCGATCTCGCGGTCGCTCAAAGGCTTGAACGTCACGTCCGACGTCTCGACGCGCACCTCGCCCTGATAGGCGACGGCGGTCAAGACCTGATGCGTCTCGCCGCCGAGCGCGCGGAGAAAAGACTTGGCCTCGTCGAGATCGCGCGGCTTGCCGTAGATCCGCCCCTTGTGCCAGACGATCGTGTCGGCCGAGAGGACGGGCCCTGCCGCCGTGACGCCCGCGCCCTTCCGGAGGGCGTTCTCGCGCACCGTGCGCACGGGGTCGTCGTCGTAGGAGACTTCGGCGACGGAACTTTTCGCGACGACGAAATCGACGTGGTGCGCCCGCAGGATCTTGGCGCGGCGCGGGCTGCCGCTGGCGAGCGTCAGAATCTGAACGGGCCCCGGGCGCAGAAGCGTCAAGGCCCCGTCGCCGTCCACGCGCAAGACCGTCGAGGCGACGCCGCCCGGGCTTCGCCCGTCGTCCACGACGAGATCCGCCGAAAGCCCGACTTTCGAAAAGGCCTCGCACGCCTCGGTGGCGGCGACCTCGCCGGAGAGGTTCGCGCTCGTCACGCGCAGGACGCCGCCGCACCGCTTCAGAAGCTCGCGCGTCCACGCATGGTTCGGGACGCGCACCCCTTCCGTGCCGCCCGCCGCGCTCGGCAGGACGAGCGTCAGGGCGCCCGGCCAACGCTTCGCCAGACGGCGCGACGCCTCGGAAAGCCCCCCGAGGAAGCTCTCGACGCCCGCCGCGTCGCTCGCCAGAAGCGCGATGGGCTTTTTCGCGTCGCGCCGCTTGATGTCGTAGAGCCGTTGGACGGCCTGCGGAAAGCCGGGATGCGCCGCGAGCCCATAGACCGTGTCCGTCGGGATGACGGCGACGCCGCCCGCAAGGAGAAGCGACGCGGCCTCCTCAAGGCCGTGCGCATCAGCTTTGACGACCCTCATCTTACGACCCCGGATGGACGGCATGGCCGCCCGCCTTGCAGAGCGGGCACGCCTCCGCCGTCCACGTCTGCGGCGTCATCTGGATGAGCGAGAAGACGGGGATGCGCCCGAATTTCACCTTGCCCGCCGAACGATCCACGAGCAGCACGACGCCGGCCACGCGCCCGCCGGCGGCGCGGACGAGGTCGATCGTCTCCTGCACGCGCCCGCCCTTCGTGATGACGTCCTCCGCAATGAGGTAGCGTTCGCCCTTGACGATCTTGAAGCGGCGCATCGCAAGGACGGTGTTGGGCTTGCCAGAGGCGTCAACGCCCTCGCCCGGCACCTTCTCGGCGAAGAGGCACTTCACGTTCAGCTCGCGCGCGACCTCGTGCCCGACGAGAATGCCGCCGACGGCCGGCGAGATCACGCCGTCGATACGCCCCTTGATCTTGCCGCTCGCCAGCGCCCGGCGCACGACCTCGCGGCAGAGCTTCTCGGCGATGCGCGGATACTTGAGGACGTGGGCGCACTGGAAATACCGGTCGGAATGGAGCTTCGAGCGCAGCTCGAAATGCCCTTCCAGAAGGGCGCCCGTTGACGCGAAGCATTGGAGAACCTGTTTGTCTGTCATGGTTTTTCCCTTAGTAGAGTTTCAAGAAATCGTCGCGGGCGAACGGCGGCGCGTCCTTCTCGTCGGCCGCCTTGTCGAGAGGCTGCGGCGGCGACGCGGAACGGGAGGGCTTCCAGGGCGGCGGCTCGTATGCGAACGGGTCGCTCTCCCCCGTGGGACGCGCCACGTCCTCGGGTCTCAAAAGAGGCTCCTGCGAATCTTCGGGGAGGTCCCGAAGGGAGAGATGGACGCCCTCGTTCACGCCCAGGGAGGGCTTCCACGTCGTCTGCAAGGACGCGAGAAGACGCGCCTCCTCGTCGAGGGAGACCGACGCGAACGAGAGGAACGCCTCGGGATGGCGCGGCAGGGGCGCGGCGCGGAAGAAGAGCGCCTCGCGCGGGAAGAAGCCAAGGAGGACGAGGGGCAGCGACAGGACGACCCCAAGCGAGAGAAGTTCGTGGCGGAGGCTTTTCATTCCTCCAGTGCCTTCTTCTTCTCGGCCACGAGAACCTTCTGGACGCCGCTTTTCTTGACGAGCTCGCCCAGTTTCAGAAGGTCGCCCGTCGAGACGCGGGCGTCGGCGAGGACGAGCAGCGCCCGGCTGTCGCCCGTGCGCACGACGTCCGCGAGATGCGACACGAACGCCTGCGCGGACGCCTCGTCCCCCAGCCGGTAGCGGGCGTCGTCGAAGTAGACGAGCGTGTCGCGCTGCACGGGGACGATCCAGAGGACGGGGCCCGTCACCGCCCCCTGCGCCAGCTCGGTCTCCGGCAGGTCGAAGAGGGCGCCGCGATCCGTGACGAGGGCGCCGCCGACGAGGTCGAAGAGGACGAGCAGAAGGAGGAGGCTCAGCCAGGGGGCGCTGGCGACGAGAGGCCGGAGGGCCGCCGTGCCGTGGTGCCACACGCCCTCGAAGCGCGGCGGCTGCCAGTTGAAGGACGATGTCATGCGCGAGACGCCTCCTTGCGCTCGGAGAGGAAGCCGATCATCTGGCTCGCCGACGCTTCGAGGTCGCGCGTCATGCGGTCGAGGCGGACGCGGAGCGAGCCGTACATGACGGACACGGGGATGGCGACGACAAGCCCGAGGGCCGCCGACACGAGAGCCTCCATCGCGCCGTTGAGGAGGTCGGCGCGCGAGACGATCTCCTGGGCGTTGACGAGAAGGACGGTCTTGACCATGCCGAGGATCGTCCCCAGAAGCCCCAGCAAGGGCGCGATCTGCGCGATGATCGCCAAGGCCGCGAGCCGCCGGTCGAGACGGCCGATCTCCGCGCGTCCCTGCGCGTCGACCGCCTCGCGCAAGACGCGCGCCGAGCCGTCGGCGTGGCGGATGGCCGTCGAGGCCACGGCCGCGAACGGCGACGGCGTCTCGTCGCAGATCGCGAGCGCCTCGTCGACGCGCCCCGAGCGGAGGATGTTCTCAAGCCCCTTCTGGAAGTCGCGGAAGTCGATCTGCGCCCGGCGGAGGTCGAAGAGACGCTCGAAGTAGATGACGAGCGCCACGAGCGAGATGAGGAGCAGCAGCCAGAAGACGAAGTTGTCCGTCACAGTCATAGGAAGAGTCCTTTCCGGGAAATCCGTTCCATGCGCTTCTTCGCCTCAAGGGAGGCCGGAATCTCGCTTTCGACGACGAGCCGCAAGACGCCCAGCGCCTGGTAGTCGAGCGACCGCGACTCGAAGACGTCCGCCAGGCGGAAGGCGGCGCGGACGAACGGCATCTCCCCTTCGTTGCCCCGCAGAACGCCCTGGGCGCGTCCTTCGCGATAGGCCAGGACGACCGACGAGTAGTAGCAGTCGATGGCTTCGTCGATTTTTTTAAGCTTCTCCAGGACGCGCCCCATCTTGAACGACACGAGCAGGCGCGTCTTCAAGTCGATGGAGGCCTCCTCGCGCGCGGCGCGATACGTTTCGAGCGCCTTCTCGTAGCACGCGGAGTTGTCGGCGCCGAGCGCGAAGAGGGCGTCGCCCTTCAGGAGCCTTGCGGACTGGCGCGTCTCGGGCGTGCCGCGCGGCGACGACGCGACCTTCTCCAGGACGAGCAGCGCCTCGTCGAAGCGCGACTGCTCGATCAGCGCCTCCGCCTGGATGAGGAGCGCGGGGAGAAGCGCGGCGTCCTGCGGATACGACTCGTTCAGGCGCGTCACGAGGTCGATGGCCAGCGGGAAGTCGTCCGCCTGACGCGCCGCCCGCGCCGCCCAGAGCAGCGCCTCCGGCGCGAACGTGTCGCGGGGGCAAAGCCTTGCGAACGCCGAGAAGTGCGCAATCGCCTCGCGCCAGTCGCCCCGGTTGTAGGAGAACTTCGCCATCCACACGAGCGCGAGCGCCTTGACGCGGGTCTCCTTCGCGCGCGCCACGAGATCACGCGCCTTGGAAAACGCCTCCTCGTCGCGCCCGAGGCCGTAGAGGCAGAGGATCTCGTTATACGCCATGCGCTCCTTCCGGTCGGGGTCTTCGCGGGCGACTTCCGAGAAGATGCGATACGCCTCGTCGAACTGGTAGTTGCGGAACGCCGTGCGCCCCTCCTCCTCGCGCGTGCGCAAGTCGATCGTCCGGCGCAGAAGAACGGCCGTCTTCGTCGCGGCATAGTCCTCGATGACCATGCGGTAGCGGGCCATCGCCTCTTCGCCGCGCCCCAAGGTCGAAAGCGTCTCCCCCTCCTTGAAGAGGAGACGGGCGGTCTCGGCAGGGTCTTTCGAGAGGGCCTTGGCCTTCTCGAACGCGAGAAGCGCCTCGTCGGGGCGGTCGAGCGAGAGGAGGATCTCGCCGCGATACTCGTTCACGTCCGTGCGCTGGGCGGCCTGCGGCCAGATCTCCGCCGCGTCCGAAAGCGTCCGAAGCGCGTCCGAAAACCGCCCGTCCTCCTTCTCGCGGACGGCCAGAGCCACGTAGGCATCGCACGCGCCCGCCGCGTCGGGGTTGTCGGAGACGGTCTGCCGGATAAGCCGCTCCCCTTCGGCGTTCGTCTCGCTCGCGTCCAGAAGGAGGATTCCGAGGCGCAGGGCGACCTGCCGCTTCAGCGACGGCGAGACGATTTCGCGGTAGATCGCGCGGAGGCTTGCCGCGTCGCCCAGGTTCATGCCCGCAAAGGCGCGGGCGCGTTCGCTCGCGTTCGTCATGGCAAGGACTTGGCTCCAGAGGTTCGTCGCCTCGTCCCTCTCGCCCAGTCGCAGGCGCAAGTCGGCCTCCAGCATCCGCGCCTCGGCCTCGCCGGACTGCGAGCCGGTCTCGCGAAGACGCGCAATCGCCGACGCGAAGTCGCCCTGGCAGACGGCGCGGTAATAGGCGAACGCGGGGTCTGCCGCACTCCCCGGAATTTCCTCCAGCTCCTTCGCGACGTCGCCCCAGCGGTTCTCGCTCGCCAGGCTCTCCAGGACGATCAGACGCCCCTCGTCGCCGGGGACGTTCCGCGCATGCGCACGCGCCACGTGCCACACGCCGTCGCGCAACGCCTGACGCGCAATCGAGAGGTCGTCCAGCGCCGTCGCGAAAAGGCGAAAGCCGCAGGCGAGAGCGACGGCGAGAGCCAGCAACGCGCGCGCGCCCATCAGATCAGATCCCCCAGATACCCCATCTCCATGAGGAGGCGGCGGTCTTTCATCCAGTTGGGCGCGACGCGCACCCAGAGTTCGAGCTTCATCTTCACGTCGAAGACGCCGGAAAGCTCGCGCGTCGCCATCTGGCGCACGCGCTTGATGACCGCCGCGCCGCGCCCGATCACGATCGGCTTCTGCGACTCGCGGTTGACGAGAACTTCGACGTCGACTTCCCACAGGGGGCGGCCTTGCGCCGACGTCTCCCGGAGGGATTTCACGTAGATGCCCAGTTCGTGGGGAAGCTCCTGATGGAGGAACGAGAGGAACTTCTCGCGGATGCAGTCCGAGATGGCGAGCTTGCGCGGATAGTCCGTCACGATGTCGTCGTCAAAAAGCTTCTCGCCCTCGTCCGCCAGCGAGAACAGCGCTTCGCCGACGGCCTTCGCGCCGCCCGGCGTCGACGCGACGGACTTGACCCAGACGGGAGAGGCGGGAGGGAGGGGAGGGTCTTGAGAGACCTGAGGGTCATGAGGGACATGAGGCGTGCCGTCTCTGCCTTTCAGAGGCTCCAAACATTCTTTCCAAGCATCTCGAAACATTGTTTCGAAGAACGGGGCCTTGTCCGCCTTGTTCAGGACGAAGACGACTTTTGCGGGCCTCTCCTTGGCGACGCGCTGCATCCAGCCCACGTCTTCCATCTGAGGCGCCTGCGAAGCGTCGAAGACGACGCAGAGGATGTCCACCTGCGCCGCCTGGCGACGCGCCATCTGGTTGAGGAGCCGTCCGAGCTCGCCGACGGCCTTGTGGAGGCCAGGCGTATCAAGGAGGACGAGCTGACCCCTCTCGTCCGAAACGATGCCGCGCACCGTGTTGCGCGTCGTCTGCTCGACGGGCGACACGATCGAGACCTTTTCGCCGACAAGGGCGTTCACGAGCGTGGACTTGCCCGCGTTCGTTCGCCCCACGATTCCAACTGTCGCCACCTTCTGTGCCATACGCGCCTCTATTATACCAAAAGTTAGGGGTTCGGGGGCGGCGCGGAAGAGGCCGTCTCCAGGACGGCGACGGCGCGAAAGCCGCCCCACACGAAAAGCCGCCACGGTTTGACGTGCCTGACGACGCGCACGACGCGCCCCTGCCGGTCAAGGAACGTCGCGTCGATGGGAAAGCGCATGAAGAGCGTGTGGATGCAGTTGCACCGCCGGATGAGAAGGCCGCGCCCTTTCGGGAGGGCGTCCACGCCGATCAGCCCCTTCAGGCGGTCGAAAAGAGTCTCGGCCACGTGCGCCTCGACGCCCAAAAGAAAAAGAGTCTTCTCGCCCTTCACGGCACCCTCGCGGCGAGACGCTGCGCGAGGCGCGGCAAGTCGGGGTCTCGCGCCCCGCACGTGACGAAGCATCCGACGCGCCCCGCCAAGGAC
>CAVGMG010000061.1:0-8678 GCA_963630185.1 Alistipes onderdonkii | reverse complement strand
GACAGATGCGTATGATACCAAAAATCGCCCCGTAAAGTCAAGCGGATTCACCGCCGCGCCTCCTATCGTCCGACAGGGGCTTGAACGGGCGAACGACGCCGCCAGACGAGGAGGCGGGAGTGGCCGTAAGTGCGGTCGCGGAAAAGCGTCCAGCCCGCAACGTCCGCCACCTTCTGCGACGCGGCCGTCTCCGCGACGAAAAAGCCCCCTTCGGCGACGAGGCCGGCATCGGCGACGCCCGTCATCAGCTCGCCCAGGAGGCCGTCGCCCCAGAGCGCATACGGCGGATCGGCGAAGACGACCGAGAAGGACGAGCCCGACGCGCGTCTCACGAACGAGAGGGCGTCGCCCACGACGACCGTCGCGGACGCGACCTTCAGCGTCGCGACGTTCTCGCGGATCGCCTTGGCGTGGAGCGGGCTTTTCTCGACGAACGTCGCGCTTCTCGCGCCGCGCGAGACGGCTTCGAGGCCGACCGCGCCAGACCCCGCGAAGAGGTCGAGGAAGTCCGCGCCCTGGAGAGAGTTCTGGAGGATGCTGAAAAGCGCCTCGCGCACGCGCTCCTCCGTCGGACGGAGAGCGTCCGACTTCGGCGTTTTCAGGAGCCGCCCGCGAAAAAGACCGCCTGCGATCCTCATGGCCGTCAGAGTTCGGAGATCATGACGTTCGCGCCCTTCGGAAGGAGGAGCTCCAGCTCCCCGCGCGTCTCGCGGTCGAAGGAAAGCCCCCGCTCCTTCCAGAACGAGCGGATCGGAAGCGTGACCTCGTAGACGCCGTCCTCTCCCGTCACGTCCTTCAGGTCGTATCGCTTGAAGAACTTGCCGTTCAGCTGGAGGTCCGCCGTGCGCGTCCGCCGCCGGACGGCCAGCGAGAAGCGCGGGTGGTCGAGGACGTAAAGCTCCTGCCCCGGGCGGATCGTCTCGACGTCCCGGCCGTTCAGCTTCGCGAGCGACGCGAGCGTCGACCCGTGCTCGAAGGCGATGCGCGACGCCGACTGGCCGCTCTTGACGGCGACCTTCGTGACCCATTGCGCACACTTGAGCGCAAAGAGCCTGTGCATGTTCAAGTCCCCCAGCCGCCGCGCCAGGGCGTCGTCGAGATCCGCGACGGGAGAGCCCGGAAGCGCGCGAAGCTGCTCGATGGTCGAGACGGCCATCTCGACGTCGCGCGACCGCTCCGCCGTCTGGAGGCGGAGGAGGAGGTTGCGGACTTTCTGGGACCTCTTTTCGAGGCTCGCCACGGGCGGCGGCAGGCTCGCCGGGGAGACGTCCGCCTCCGTTGCGGCCGGTTCAGCCGCCCGCGACGCGACGGGCGCGGGCGCCGTCCGCTCGGACGCCCGCGGCCCTCCTTCCAGAGCCTCCTCGCCCTTCGCCTGGCGCAGACGCTTCACGAGCGTCCACGAGAGCGAGAGGAGCGACAGCAAGACGACGACGAAGACGACGCGCCCCAGAAGCGACGACTCTCGGTCTTCGGGGCGTTTCGTCCATTCGACGCCATACTTGCCGCGCTCGAGCATCCGGACGGCTTACTTCTTCGCGTCCTCTTCGGGAACCACGCCCGACACGCACGACCGCGCGATCTCCACCGTCGTGCCGGGGCAGATCTCGACCTTGAACGTCTTTTCCGTCGCCTCCTGGATCGTCCCCATGAGGCCGCCCGCGAAGACGATCTTCGCGCCGGCGCGGAGCTCCTCGATCATCTTGCGACGCTCCTTTTCCTTGCGCTGCTGCGGGCGAATCATCATGAAGTAGAAGATCGCCAGGATGAGAAGCATCGGGACGAGCATCCCCATGCCGGAGGCCTGCGCCTGCGCGGGCGCGGCGGCCGCATCGCAGAGGAGAAGTGGAAGGTTCATGTCGTTCGTTCCTTTCTGTGTGTTTTTAGGAGGGGGAGGCCGCGCGACGGGCGCGGACGTCCGCGAGAAATTCGGAAAAGACGCCGTCGTCGATCGACTGGCGGAGCTCGGCCATGAAGCGGTTGAGCGCGAAGACGTTGTGGATCGTCAGAAGCCGCAGCGCGAGGATTTCGTGGCACGAGAAGAGGTGGCGGAGGTAGCTGCGCGTGAAGTTCCGGCAGCACGGGCACGTGCAGCCCTCCTCGACGGGCCCCTGGTCGAACGCCCACTTGGCCGCCTTGATGGCGACGTTCCCGTGCCGCGTGATGGCCGTCCCGTGGCGGGCGATGCGCGTCGGGAGGACGCAGTCGAACATGTCCACGCCACGCGCCACGCATTCGGCCATCTGGTGGAGGACGCCGAGACCCATCACGTAGCGGGGCTTGTCGCGGGGAAGCGACGGCACGCTGGCGTCGACGGCCTGGTACATGGCCGCTTCCGGCTCGCCGACGGAGACGCCGCCGATCGCGTAGCCGTCGAAGCCGATGTCCACGAGCGCGTCCGCGCAGCGGCGGCGGATGTCGTCGTAGACGCCGCCCTGGACGATGCCGAAGACCATCTGGGAGGCGGCGTGCGGCGCGTCCTTCGAGCGGCGGGCCCAGCGGATCGTCCGCGCCACCGACGCGCTCGCGAGGTCGCGGTCGCACGGGAAGGGAAGGCACTCGTCCAGCACCATGGCGATGTCGGAGCCGATCGTTCGTTGCATCGCCATGGACTCCTCGGGGCCCAGGAAGAAGGCGTGGCCGTCGATGTGCGAGCGGAAATGGCACCCCTCCTCGGTGAACGAGCGCATCTTCGAGAGCGAGAAGACCTGGAAGCCGCCGGAGTCCGTCAGGATCGGCCCGTCCCAGTTCATGAACGCATGGAGGCCGCCGGCGGCCTCGATGACCTCGGGCCCCGGGCGCAGCAGGAGGTGGTAGGTGTTGGCGAGGACGACCTGCGTCTGGAGCTCGCGGAGGTCGCGGGGCTCAAGCCCCTTCACGGAGCCGAGCGTCCCGACGTCCATGAAGACGGGCGTCTCGACGACGCCGTGCGCCGTCACGAGGCGGCCGCGCCGCGCCTTCGTCTGCGAATCTTCCTTGAGGACCTCGAATGCCATAGGGGGAGACATTATACGACATTTCCGCCGGGCGGACAAGGCGTCGCGGGCGCGAGGCCCGTCTGCCGCAGCAACGCGCCGATCTCCGGGTCGCGCCCCCGGAAGAGGCGGAAGACCTCCAGCGCGGAGCGGGACCCGCCCAGCGCGAGAACCGTCTCGCGATACGCCGCCCCCTTCTCGCGGAGCGCCCTTTCGTCCGAAAGCCCCGCCTCCTCGAAGGCGCCGTAGCAGTCCGCGCTCATGACCTCGGCCCACTTGTAGCCGTAGTAGCCCGCGCCGTAGCTGCCGGCGAAGAGATGCGTGAACGCATTGAGGAAGGCGTCCTCCTCCACCATCGGGATTCCGAAGTGGCGGAAGACCTCCGTCTTGAGGGCCTGCGGGTCGCGCGCGCCATGGCGCATCGCCTCGGCGAAGGATGCGCCGTGGAGGAGGAGATCCGTCTTGGCGAACGCCAGCTGCCGGCGGCAGAGGGACGCCGCGCGGAAGTTCTTCGCCGCGCGGACCTTCGCCTTCAGGTCGTCCGGCACCGCGAACTCGGCGTGGTCGTCCAAACACCAGTTCTCCATGAACTGGCTCGCCACCTCGACCGCGTCCCACTCCACGAGGTTGATGCCCGCCGCGTCCTCCTCGTCCACGCGCGTGAGCATCTGCTGGAGGGCGTGGCCGCATTCGTGGAAGAGCGTCTCGACTTCGCGGAACGGCAGAAGGCACCGCCCCGCTTCGTCGCGGGCGGGGAAGTTCGTGCAGACGATCGCCAAGGGCTTCTCGACGAGAACGCCCTTCTCGACGCGCCTGTTGCGGAGCTCGTTCATCCACGCGCCGCCCGACTTCAGGCCGTTGCGCACGAACGGGTCGAAGTAGAAGTGCGCGATCGCCTCGCCGTTTTCGCGCACCTCGAAGAAGCGGACGTCCTCGTGCCAGACGGACGGCCTCGCCGCGCCCCGAAGCTCGCAAATCTCCACGCCAAAGAGCGTCTTGATCAGGCGGAAGAGGCCCTTGAGGACATCCTCCAGCTCGAAGAACTTCTTGAGATCCTCTTCGCGGTAGGCGTAGGTCGCCTCGCGCAGACGCTCGGCCCGATACGAGACGTCCCACGGCGCAAGGCCCTCGCCCAGCGCCGCGTCCTCCTCGTGCGCCTTCGCCGCCGTCGCCGCGTCGAGCTCGTCGATCATCTTCAGGACGGCCTCGACGGACGGGGCGCACTTCTGCGAGACGGAAAGCGTCGCGTAGTCGGGGAAGCCCAGGAGAGAGGCCATTTCCATGCGGAGCGAGAGGATCTCGCGGATGCGCGCGTCGTTCTCCGGGGCGCGGGAGGCGCGGGCGCGCATGAGCCTTTCGCGCACCTCGCGATCCTCGCAGTGCTTCATCGTCTCGGGGTAGGCCGCGTCGTCGATCGTGTAGACGCGCCCGTCCTTCTCGTAGGAGAAGGCGCGCGTCGCGTCGAGGACGGCGTTCGAGAAGTCCATCGAGAGCGTCGAGAGCCGCTGCGCGATCTCGTTGAACCGCACACGCGCCGCGCCGTCGAGGCCGACGCCCGACAGCGCGGCGGACTGGATCGTCTTTTCGAGGATGCGACGGCGGACGGGCGTCAGGGCCTTGTCGCGGGCGAGAACCTCCTGGGCGCGTTCGTAGAGGGCCCGCGACTGCTCCACGCGGAGGGAGAAGGCGACGACGGACGGCCGCAGGGCCTCTTCGACTTTGCGCCAGGCGTCCGTGTTCATGACGCTCAGCAGGTGGCCGACGGCGCCCCAGAGCCGGAAGACGGGGCGCGTCGCCGCGTCCAGGACGGGGACGAACGACTCGAACGACGTAGGCTTCGCGCATTCGAGGGCCGCAACGGCGTTCTCCGCGTCCTGAAGGCGGCGGGGCATCTCCGCCGAGACGACGTCGGGCGTCAGGGCGTTCCAGTCTGGAAAGTTCATCTCTTCTCCTCCACAAGCGCGGCAAGGCGCGACGCGGCGTCGCCCACGAAAAGCGCGCGCATCTTCTCGGACATCGCCGCGAGACGCTCCGGGTGGTCGTATTTGCCCAGCAGGTAGCGCGCGAGCGCGCGCGGCGTGAGGCGATCCTGAAAGCCCTCGTCCGCCGCCCCCGTCTTCGCGAACGCTTCGGCGTTGAAATGCTGGTGGTTGCGGAGGGCCGACGGCAGGGGGATGAGCAAGGCGGGCTTGCCGCACGCCGCCAGCTCGAAGCAGGTGGACGCGCCCGCCCGCGCCAGGACGATGTCCGCCGACGCGAAGGCGTTCGCCATCTCGTGCTCGAAGGCGTGGACGCGGCTGGGCAGCGAGGCCTGCGCATACGTCCCCACGACGGCCCCTTCGTCGCGAAGCCCCGTCTGGTGGATGACGTAGAGCGGACGGACGCTTTCGCCCGAGGCCGCGCGTTCGTCGAGAAGCCCCTTCAGGAGGACGAGCGCCTCCGACGCGAGGACGTTGACCGCGTGGGCGCCCTGCGAGCCGCCCGTCACGAAGACGACGAACGCCTGCGGCGGGATGAAGTCGAACCGCGCGCCGGCGGCGATGGATGCGCGGACGGGAAGCCCCGTCAGCACCGTCCGCACGTTCGGCAGAAAGCGCGACGTCGACGCGAAGCTCGTCGCCACGGCGTCGGCGAAGCGCGACAGCGCCTCGACCGCCTTGCCCGGCACCGTGTTCGCCTCGTGGAGGATGACGCGCACCGCGCACGAGCGGGCCGCCAGGACGGGCGGCAGGGAGGAGTAGCTGCCCATCGCGACGAGCGCGTCGGGGCGCACGCGCTTCATCTCGCGGCGGCAGCGGAAGATCGAGCGCAAAATGGCGAACGCATTGCGGATCGTGAGCGGGCGCGAGAGCGTCGAGAACGTCGCGCCCTTCCAGTGCCGGAGCACGGACGACTCGACGGCGCGGCCGGACGTCCAGACCGTCACCTCGTGCCCCCGCGAAAGAAGCTCCTCCGCCAAGGCGAGACCGGGAAAGGCGTGCCCGCCCGTTCCGCCGCATGCGACAATCACCTTCATCGTCTCACCAGTCCCTCTCGTTCGGCGGCAGAGGCACCTGGCGCTGACGCGCCTTCTTCTGCGCCTCGTGCTCGTCGTTCCTCTCCTGGGCTTTTTTCAAAAGGGCGTCGACCGCCGACTCCTCGGGCGGCGGCTCGTCCGATTCCGCCGCGCTCTCGTCCTTCTCCTCGGAGTCGCTCTCCTCCGACGAAGACGGGTCCTGGTCTTGCGTCTGCGGCTCGTCGCCTTCCGGCGGCGGCTGTTCGCCCGCGTCGCCGCCGTTCGGCTGATTTTCCGCCGACGGCGGAGGCGACGACGCGCCGCCCTGGCCCTTGTCTTTCGGCAGGAGGGCGCGGATCTCCTCGATCAGGCGGCAGGCCTCCTCCTGCTCCGACGGCACGCACGTCTCAAGGCAGGATAGCTGGATCTTCTCAAGCGACGTGGCCAGGGCCGAGATCTTCGCCTGCGTCTCGGCGGTGAAAGGCGGCTTGTTCGTGTCGCTCTGGGCGCTTTCCTCATACGCCCGCGCCCACGCCGGGAACTTCGCGCGGAAGCTTTGCGTGTAGTCCAGGGCGTCCTTCTGCCACGGGCGGCCGTTGTAGGCGGCGACGTCGAGATAGGCGTTCGACTGGCAGACGAGATCCTCGTCGATCGCCGACGGCGGCAGGACGAGGCGCTTGTAGAAGCGCGTGAGGTCGTCTTCGAGATGGCTCGAAAGGTCGTAGGCCTCGTCCTTCAAGTCGAGAAACGCCGTCGCCGCCTCGTGCGTCCGCCTCTCCGTCTCGTCCATCTGCGCGAGAAACGCGGCGGCCTCCTGCTCGTTCGTGACGGACTGGGCCAACGCCTCGCGCACGCCGACGCAGGCGAGCGAAATCGCCTCCGCCCGCGCCGCGAAGGCGTCGGAGAGGGCGACGACTTTCGCCGCCTCGTTCGTGCGATACGACAAGGCCCCCTCGAAAAGCTCGCCCGCGAGACGCCGCGCCCCCTGAAGGACGGCGGCGGGATCTTTGCCTTCAGCGTCCTTCAAGGCCTTGTCGAGACGCGCCTTCTCGCGCCGCCGCGCCAGAGGCTCGGCGGCCCGCATGAAGTTCCGCCGGAGCCGCTCGTCCGCCGGCTTCGCGCGGAGGGCCTTCTGCGCCAGGTCGGCGGCCTCTTCGAGCCGCCCGTCGCCAAACGCGATCTTCGACATCAGCTCCGCCGCGCGCGCGCCGTGCGACGGCGAGAGGAGCAGCGTCTTGAGGGAGCGGAGCGCGTTCGTGACGTCGCCCGCCTCGTAGGCCGAGACGCCCGCGTTCCAGACCTCGCCGTCCGACAGGGGCGCCGGCGAGGAGGCGGCCAGCAGAATGGCGAGGAGGGCGACCACGGCTAATTCGTCTTTCCGAAGATGTTGCCGAAGCGGTTCAGGTTCAGCGCCTCGACGAACGACGCGATCTTCGTCGTCGTCGAGCACGGGTCGATGGAGGCGTCCATGCAGTCGCCCTCCAGCGCGAGAAGCGGCACGTGGAGCGCGTCAAGCTCCTCGCGCAGGTGCTTCGAGAGCGCGCGGTCGGCGAGCGAGCAGCGGCCGAAGCCGTGCGTGTAGAGGATGACGCCGTTGAACTGGCCCGCCGGGATGGCGCGCTTGACGTATTCGACGCGGAGGGCGGGGTCGAGGAAGCCCGACTGGAGGAGCTTTCGCGCGAGCGACCGGTAGGGGTCCTTCGGGTCGAGGTTCTCCCAGCCGACGAAGTTCGTCTCCTCGAAGACGATGGGCGCGTTGCACGTCGTCTCGATGAAGTCGAGGTGGCGCGTGTCGTAGAACGGCGGCAGGTGCAGCCAGAGGAGGCGGTGCGTGTCGCCGATGGCGTAGCGTTTCTCGGCCCAGGCCTTCTTCATGAGAAGCTCGTCGTATTGCGCCTTCTGCATGTCGACGAGATCCTGCGTCCCCCAGAGCTGCGAGAAGACGATCGCGTTGTAGATCGCCTCGCTGCCGCGCACGAGCGGCGGCGACGTGAAGCGCAGGTGCTGGCACTTGCGCGTCCAGTCGGCGGCCTCGTTCGAGAGGACGCACGCCTCTTCGAGGCGGGCGGGGTCGAGCTTGCGCCCGAACGCCTTCTCCATCTCGAAGACGGCCTCCTCCAGCCCGTCGGCCATCATGTCGACGGCGTGGCGCATGTGGGCGCTGATGGGCGTCTGGAGCGAGTAGAGGCGGTCCTCCACGTGATGCTCGCGCGCGAGGTCGGCGAAGATGCGCTCCGCCTGCTGGCACGGCTGGACGGTCGAGACGATGTAGTCGGGCTTGTCGAGCTCCATCCCCTCCAGCATCCGCAGGAACGAGCAGGTCTGGCCGTCGAAGCCCTTCTGCGCGGCGCGGCCGAGGGCCTCTTTCACCTTGTCCGCCCGCCGCGCGAAGAGCGCGGCATACGTCTCCAGCGTGCGGATGCGGCAGCCGAACGCATTGAGGATCTCCGTCGGGAAGAAGAGGTTGCGCCAGACGAGCGGCTTCGTCGGGTCCTTCGAGAAGAAGTCGCGCTTCGTCGACTTGATGCGCAGGAGGATCGACTGGCCGCGCGTGGGCTCGTATTCGATGGGCGAGAGGTTGAGGTGGCCCGACGTCTTGAGGTCGTGCAGGTTCCGCGCGATGACGGCCGCGCCGAGCGCCCCCATGACCTCGTGATACTGCGGGATGACGATCTCGCTGCCGGTGAGCTTGCCGAGGAAGTAGGCGACGG
>CAVGMG010000060.1:0-8870 GCA_963630185.1 Alistipes onderdonkii | reverse complement strand
GCCCGCGTCGGATAGCAGGTGAACGTGAGGGCGCGGGCGTTGCAGCCGGTCGGCACGTTGCCGAGGACGCGGAGGATGCGGTCGAGCGTCGCTGGATCGACGTCTTCGTCCCGGAAGCGGCGGACGGAGCGGCGGACCTGCAGCCAGTTCTCGACCTCTTTCGCCGACGGGAGGGCGAGGCCGCGCGTCTGAACGGAATCCTCGGCGCGGCGGCCGTCGAAGGCGATGGCGCCCGTCGGGCAGATGGCGAAGCAGTGCTGGCAGCGCATGCACTTCTTCTCGTCCTTGACGAACGGGCGGCCGCTCTCGTCCGCCTTCAGGGCGCCGAATGCGCAGTCGCGCACGCACGCGCCGCAGCGGACGCATTTGGACGTGTCGAGTTCAAACAGCATCGCAATCCTCCTTGTTATATCCGCTCATTTTTCAACTTCAAGAAGAAGGCCGGTTCCGTAGGCGGTGACGATCTTTGTCTCGCCCTGCTCCTCTTCCGTCAGGACGTAGCCCGACACGAAAAGGACGGAGCGGCTTTCGTCAAGGCGAACGACGAGGCTCTCCAGCGTCTCGTCGGGCTCGACGTCCCCGTGCGCCCGAAGCGCGGCACGGTAGGCCTCCGTGGCGTCAATCGCCTCCCCCTTCTTCTCGCCCGTCAGCAAGAGCCGCCCCGAACGGCTCGACAGCCGCACCTTCGAGAGCGACGCGAACGGGCGGACGTCCATCTTCTCCGACGGGGAGACGTCGAAATAAAGGCCCTCGCGGGGCATCTTCCTGTCGCGCCGCTCCCATTCGTCGAGATACGCGAAACCCCATTCGTCCCGAAACTCCTTTTTGGAAGAGGTCGCGCAGCTTCGGAACGGCACGCGGCGGTAATGGCCGTTCTCCTGCTCATACCTCTGGACGAAGTCCCACGCGCCCATGATCCGCTCCCTGTCCTTCGCCGAAAACGCCTCGCCCGCCTCGCGCCGCTCCGCAAACGCCGCGAGACGCGCCGCCTGCGCCCGGACGCCGACGTCGACGAGATTCCACGGCGAGAGCGCGGCGAAGAGGGCCGTCGCCGCCAGGAGGAGGAAGCCGACGAGCTCCGACCGCGCATGCCAGAAGAGAATGGCGAACGCCCAAAGAACCGTGAAGCCCACGAAGAGGCCGCTCGCGTATCGCGCGGGCGTGAGGCCGTAGTCGGCCAGGCGAATGGCGAGCGCACACGCCTGCAGCCCCGAGAGCGGCAGGATCAGCAGCGCCCCGAAGCGGCGGAAGAGGCGGACGGGCGCGCCGCCGTCGACGCCGCCGAGCAGGAGGTGGAGAGCCATCCAGCCGACGCCGGCCATCGTCACGAGGACGTTGATCTCGCCGTTGGGAAGCGCCCGGAGGACGACGCACTTTCCGAGATACGCCCACAGCACGCCGAGGAGAAGGAGGAAGATCGGGAAGACGACGTAGACGAGCAGGACGCGAAACGCCTTCGGGAACGCGAACGCCTCGCGGCGCGTCGCATACGCCAGCAGGAACTCCGTGCCGACGGCCGCGAAGGCCGCCCCCCAGATCGTCGAGTAGACGCGCCACGAGACGTCGACGGGGAAGAGGGTCTCGACCGTCAGAAGCACGAGCGAGAGGCCCGCCGCGACGCAGAAGGAGGCCGCACAGGCGACGGCCGCCGAGCAGAAGAGCGTCGGGAAGAGGTCGCGCTCCCGCTGCGTCCAGCGCAGGGCCACGGGCACGAGCGCGGCGAAGGCGAGAAGCGTTCCATAATAGGAGCAGAGGAAATGCTCCTCGAAGACGCGGCCGTTCAAAAAGACGGCGAAGAGGACGGCGAAGACGGCAAGCAAGGCCGCCTGCACGAGAAGGCGCAGGCTCCTCCGCCCGATCCACCGCTCGGCCAGCAGCGTGGCCACGGCCGAGAGGACGATCGTCAGCCCCGAGGCGTAAAGCCCCGTCATCGGCACGTTGTCGGACGTCGGCGAAAAGGCGAAGGAGTCCAGCGGGGTTCCGAACGCCCACGCGACGAAGACGGCGTTGAAGAGGGCGAGCAGGCTGGCGGCGGGAAACCGCCTGACTGTCTCGACGAGGACGGCGAGCTTTTTCATGTCTCTCCTTTCCGGGCCAGGGGAAGCCAGAAGCCGAACCGTGTCTTCACGCCGGGGACGGACGAGACGAAGACGTCGCCCCCGTGAAGCTGGACGATGTGCTTGACGATCGCAAGCCCGAGTCCCGTGCCGCCCAGCGTGCGGCTGCGCGACTTGCTCACGCGGTAGAACCGCTCGAAGAGGTGCGGCAGGTGCTCCTTGCCGATGCCGATGCCGAAGTCGCACACGGTCACGAACGCCTTCGCCGCGCGGACGCGCACGGCGACTTCGATGCGGTCCGACCCCGAATAGCGCAGGGCGTTCGCGATCAGGTTCTGCAAAGCCTCCTCCAGGCGCATCGCGTCGCCGCGCACGGTCGCCGCGTCCCGCTCGACGAGGACGAGCTCGACATGGGCGGCGTGCGCCTTCGCGCGCTCGTGGGAGACGCAGGTCTCGACGAGATCCGAAAGGGAGAGCTCCTCGAACGCATGAACCGGCTGCATCGCCTCGCGCTCCATCTGCGAGAGGGAGAGGATGTCCCCGACAAGGCCGTTCAGCCGGCCGCATTCGTGGGAGAGGATGGCGAAGAGGTCGCGCTCCTCGTCGGGCGAGAGCTTCGTCCGGTCGGACAGCATCTCGACCGCTCCCAGAATCGACGTCAGGGGGCTTTTGAGCTCGTGCGAGACGTTGGACGTGAACTCGCGGCGGAACCGCTCGTTCGCCGAGGCGATCTCCAGCCGCCGCGACTGCTCGTCGAGCCGCCGGGAGAGCCGCCGCACGACGAGGAAGACGAGCCACACGACGCCCGCCCCCAGCACGCCGGAGAGCGCCAGCCCCTCCCAGACGAGACGCTCCGACTTGAGGACGCCCGTATACGGGAACGCCAGCCGCACGACGCGGTCGCCCACCTTGCGCGCGCAGTAGAGGAAGTCGCGGTCGAGCGTCTGCGAATGGCGCAGGCTCGTGCCCACGCCGTGCGCGAAGGCCTGCACGACCTCGTCGCGCGTCGCGTGGCTCTCCTGCACGTCGTCGGTGTCGTAGGCGACCGACCCGTCGGCGTTGACGACCGTCACGCGCGTGTCGGCCTCGACGAGATCCGCGATCGCCGCGCCGAAGCTGCGCGACACGACGAAGAGGAGCGCGGCGAAGAGGAGGATGCACCCGCCCGCGAAGAAGGCCGCCCAGAGGCTGATGGGCGCGCGCCTATCCATCGAGCCGGTACCCCACGCCGCGAATCGTCTCGATGTGGTGCGCCCAGTCGCCCAGCTTCCGCCGGAGGCCGACGAGCTGCACGTCGACCGTGCGCTCGGTCACGATCTTCTCGCCGCCGGAGATCTCGTCGATGAGATGACTGCGGCTGAAGACGCGCCCCGGATGGCGGAGAAGCGTCTCCAGGATGCGGTATTCCGTCAAGGTCAGTTTCAAGTCCGCGCCGTCCCGCGTCACGCGGTGCGTGCCGTCGTCGAGGACGAGGCCGTCCAGGGCGAGATGCTCGTCGGACGAGCCGCCCTCCTTGCGCAGGACGGCCCGCATGCGGGCGAGGAGGATCTCCTTCGAGAAGGGCTTCGTCACGTAGTCGTCCGCCCCCGCGTCAAGGCCCGCGACGATGTCGCGCTCCTCGCTCTTCGCCGTCAGGATGATGACGGCGGCCGACGCGGTCTCGGGGTTCGCGCGGAGCGCCTTCAGGACGCCGAGCCCGTCCAGGCCCGGGAGCATGAGGTCGAGGAGGACGAGATTCGGACGGAAGCGGAAGGCCTTCTCCAGGGCTCCGTCGCCCGTGGCGGCCTCCTCGATGTCCTCGTAGCCCGCGCTCTTGAGGGCGATGACGATGACGCGGCGAATCGACGGGTCGTCTTCGACGACGAGGATCTTGTCGCGCTTCATGGCCGTCACTTCCCGATGTTGAGGACCTTGAAGCCCAACGCGCGCAGGGCGGCCGCGTCGAGGCAGTTGCGCGTGTCGAAGACGAGGGCGGGCTTTCGCATGGAGGCGTGGATCCGCGTCCAGTCGAGGCGCGGGTAGAGCGCCCAGTCCGTCATGAGCAGGATGGCGTCCGCGCCCTCCGCCGCGCGGTAGGGGTCTTCCTCGAACGCGACCTCCGGAAAGTCCGCAAGGTCGCGCCGCGCGTTTCCGAGGGCTTTCGGGTCGGTGACCGCGAGGCGGACGTGCTCCTCCAGGAGAAGCCGGGCGACGACGCCGGCGGGCGTCTCGCGCGTGTCGCCCGTGTCGGCCTTGAACGCGAAGCCGAACATCGCGATCTTCTTGTTCGCGAGCGTGTTGAACATCTCCCGGAAGAGGCGCGAGACGATGCGCTCCTGCTGGTGGTCGTTCATCCGGATGACGCCCGCCCAGTATTCGGCGGCCGTGTGCAGGCCGTAGCTCTCGCAGAGGTAGACGAGGTTGAGGACGTCCTTCTTGAAGCAGCTGCCGCCGAAGCCGGGGCCGGCCTTGAGGAACTTCGGGCCGATGCGCCTGTCCGCGCCGATGACGCGGGCCACCTCGTCCACGTCCGCGCCCGTCGCCTCGCAGAGCCCGGCGATGGCGTTGATCGACGAGACGCGCTGCGCGAGAAAGGCGTTCGCCGCGAGCTTCGTCAGCTCCGCGCTCCAGACGTTCGTCGTCAGGATCTTCTCGCGGGGCACCCAGGGGGTCTCGCCCTCGTAGATCGCGACGACGTCCTCGACGGCCTGCCGCCCGGCGGGCGTCGTCGCGCCCCCGATCAGGACGCGGTCGGGCGAAAGGAGGTCGCGGATGGCCGTGCCCTCCGCCAGGAACTCGGGGTTCGAGAGGACTTCGAAGTGCAGGCGCTCGTGCGTCTTCAGGATCGCCTCCATGGCGGCCGCCGTGCGCACGGGGAGCGTGGACTTCTCGACGACGATCTTGTCGCTCTCGGCCCACTTTGCGATGTTCCGCGCCGTCGCCTCCCAATACTGGAGGTCGCTCGCGCGACCCGCGCCGCGCCCGAACATCTTCGTCGGCGTGTTGACGCCGACGAAAATGACGTCGCACGCCTTCACCGCGCCTTCGATGTCCGTCGAGAAGAAGAGGTTCTTCCCGCGCACCTCGCGCACGATTTCCTCAAGTCCGGGTTCGTAGATGGGGAGCTTATAGTCCGGCGAGTTCCACGCGGCAACGCGCTCCTCGTTGATGTCCACGACCATGACGCGACGACTCGGGTTCATCTTGGCGATGACGGCCATGGTGGGCCCGCCGATGTAGCCCGCGCCGATGCAGACGATGTCCTTGTTCATTCCTGTGCCTCCTTAAATATGCCTCGCCTTCAGCGTCACGAGCGACTCGAACCGCGCCGTGCGGGGGAAGAGGTTGAAGCCTCGAACGGACTCGATCTCGTAGGCCGGCGCGAGCGCGCGCAGGTCGCGCGCCAGCGTGGCCGGGTCGCACGAGACGTAGATGACGCGCCCCGCGCCCGACGCGGCCAGCGAGGCCGCCACCCCCTTTTCGAGGCCCCCGCGCGGCGGGTCGAGAAAGACGCACGTGCGCGGCGAAAGCGCGAGGGACTTGATCTTCTTCGCGACGGGCGCGGCGAAGAACCGGGCGTCCGGGACGCCTTGGCGCAGGGCGTTGAGCCGCGCCGCGCCGATGGATCGCCTGTTGATTTCGACGCCCGTCAGGGACGCGCCCGCCGGGGCCTTCCGGAAGGCGCAGAGCCCGAACACGCCCACGCCGCAGTAGAGGTCGACGATGTCGGGCGACGATTCGGCGCCGCGCACGTAGGCCGCGACGGCCGCCTCGACGAGCGCCTCGGCGACGACGGGGTTCACCTGGTAGAAGCCGTCGGCCGGCACGTCGAAGTCCAGGCCGTTCGTCGTCTCCTTCAGGACGAGGTCGCCCGGCGCGTCGCCGATCCACCACTTGACGCCGGACTTCTTCGTCCAGCGGACGGTCACGCTCTCCTTGCGGGCCATGTCGCGGCGAAGCGCACGGGGGCCCGACGACACGAGCTGGAAGACGCTGCGCCGGATGACGGGAAGCTCCTTGTCGATCTCGTCGCACGCGAGGGGGTCGTGCGCGACGTCGACGATCCTGTGCGACGGCTCTTCGCGGTAGCCCAGGGCGAACGCGCCCTTCTCCTGCGCAAAGTGGTAGACGACCTTGTTGCGGTAATGGGAGGCGGGGAAGCGGACGCCCTCGAAGGGGGCGAACGCGCCGACGTCGAGATGCGCGCGCGACAGCGCCTCGCGCAGCTGCGCCTCCTTCGCCGCGCATTCGCCCGCGACGGACAGCGAGGCGTAGACCATGCCGGGAACGGCCTCGTCGGGAGGGTTCAGGCGCTCGGGGCTCGCTTCGAGAACCTCCACGAGACGCGCCTTGACGAACTGCCGCTTCTCCTCGACGATCTCCGCCCGCACATGCTCGCCCGCCCAGGCGCCCGGCACGAAGACGACGCGGCCGTCGCCGAGGCGGCCGAGACCGTCGCCGCCGTAGACCGTCTTGGCGATGTAGACGCTCGTCGTCATGTCGAGGGGATCAGGACGTTGTCGATGAGGCGCGTGCGGCCGCAGAAGGCCGCCGCCAGCACGGCCGTGCCGGGCGCGACCTTCGCGCGCGGCTCAAGCGTCTCGGCGTCGACGCACTCGACGTAGTCGACGCGGAGCCCCGCCGCCTCCAGCGCCTTCGCCGCCGCCTTCGTCGTCTTCAGGACGCCGTTTTTGACGTCGCGCAGCGTGCGGGAGATCGCGCACGCCTTCTCCCGCTCCTCCGCCGAGAGATACGTGTTGCGGCTCGACTTGGCAAGCCCCGACGTCTCGCGGACGATGTCCGAGACGACGATCTTCACGTCGAAGTTCAGGTCGCGCACGAGGCGGCGGATGACCTGCGCCTGCTGGTAGTCCTTCTGCCCGAAGACGGCCATCGTCGGATGCGTCAGGTTGAAGAGCTTGGCGACGACCGTGCAGACGCCCCTGAAGTGGCCGGGACGCCGCGCCCCGCAGAGGCCGGCCGAAAGCCGCTCCTCGCAGACGTAGACGGAATGGTCCTTCGCATACATCGTCTGGGGCGTCGGCAGGAAGACGGCCGTCGCGCCCGCCGCGCGGCAGAGCCTGAGGTCGGCCTTCTCGTCACGCGGATACTTCTCGTAGTCCTCGTTGGGCCCGAACTGGACGGGGTTGACGAAGATCGAGACGACGATCTCGTCCGCCCGGAGGCTCTTCGCCTTCTTGATGAGGGACAGATGCCCCTCGTGGAGGAAGCCCATCGTCGGCACGAGGGCGACGGACGAGCCTTGGAGACGACGCGCCCGGCACCAGGCCTGGAGCTTTTCCGGATCTCTGAAGATTCTCATGTGTTGACCTTGATTTTGCCCGACGACGTGCGGGGGAACGGCTCTTTCCGCACGCGGAGGGACGTGATTCGCTTGTAAACGGGGAGAAGCGCGTTCAGCTCGCCGACCATCTTGCGGAGCGTCTCCTCGGTCGTCGAGGCATACAGCTCCGCCTCGATCGTGCGCGAGAGCCCCTCGCCGCGCACAAGGGCCTCCAAGACCCCCGGCAGCGCGAGAAGCCGCTCCTCCAGCTCCTCGGGCGCGACCTTCTTCCCCGACGAGAGGACGATCGTCCGCGAGGCGCGCCCCGTGATCCAGACGAACCCCTCCTCGTCGATGCGGCCCAGGTCCCCCGTGCGGAAGAAGCCGTCCGCGTCGAAGGCGCGCGCCGTCGCCGCCTCGTCGCGGAAGTAGCCCTTCATGACGCACGGGCCCTTGATGAGGAGCTCGCCCGCGTCGGAGACCTTCGTCTCGACGCCGGGCGCCTGCGAGACGGCGCCCTGCGCCCCCACGTGCGCGTCGGGCGCAAGCGGCGTGATGGAATAGGCCGCCGTCGTCTCCGTGAGCCCGTAGCCCGTCACGGCCTTGACGCCCAGGGCGCGCAGCTTCTCGTAGACGTGACGCGCCAGCGGGGCCCCGCCGACGAGGATCCAGTCGAGGGGCTGGCCGATCGCCTCTTCCGCCGACGTGCCGTGCTGGGCGATCTTGTCCGCGAGGAGGTTCGCCAGGGCCGGCACGAGGAAGGCGAAGCGCGCGCGGAAGCGCTCGAAGGCGTCGTACATGCGCCGGAAGTCGGGGCAGACGCCGAGCGACACGCCGCACGAGAGCATCAGGTACGTCGTCGCGATGCCGAAGATGTGGTGAAGCGGCAGGAGCATGAGGGAGCGGTCGCCCGGGTGCATGGGCAGGCACGCCCGCGCCCAGAAGGCGAACGTCTCAAGGCCGGCGAGCGTCAGCTCCGCGCCGCGCGGCTTCGAGGTCGTCCCGGACGTGAAGACGATCATGCTCGTGTGCGAGGTCTTGTCGAACGCGACGGTCTCGCGGTCCCAGACCGATTCGCCGGGCGCGACGAGCGAGCGGATCTTCGAGAGGAAGCGCTCCGTGCGGATCGAGCCGAACCCGGCGACGATGACGCCCGGCAGATGACGCGCGGCGGTGCGCGCCTTCTCCTCGTAGAGGGAGGAGTGGATGAGGGCCTTCGCCCCGACGAAGCGGAGGCGTTCGACGATCTCCTCCACCGACAGGTTCGTGTCCAGGGGCACGACGACGGCGCCCGAGAAGACGATGGAGACGTGGGCGACGATCCACTCGTAGGAGTTCTCGCCCAGGAGCGCGATCTTCGCGCCCGGCGCGTGGATCGCGATGAGCCGGGAGACGAGCGCGACGTCGTCGGTGAACTGCCGCCACGAAATCGGGAGCGACCAGTCGCCCGAGGCGACGAGGAAGGCGCTTTCCTGCGGGTGCTCTTCGCGAAAGGATTTGAATGTCTCAAACAGCATGCGAAGATTATACCAAATATACGCCCGTTGCGG
>CAVGMG010000059.1:0-8880 GCA_963630185.1 Alistipes onderdonkii | reverse complement strand
AACTGCCGATCGACGCGATTCGCGAGGCCATCTGCAATGCGGTGTTCCATCGCGACTACCTGTCGCCGTCGTGCGTCTACGTGGCTCTCTACGACGACCGCCTTGAAGTCGTCTCGCCGGGCGGCCTTGTCCGCGAGATGACGATAGAGGACGCGCGAAACGGGTTCTCGAAGATCCGGAACCGCGCCGTCGGCGCGGCGCTGGAATACATGGGCGAGGTGGAAGGCTGGGGCGGCGGCGTCTCGCGCTACTTCGAGGCGTGCGAGAAGATGGGGCTTCCGCCGCCCGTCGTCTCGGAGGAGTCGGGGACGCTGAAGGTGACGTTCCGCCGACCGCGCCGCGCTTTGGCAGACGAGAGGGACGCCGCGAAAAGTAAGGAGAAAAGTAAGGAGAAAAGTAAGGAGAAAAGTAAGGAGAAAAGTAAGGAGATGATCCTGTCCGCGCTTGCGAGCCACGCCGAGTGGACGGCGGCGGATCTTGTGCGGGAGACGGGGCTTTCGCGTTCGGGGGTCGAGCGGAACCTGCGTCTTCTCAAGGCGGCGGGACGCTTGCGGCGGGACGGCGCGGACAACGGCGGCCGTTGGCAGGTGGTGTAATGAGGTTGCGCGAAGGGGGCTGTAACCCGGAGGCGGGCGACGCGTAAAGAGGGCAGGCGGCGGAATCGTCCGCCGACGACGATTTAACCAAGAAGGAGGCAAGGCATGAACATCGACATCAGGGGGCTTGGCAACGAGGCGGCGCTGTCGCAGATCGCGAAGATGGCCTACGGCTCGGGCGCGTTCGAGAAGACGTCCGGCGGCAAGGGCAACATCGGCATCCTCGACGGCCGCGTCGTCAAGTTCAACACGCACTGGCTCGAGCGCGGCGGCACGCCGTCCGACGAGATGCGCGCGAGCTGCGACGCGCTCAGGCTGAAGCTCTCGGGCATCGCGACGTCGATGCTCGCCGCCTCGCCGAACGCCTCGCCCGAGGCGCGGGAAGGCCTTGAGAAGGCCCTTGCGAACGTCCGCCGCGACCTTGGCCTCGACGCGACCGGCGAGCAGGTCGCGACGAACTCGCTCCTCGACCGCAAGGTCGTCGCGAAGGTCCTGAACGCGATCCGCGACGCGACGGGCTTCGACGCCTGGCAGGAGCTTCGCGCCGGCGACGCGGACGCGCTTTCGTCCAAGGGCGTCAAGACGACGTTCGCCAGGGTCGGATACGACGTCTTCGTCGCCGAGACCGTGCGGCACAACGTGCAGGGCGCGGTCGACGCGATCGCGCACCCGGCGGACGGCAAGGCGGGCGTCGTCCTCGGCGAGAAGGCGACGAAGTTCCTCATGGACCTGATCGAGCGCGACGTCCGGGACCCGAACCGCCGCACGGGCGTGAACCTGGGCGACGTCGCGCAAGGCATCCGCGACTTCACCTCGCCGTATCTCGTCATCACGCTGCAGGCGTTCAACCTCAACTCCCATGTCCTTGAAAACGACCGCCCGGGCGTCACCGTCGACGCGCGGGTGGCCCCGTTCCTGGCCGGGTCGCCGCGCAGCCAGCGCGCCGACCGCGCCGACGTCGCCATCAGCCTCCTGGCGGACGCCACCCCCGCCGACAGGCGGCGGTGGCCCGACTCGAGCTTCGCGCTGGCGCTCGTCTCCGAGAAGATGAACGAGATGCGCCGCCTCCAGCCGAAGGGGCGCCTCACGGGCGCGACGGTCTGGAAGGCGTGCTTCGGCGAGAGCGTGCCGAAGGGCGTGGCGGACGCCTACGGCTCGCGGACGTTCGCCGACGCCTTCTTCAAGCGGCTCGGCCGCCTGGGGGACGAGGTGCTCGCCCGAAGCGGCGGCCTGAAGAAGCTGCCGGGCCAGAAGTTCTCCCAGGTGTCCGGCTTGCTCATCAACCAGTCCTTCTCCGGCATGAGCTTCACGGCGGGCATCCGCATGGGCGCGGAAGACCCGACGTTCACGGTGGACGCTTCGCGCGACTTCGTGGCCGCGCCGCCGCTTTACACGGTCGCGGACGCGGACGTGAAGACCGACGTCGACCTCAAAAAGCAGCTCGTGGCGGACTTCTACCGCGACACCCCGGTCGTCCGCCTGCACGATGGGGCGGACGTGGAGCCGTTCGACTTCGCCGCCGCTTTCGCCGACGTGCATCAAGGCGTGGAGCTGGACGAAAACGGCCGTCCGAAAACGCCCCAGGAGAGGTTCGGGGCGAAGGTCGATGCGTTTGTCACGGCCTTCGACGCGAAATACGGCGCCCAGATGACCGAGATCCAGCGCAAGCTGATTCTCCTCGGGCTGACGCAGGCCTGTCTCGCGCCGTTCGCCGCGATCGACGACCTCAAGGCCAACACGCACACGAAGATGTCGATCGACATCCGCCGGGAGGACGACGGGGCGTTCGTCGTCAGCTATGCGACCGACCGCGCCCACCCGGACGTCGACGTGCGCTACAGCTACCGGATCGAGCCGGACGGCACGAACTTCCGGGGCAACGACTTCGCCTACAGCGTCAGCCTGGACCAGAGGCCGTAACCTCTCGCGGGCCGAATCGTAGACCCCTTGCCGACGCGCGAGGGACTTCCCCGGCGGGCGGCGGCCACAAAACCGACGAAAGAAGAGGAGACGAGACATGGACATCGACATCAGAGGACTGGACAACGAGGCGACGCTCTCGCAGATCGCGAAGCTCGCCTACGGATCGGGCGCGACGGAGAAGACCTCCGGCGGCAAGGGCAACCTCGGCATTCTCGACGGGCGCGTCGTCAAGTTCAACACGCACTGGCGCGAGCGCGGCGGCCGGGCGTCCGAGGCGATGCGCGCGAGCTGCGACGCGCTCCGGCTGAAGCTCTCCGAGATCGCGACGGCCCTGCTTGCGGCGCGTCCTGGCGCGGACGCGGCGACGAACGCAAGGCTTGCCCGCGCCCTCGCGAACGTCCGCGCCAAGCTCGGCCTCAATCCCGACGGCGCGGCGGTCGCGACGACGAACCTTCTCGACCGCAAGGCGGTCGCGTCCGTCCTCAACGCGATCCGCCGGGCGACGGGCTTCGACGCCTGGGGCGAGCTCCGGGCGGGAGACCCGGCGGCGTTCTCCTCGCGCACCGTCAGCACGGCGTTCGAGCGCGTCCGCCTCGGGGTCTGCCTCGACACGGCCGTTCGGGACGCCGCCGCCGCGCTCGCGCATCCGGCGGACGGTCTCCCCGGCGCGACGCTCGGCGCGGAGGCGACGGAATTCCTCGTTGGGGTCGTCCGGCGCGACATCGCGGAGAAGCGCGCGGCGGGGAAGCCGCTGCCGACGCTGGACGAGGTCGTCCAGGGCATCCGCGACTTCACCTCGCCCTGCCTCAACGTCACGCTGCAGGTCTTCAACCTCGACGCCATTTCCCTCCGCCACCGCCGTCCGACGCTTGAGCGGATGGCGAGCGCGTCGCCCTACCTCTCCGGCTCGCCGGCCGCCCAGCGCGCCGACCGCGCCGACGTCGCCGTCTCGTTCCTGAGCGACATGGCGCCGGACAACAGGGGCTTCGAGATGACCGTCGTCATGTCGCTCGTCGCCGAGAAGATCCCGGAGATGCGCCGCCTCCAGCCCGAGGGACGCCTCACGGGCGCGACAGTCTGGCAGGCGTGCTTCGGCGAGGAGGCGCCCGAGGCCGTCGCCCGGCAATGGGGCACAAGCGGCTATTTCGAGGCGTTCCTCGACCGGCTCGACAAGATCGTGACGCCGCTCTGCCGTCGCTACGGCTCGCCCGAAGTCTCGCGCGACCTGGACGTCCACACGATCGACTCCATCATCAGCCCGCTCGCCGGCACCGGCATGGCCTTCACGCCGATGATGCGCCAGGCCCTCAAAGTCCCCGGCTTCGTGCAGGACTTCGCCCGCGACTACGTGGCGACGCCGCCGCTCTACGCGGTCGCGGACGCGGAATCGAAGACCGACGACGACCTCCGGGAGCAGCTCGAAAAGGACATCTCGCGCCAGTGCCCGGTCTTCACCTTCCGCGACGGCAACCGGCAGGAGGTGGTGGACTTCCGCCGCTTCCTCGGCGACGTCGCGGGCGCGAACGACGCCGTGGCCGGCTTCATGGCGCAGGCGGACGCGTTCTTCCGCGCCGGCGAGCGGGACGCCGAAGGCCGTCCGACGGGAATCACGCCGATCCAGCGCAAGGTCATGTTCCTCGGCCTCACGCAGGCGGCGCTCCTCCCGTTCATCGCGCTCATGGGCGTCGGCGGCGAGCATGAGCAGGCGCAGTTCGAGGTCAGCCGCGACGGCGACGCGATCGTCATCACCTACGGCACGATGCCGGAGTGCCCGATCGAGGCGCGCTACAGCTACCGCATCGAGCCGGACGGCTCGAACGTGCGCACGGGCGAGTTCTTCAGCCGCCCCCGCCCTCCGGCGGCGGCGCAGTGAGGAGAGGCCATGACGCTTGACCTGAACCTTCCGTTCGACGACGAGGGCTGTGCGCAGCTCCTCGTCGACGGCGATCTCGCCGTCAGCGTCGTCCGCCACGACGAGGACGGGCGGCTCTCGCTCGCCGCGCCCGTCGCGCAGGAGCTCAAGGAGGACATCGGCTACGCGCAGATGCTCGACCTCCTCGACCTCGCGCTCGGCCCGCTCGTCGGCGGCACGCCGGCCGTCGGCCGCGACCCGGCGAGCGGCATGCTGATCGCCTACCAGCTCGTTCCCTACGCGCACCTCACGGAGGCGACGTGGCCGGAGACGCTCGGCCGCTTCGTCGCCTTCGCCCAGGGCGTCGCCGAGACGCTGTAACCCACGCGCCGCGCGGCGCGTAGAGAGGACGGATCTGAAAGAAAAGGAGGACGACCCATGCCGATTCGCATCGATGCCGCATTCCAGAGCGCCGAGGACATCACGCTCGACGCCTTCCGCGCTCCCGACGGGGCGCTCGGGGCGCTCCACGACAGGACGATCGAGGTCGACGGGCGCACCTTCCGCGTCAGCTTCGCCAACCCGAACGCCCCCGACGTCCGCTTCGCGTCCTACGACCTCTTCTGGGGCCTCTTCGCCGGCGGCGCGCGTGCGGCCGTCAAGAGCCGCCTGAACGACCTCGTGGCGCGTCTCTCCGTCGCCCGCGACCTGGGCGAGGCCGTCTCCATGACCGGCTTCCGCGAGAACCTGAAGCGGACGATCCGCGCCGAGAAGGCCGCCATCGCCAAGACGGCGGGCGGACGCTTCGCGCTCTACGGGTTCTCCGACGTCCGCGACCCCACCCTGGAGCCCGTCAACAGGATGTCGATCCACGTCGGGGCGGACGGCGTCGAGACGCAGCCCATCTTCGCCCAGCTCGTCAACGGCTACAACGAGTCCATCGGGCTCAAGGGCGAGAACGAGAGCGCGGCGTTGACGATCGCCTTCGTGCGCGACAACGACCGGGGCGCGTGGCCCTACAAGAAGGCCTCGGAGGACGAGGGCTCCGTCTCCCCGAAGGACCAGGCGGACTGGGCGAAATACCTGAGGTGGCGCGACGTCGACCTCTTCTCGAAGATCCGCCGGGCGCGGGCGGACGCGACGGCGGGCAAGACGACGGGCTGGGCCGGCGAGATCGCCCGCCACGGGCTTCTCGCCGCCGTCCACGACATGGTGCGCAAGAACCTTTCCGCCGGCGTCGTCAAGGAGATCCCGGACGTGAACCTCCTGACCGGCGCGGTGGCGGACGCGATTCTCGAAATCGTCGACGCGGACTTCGGCGACCGGGACGTGAAGGGCATCGAGGCGAAGATCGCGGAGATCGTCGCGCGTCACGCGCCGGCGGACAAGGCCGCCGCCGTCCGCCGCCTCCTCGACCACGTGGCGATGACCGCGTTCTGGCGGCAGACGAGCAAGCTCGGCCTCGACTTCTTCAAGGCGCGCGGCGAGACGGTCGTGTTCGACTGGACGACGTTCGACGGCAAGAAGACGGACGAGGCGTCGTTCGGCGACAGGTGGTGGAAGGACGGCGAGACGGACGTCGCCGACCACTCCGGCGCCGCCATCACCCATTCCGAGATGCGCCATCTCACGGGCGCGAAATACGCCGCGAAGCCGGGCAAGGGGCGCCTCGTCCGCGTCGAGGGCGCGTTGTCGGCGGACGACGCCGCGAAAGCCGTCGCCGCGCAGATCGACTCGTTCGCCGCGCTCGACCGCGAGACGCTCGACCGGGTCGTCGAGAGCCTTGAGGCGGGCTTCGCCCAGCTCGACGACGAGACGTTCCGCGACCTTGCCGTGGACGCCCTCGCGAGCCTCCCCATCGACGCGAAGGACGACTACATCGGCACGGACGACAGGATCGACAGCCCGCAGCGGGTCGACGAGCTCTGCGCGCGCGCCCTCGCCCGGCTGAAGGCGCGGATCTCCGAGGCGCCGTCCGCCGTCGTCAAGGCGGCGCTCATCGCCGGCGCGGCGGACGCCTTCCAGGCGGAGATCCTCAAAGACCCCGAGGTCGTCGAACGGCGGGAGCGGTCGCGCCAGCGCAAGCTTGCCATCGTCCGCCCGGGCGTGCCGGGCCCGCTCGCGCTGCGCCAGCTCGCCGGCGTCGAGCGCAGCCTCGGCAGCCAGGCGTTCTTCTCGTCGCGCACCGGGCGGCCGAACGCGCTCGGGCAGTGCCTCTTCAACGCGGGCGGCGACGTCCTCGACCGCGTCGGCGAGCTGCGCCGCGCCTTCGCCGCCGCCTTCGGCATTGCGGAGGCGGACGCGCTCTCGCATCCGGCCTTTCTGGCGTTCGTCCCCCGCGTGGCGCGGGAGGCGAAAGGCAGCCTCGCGCACGTCATCGGGTCGATGGATCTCGTGCGGGCGGCGTTCGACGCGAAGGAGGCCGTCCTTGCGCATCTGCGCGCGCGTGTGCCGATCCTGCCCGAGGCGAACCGGATCTTCGTCCGGCGCGGCGAGTGGGATCTCGACCGGCTCGTCTACAACGAGGCTCTGCGGGCGCGGAGGCGCCACCAGAACGTCAACCTCGACAGGCTCCGCCGCAACGGCGAGGTCATCTGCGACATCTGCACCCGTGCGCAGGCGTTCGCCCTCGAATGCGCGAGGCGCTTCAATCCCGACGACAGGCCGTCCCTGCGCCTCACGGACGAGGAGTTCATGCGCCTCACCGACGCCTATCTCGACCGCATGGACTCGGCCGTCAACGACTACCGCCGGAAGGGGGAGGAAAGGAGCGTGCAGCGGTTCGACGACGAGGCCGAGACGGCGATCCTCCAGGCGATGCAGCTTCTCGTCGAGTTCCAGGATCGCGCCCTCTCCTACCGGAAGGCCGCCACGGCCCTGCGCGGGTTCGCCGTCCTCTGCAAGACGCGCTTCGACGCGGGCCTGCCGCTCGTGCGCATAGCGCCGGAGCGTCCCGGTCCGGGCGGGGGAATGCCCGGGAGGGCCGAAGACCCGAGGGAGACGGCGCGGCGGCGCGACAAGGAGGCCCAGCGCATCAAGGTGCTCGAGTCCCGCGTCGCCGATCTGGAGGAAAGGGCCGGGCTTTTGACGGACGCGCGTCTCAAGGGGCTTCTCGTCAGCGCCGTCGCGATGGGCGTCAAGCGCACCCAGGGCATGGCGGGCTTGAGGCTCTTCAGGCGGATAAAGGCCTCGGGTCCCTTGCCGATGAACGACGGCGAGACGTCGAAGGAGAAGGTCCAGAACTTCATGCGCGCGCTCGCCGACAGCGTCCAGGACATCTGGCTGCAGTCGCTCGAAGAGGAGGCGCGTCTGGGCGGCGACGTCGGCCACGACGACGGCAGCAAGGCGATCTCCGTGGCCGTCGACCTCTACGTCAAGGAGACGCCGGAGGTCAAGGCGTTTCTCGACCGCGAGGTGGACGACAAGGTCACTGCCGAGATCGGGTCGGAGATCGGCGCGAGACTCGACCAGATCCCGGAGGGCGACCCGATCGCCTACGTGACGGAAGCCGTCCTCTCGCACGTCAACACGTGACTGACACACGAGAGGGAAGATATGGTATAATTTCCCATAAGAAGGGAGAAGGAGGACGACGACATGTCAGCGATAAATCCAGTTTACATCTGCACAGCCTCTTCAGCGGCCGAGACGTATAAGCAGACGGTGACATACACGGCGATCATGCGCGACGACGAAGGCAATGCGGTCAGGGATGCCAACGGCAACCTCGTCTACGAGACGAAAACCGACACTGTCGATGTCAAGCCGACGCTTGCGGAGTGGGGGGTCGCGGTCTGCGACTACACGATGGTCGTCACCGTGAACGGCACGGAGCAGACGAAGCAGGTCGACTTCCAGGATCTTCTCATCAACATCTCCGAACAGCGCGCGGCGACGGTCGAGAAGCAGATCGAGCCGATGTCGACGCGGATGTCGACGCGCAACCGCAAGCTCGACAACCTCGGCGCCGCGCTCGCCATCGTCGCCGACATCCAGTCGAAGTTCACCGACGCCGACGAAACCGGCGACAAGGCCTCGACGGCCAAGCTGAGCGACGAGGCGAAGGCCGGTCTTCTCCTTGTCGGCTGCACGAAAAAAGCCAACGACGATGGCACGTTGACGCTGAACAAGGCCCAGGCCGAATACTACCAGCAGCTGCTCAAGACGGAGCTGGACTCGCTGAACAACGCGAGCTCGAAGGACATGACGCGCCTCCAGTCGCTCGTCGACAAGCGCGACGAGTCCTACTCGACGGCGACCTCGCTCATGCAGGCCGTCGCCGACACGCGCGCGAACACCATCAAGAACATGTAAGGAGCGGTCATGGGAGATTCCGTCGTCCAGGCCGAGAGAATCGGCGTCAACGCCTACGCGCCGGAGGGCGCGAACGGCATCTACCTCTACGACTTCCAGGACGTCGAGGGGCTGACCCTCCCGCAGCTGATGATGGCCGTGTGCATCCGCCGCGCCGCCGTCATCGAGGAGCAGAGCGTCCTCAAGATGAACGAG
>CAVGMG010000058.1:0-8981 GCA_963630185.1 Alistipes onderdonkii | reverse complement strand
CCTCCCACTGCGTGCCCTCGCGGTTCGGCACGGCGTAGTCGGAGAGGACGAGCCCCGACGGCGTGACGATGACGATGCCGCCCGTGCCGCCGACGTGCCAGCTGCGCGAGAGCCCGACGAGCGACGAGCGCGAGAGGGCGCGGAGCGACGCGCCGTCGCAGCCGATCTCGACGAAGCCGCCCTCCGGCCGCCAGACGGCGACGTATTTGCGCCACGCGCCCTTCGCCGTGTTGGGCTGGAACGCCTGGCAGAGCTCCGTCTCGGTCGTCGTGACGAGGCGCATGAACTCGGCGGCCTGGCCGTCCGCCGTCGAGAAGTCGAAGCCGAGGTAGTCCGGGTCCGATGCGTGCGTGATGACGCCGCGCGCGTCGGCGACGTTGATCTCGGTGATGCGAAGCTCCCGCGCAAGCGCGCGAAGCGACGCGCCGTCCGTCGCCGCGCCCTCCGCGAGGCGCTCGCGCACGGCCATCGCCTGCCGGACGAGACGCGCGTTGACGCGCGCGCCGATGGCGGACTGCACGTCGTCGAAGGCGCGGTCGACGAGGCGGTCGGCCTCCCGCGAGGAGAGGACGGCGCAGACGCACCAGGTCACCGCCAGCGAGACGGCGAACGCGACGAGGACGCTCAGGGCGATCTTGAGGGCGAGGCTGCGGCGGGCGGTCATTTCGACGCTCCTTTCCTTTCGTCGGCGATGACGGCGTTGGCGGCGGCGAGGACGTCGGGCCGGCGCTTGTCCACGGCGACGCCGTAGCCTTCGCGCGTTTCGAGAGGCGAGACGAGGAGGCGTCCGTTGGATTTCTCCGCCCAGCTCCCGAGGGGGATGGCGTCGAAGAAGACGGCGTCGACGTCGCCCCGCGCCAGCGCGGCGACGGCGTCGCTCGCCCGCGCGAAGCGCACGGGGTCGGCGCCGTGGTTGCAGAGGTAGAGGTCGCCCGTCGTGCCGGACTCCGCCCCGATGCGGAAGGACGCGACCTCGGACATCTTGGGCCTCGGCCCGTCCGCGCGGTAGAGGAAGCAGTTGCCGCTCGTCGCATACGGCGCGGAGAAGTCGACGTCGACCTGCCGCGCCTCGGTGACGGCGATCGTCGCGATGGCGAAGTCGGCCGTGCCGTCCTTGAGGCGCGGGATGAGGTCCTCGAAGTCCTCGGCTTCGCACACGAGCGCGCGCCCCATCCGCGCGGCGATCTTCCGGGCGAGGTCGACGTCCGTGCCGACGCAGTCGCCTGCGGCGTTCGTCGTGGAGCAGGGCGAGTCCGTCGGATGCGTGAGGAAGACGAGCGGGGCCGCCGGGTCGGCGGCGCGGGGGTCGAGGGCGTCGGACGCGCGGTCGGCGCAGCCGGCGCAGAGGGCGAGGAGGCAGAGGAGCGGCGTCTTCATGTCAGTCCTTTCAGGTCGCGAGGTCGGCGAGGCTCTCGCGGAGCTTCGCCTTGGCGCGGTGGATGCGCACCTTGACGAGGTTCTCGGTCACGCCCGTCTGGGCGGCGATCTCGCGGATGCTCAGCTCGGAGATGTGGAAGAGCGTGTAGGCCTCCCGCAGGACTTCCGGCAGCTTGCCGAGCGCCTCCACGATGCGGCGGCGGAGGAACGCGCGGTCGCTCGGCAGCGTCTCGGGGGCCTGCACGACCTGCTCGGGGGCGATCGAGGTCTCCTCGCCGTCCACGACGGCCGTCGAAAAGACCTCGAAGCGGCCGTGGCGGGCGCGGTCGTTGCGGATGTTCCGCGCGATCGTGTAGACGAGGCCGCTCACGGCGGCGTCGTCGTCGCGAAGGCGGTCGCGCATCTTCCAGAGGCGGACGAACGTCTCCTGCACGATCTCGCAGGCGTCGGCGTAGCTCGCGCCGTTGCCCATGAAGTAGTTCATGAGCTTCGGCGCGATGTCCCGGTAGTGCTGTTCGATTGTCTTCACGGACTTGAATTATACCATATCGGCGTTTCGGCAAACGAGGGCAAAAAATTTCGCTACACGGACGACGCGACGACGAGGACGGAGGCGATCGCGTAGCCGGCGATGGCGGCCCAGAGGAAGCGGTCGGTCAAAAGGACGCGCTCTGGCCTCCCGACGTCGCGCTGCGTCCACGCGAGGAGGAAGTAGCGCGCGATGCCGAAGGCCACGAAGAGCGTCGTCGTCCAGAGGAGCGGAAAGCGGTGTCCCATCGCCGAGCGCAGCGTGTAGGCGAGGTATTCGCCGACGGACGCGAGCGCGGCGACGAAGATGAGCGCGTCGAGGACGCGCGGATGGTAGCGTTTCAGGACCGCCCGCGCCGAGGCCGCCGTCATGAGCTCGCTCTTGCGCTTGCAGAAGGCGAGGAACATCGACAGCGTGAACGTGCAGACGAGAAGCCACGGCGAGATGTAGGCGGAGATGATCGCCGCGCCCGCGACCGCCCGCAGGAGGAAGCCCGACGACAGCGTGAAGACGTCCACGTAGGGGATGCGCTTCAAGAAGCCCGTGTAGAGGCACTGGAGCACCGTGTAGGCGAGGACGGTCGCGAACGCGAGGCTCCGCGACGGCAGGAAGATGACGACGAGCGCCGGATACGCGAAGCCGCACGCGAAGACGACGAGCGCGACGCGCACGGCCTGCAGGCGGTCGATCGCCCCCGACGCGATCGGGCGGCGCCGCTTGACGGGGTGCAGGCGGTCTTCGCGGAAGTCCGAGACGTCGTTGAGGAGGTAGAACGCCGAGGAGACGAGCGAGAAGGACCCCGCCATGCCCAGCGCCATCAGGAAGGACCCGCCGCCTCTCGCGATGTCGCGCTGGGAGGCGTCCGCCACCGAGAAGAACCACGCCAGCATGACGACGCCGTTCTTCGTCCACTGCTCCACGCGCAGGGCGCGCGCCCAGAGCCGCAGGGATTTCGAGAGGCGGCTAATCATCGCGGCTCGTCCAGCGGATCAGGCCCCAGAAGAGCGAATGGCGCGTCGTCCCCTCGGACGACGTCTGCTCGTAGAGCGTCCAGAACTTCGCCCAGTTCCGGTCGACGGCCGGCACGTGGCGGATGGGGAAGAGCGAAAGGAGACGCGCCGTCTCGACCCCGTCCTCGTCGCGGGAGGACTCCCAGAAGGGCCAGAGGCGGAAATAGGAGCCGTCGGCGCGGCTCGTCCAGAACGGGAAGACGCGCGTCTCGTCGGGGTAGCATTCGACGAGCTTCCACCCGAAGCGGCGGATCGTCGACGTCGAGGACGCTTCCGCATACGTGTGGTGGTCGAGCCTCTCGTAGAACGGGAAGACGGAGAGGCGCGTGCGGCGCGGCGTCCGCTCGTATTCGACAAGCGGCCACGGCGCGCGGATGCGAAAGCCCTCCTCCGCCCCGTCCCGCTTCGAGAGCGTCCGAGCGTAGGAGAAGAGGGGCGGCAGGACGAGGTGCTGGCTTTCGCGGTTTCGGTTCACGCGCCCGTAGAGCGGCCAGACCATCCAGCTCGACCCCGCCCCCGCCGTGTCGCGGTCCTCCTCGTAAGTCGCCCACGTCACGAGCGGCCAGAGCGCCGTCTGGTGGAAGGACTCGCGCTGGCGGTTCGAGACGTAGAGCGGCCAGACGCCGAAGCTGCCGTCGGAACGCCAGTGGAAGAAAGGCCAGAGGACGGCGTGCGTCGTGAGCCCCCTCGGCAGGTTCTCGTAGCGCATGTAGAGCGGCCAGCAGACGAACGAGAGGCGGTCGAGGAAGAGGACGTGCGGATGCGTCCCGTAGAGGGGGAAGAGGCCGCCGTAGCATCTCTCCCCTTCGCGCCCGATCCAAAAAAGGGGCAGAAGATCAAACTGCCACCCCTTGTCGTTCGACTGCTCGTGAATGAAGAAGAGGCATCGCCACCAGTCGCGGTGCGACGTGAAGAGAGGCCACAGGACGTCCGTGACCTCGTCTTCGCGCGAGACGACGGGGCGCAGGGCGAAGGCGTCGCCCTTCTGCTCGTAGAACGGCCCCACCTGGAAGGCGGCCGCCAGGAGGAGTTCAGCGAACACGCCTCTTCGTCTCCTCGAAGTCGCGCCGCTCGAAGTCGGAGAGGTCGTCCGCCTTCGCCTCCACGCGGCGGATGGAGTTGCGCGCCCCCTTCATGTCGCCGCGCAGGACCTGGATCTTCGCGAGAAGCGCGTAGAGGCGGACGTCCTCGACCTGGCCGTTCGCGCCCTTCGCGAGCTCGATCGCGTGGCGCGCGCTCTTCTCGGCCTCGTCGAGGTTCGCCGCCCGGTCCACGAGGATCTCCGCCAGCGTCTGGTGGAAGATGGACGCCGACGGCGCCTTGGCGATCGCCTGGCGGATGACGCTCTCCGCCTCGGGGAGGCGCGACGTGCGGCGCAGGACTTCGGCAAGGTCGTTGTAGGCGACGACGGGCGCGTTCGGCGACTCGACCGCACGGCGCAGGAAGGCCTCGGCCTGACGGTAGTCGCCCTGGCGCATGGAGAGAGAGCCCATCACGTAGTTGGCGAGCGGCGCCTTGCGGTTCTGGCGCAGGACGTCGCGCGCGTGGCGCTCGGCCGTCGCGTAGTCCACGAGCGAGATGTCGAGGTTCAGCATGAGATCCTGCATGACGGACGCATTGGGGTTCGCCCGCGTCGCGGCTTCGAGCGCGTCGCGCGCCTCGCGCCGCTTCTCCTCGCCCTGGCGCATCAGGTAGAACGCCTTGGTCGTCTGGACGTAGTAGTCGAACGGGTTCGTGGAGGCCCCCTCCATCGCGGGGAGGATGCGGTCGCGGACGTCGGCGAGCAAGGACTGCCGCTTCTTCGCGTCCTTCGTCCCGTCCGCCTGCTGCATGACGACGGCCGCCAGAAGGCTCCACGCGCGGAGGTTCTTCGGGTCCAAGTCCGTCGCCTCGCGGAGGCACTTCGTCGCTTCGGGGAGGTCTTCCTTCATCATCGCGGCGAGGGCGCGTTCGACCGGGAGATCCACGGCCTCGGGCGCGGCGGCGATGGCGCGTTCGAGATAGGAGAGGGCCTTGTCGCGCTCGCCGTCCACGAGGCTCACGCGCATCATGCCCATCAGGGCCTGGTAGTTCGTCGTGTCCTTTTCGAGGATCTTCTCGTAGATCTTGCGCGACGACCTGTAGTCGCTTTCGGACGCATAGAGCGCGGCCATCATGTTCAGATACGCCGCGCGCTGCTCGTTCGGCACGAGGTCGAGGGCGCGGCGGATCTGCGCGAGCGCCGCGCCGGGCCGCCCCGAACGCGCCCAGGCGAAGCCGAGGCGGATGAAGGCGTCGGGGTTGCGGACGTAGCCGTAGACGGACGAGAGCCGCCAGACGAGATAGCGGCGGGCCTTGTCCTCGACGATGGCCTTGAGATACTTCCGGAGCTCGCGCTCCTTCGCGACCGCCTTCGGATACTTGCGCATCGCCATCTCCATCTCGTTGAAGGCCGCGCAGATGTTGTCGGCGTCGATGTCGGCGAGGACGCGCTCGTAGAAGCCGAAGGCCTCGTCGTCGCGACCCTTCTCCTGCAAGTAGACGCCCCGGTTGTTGGCGAGAAGCCCCATGTGGCGGCGCAGGTTGAGGCGCAGGCGCTCAAGCGGCGAGAGGTCTTTCATGGACGCATAGCTCCCCCACCCCTTCGGCGCATGGAGAAGCGCGTCGAATTCGCTCCACGCCGACCAGTCGGCGGGGCGTTCGGGGTCGAGGCCGAAGAAGAGGAACTCCGGGATCGGCGTCTTGCCCGTCGAATAGACGAGGTCGGGCGCGACGAGAAGCGCGACCTTCTTGTCCACGTCGGGGTCGGCCGCGAACCAGTCCTGGACGAACGGCAGAACGCCCAGCGAGAGGTCGAGCGCGAGGTCTGCATTCTTCGCACCGCCGAGGCCCGCCGCGACGACGTCGCGCTTGAGCTCGTCGAGATAGTCCCGGTCGAGGTCGCGGGCGAGGCAGACGAGGTGAAGCGTCTGCCCGCGCTCTTTCGCCTTCAGCAGGAGGTGGCTGTCGAGCGAGCCGTCCGTCACGAACCACGTGCGGTCCTTGAGGTCGTCGAGGATCTTCTCGGCGACGCGGTCCGCAAACGCCCCGCGCGCCGCGTCGAAGGCGAAGAGGTTCCAGAGCGCGTTGAACGCGAGGACGAAGACGAAGACGACGCCCATCGCCAGGACGGCGACGTTCTTGCGGTGGAAGACGAAGAAGGCGACGAGATAGCCCGCCACGGCGGCGGCGAAGAAGCTGCTCGCGACGGGCGCGACGCCGTGCGTCCGCATGAGGGCGGACGGCGACAGGGGCGTCGCCGTCGCCAGGATCGAGACGAGCGCGAGGGCGGCGTGGAAGAGCACCGTCGTCAGGTCGCCCTTCGAGCGGAAGGCGCGCGCCGACGAGAAGAGCGAGACGAGGAAGGGAAGCGTGGCGAAGAGGGCGACGAAGAGCCACCCCTTGAGCTGCCAGAACGACTTCAGCTCGCGCGACGTCTCCTTGAGGAACGGCGTCAGCTCCACGTGGAAGACCTTCAGGAAGACGAGGAACGCCACGAGGAACGCGCCCGCGAAAAGCGTGATGGACGCGTACGGCTTCCGGCCGCGCTTGAGCTCCGCGACGACCATCGCGCCGAGGACGAGCGGCGCGAGCGCGAGGAAGAGCGCGCTCTCCAGAAGGCCGAGCGCCGTCATGACGCCGAGAAGCGCGGCGAACGCGAGCCCGGAGACGTTCGTGCGAAGATACGGCACGAAGACCGCGAAGGTCAGAAGCGCCCAGAAGGCGTCGAAGAGACGGGGCTCCAGGTGCGTCGCGCTCTCGCGCACGGCGGGCGTCAGCATGAAGACGACGGCCGCCACCGCGCCGGCCGTCCGCGACAGGAGGCGCGACGCGCCCTTCGCCCGCTCGCCCGTCGTCACGTTCGAGACGAAGAACGAGACGAGGAGATAGACGAGCGCGACGGAAAGGCCGCCCAGCACGGGGGCGATGACCTGGTGGACGGCGAAGAGCTTCGCGACGCGCTCGAAGAGCGGATACGAGGCGTCGCACGCGACGGGCAGGCCCTGCCACGCGGCGAGGAGCTGCGCGCTCTCGCCGGGGAACGCATAGCCCGCCAGCGACGCGAGATAGACGAGAAAGGCCACGAGGCCGAGGGCGAGGGCGAAAATCGAGTTTTTCATGTCAGCGAACCTTTGTGAGCGCCTGCTTCAGGTCGGCGATGAGGTCTTCCGGGTCTTCGAGGCCGACCGACAGGCGGATGAGGTCCGGCGGAATGCCGGCCTCCTTGAGCTGCGCGTCGGTGAGCTGGCGGTGCGTGTGCGACGCCGGGTGGAGGACGCAGCTCCAGGCGTCGGCGACGTGCGTGACGATGCCGATGAGCTTGAGCGAGTCCATGAAGCGGATGGAGGCCTCGCGCCCGCCGCGTATGCCGAACGTCATGACGCCGCACGGCGAGGGGCCCTTGAACTGCTTCTTGACGAGGCGGTGGTAGGGCGAGTCGGACAGCCCCGCGAAATGCACCCAGGCGACCTTCTTCTGCGTCTTGAGCCACTGGGCGATTTTGAGCGCGCTCTCCGCGTGGCGGCGGATGCGCACGTGAAGCGACTCCAGGCCGACGTTGACGAGAAAGGCGTTGAACGGCGAGGGGATCGACCCGAAGTCGCGCATGAGCTGCGCCGTCGCCTTGACGATGTAGGCCTGCTTGCCGAAACTCTTGACGTAGGAGAGCCCGTGGTAGGACGGGTCGGGCGCGACGAGCCCGGCGAAGCGTTCGGGGTCCTTCGACCAGTCGAAGTTGCCGGAGTCGACGATGCAGCCGCCGACCTGCGTGGAGTGCCCGTCCATGTATTTCGTCGTCGCGTGCGTGACGATGTCCGCCCCGAACTCGATCGGGCGGCAGAGGACGGGCGTCGGGAACGTGTTGTCCACGATGAGGGGGACGCCGCCCTCGTGCGCGGCCTTCGCGAACTTCGCGATGTCGAGGATGACGCCCGACGGGTTGGAGACCGTCTCGCCGAAGACGCACTTCGTGTTGGGGCGGATGGCGGCCTTGATCTCGCGCGGCGAGGCGTCGGGGTCGATGAACGTGAAGTCGACGCCGAACTTGCGGAGCGACACGTTGAAGAGGTTGAACGTCCCGCCGTAGATCTGCGCGGACGCGAGGACGTGGTCGCCCGCCTGGCAGAGGTTGGCGACGGCGAAGAAGTTGGCCGCCTGCCCCGACGAGGTGAGGATGGCCGCGACGCCCCCTTCCAGGGCGGCGATCTTCTTGGCGACCGCGTCGTTCGTCGGATTCGCGAGGCGCGTGTAGAAGTAGCCGCTCGCCTTGAGGTCGAACAGGTCGGCCATGTGCTGCGTCGTGTCGTATTTGAACGTCGTCGTCTGGTAGATCGGCACCTGGCGCGGCTCGCCGCACTTCGGGGACCAGCCGCCCTGAACACACAATGTATCGATTTTCATAAGGGAGATTATACCAAATTGAGCGGCTTGGCGTTCTTTATTTTAAGCCAGACGCGCAAAAGCTCCGTCTCGCTCCAGGCCTGCGCCGTGCAGCCCTTCTGGGCGTGCGGCGCGTCGGCGTCGGCGCATTCCGAGAGGTGCCCGACGCACCCCGCGTTCAGGTTGTCGACCGCGCCCGCCAGGAGCGAGAGGGCGCACGCCTTGGAGGCGCGGCCCGTCATGAAGAGGGCCTCGGCGTAGAGCGGGAACGGCCACGCCCACGCCGTGCCGTTGTGGTAGGCGGGCTTGCGCTGCGTGTCCTCGTCGCCCGCATACGTCGGGCAGTAGAGCGGATGGCCGGGGTTCAGCGTGCGGATGCCGCCGGGGATGAGGAGCTGCTCCGTCGCGTCGAGAACCGAGGGGTCGTCGAGAATGCCGAGCGTCAGCAGGAAAAGCTGGTTGGGGCGGATGGCGTCGTCCGGCGTCGCCGCGCGCGCAATCTCGCCGTTCGGCGCGTCCAGGCAGTCGCGGTAGCCGCGCTCGCCCTTGAAGAGCGTCTTGACGGATTTGAGCGCCCTCTCCGCCAGCTCGTCGCGGCCGAGGTAGCGCAGCGCCGAGATCCAGAGCGCCTGGACTTCGACGGGATAGCCGACGCGCGGCGTGCAGGC
>CAVGMG010000057.1:0-9013 GCA_963630185.1 Alistipes onderdonkii | reverse complement strand
AAGACGTTGCAGGCGTCGAACTTGCCGCCGAGGAGCGACTGGAGGCGGAGCTTCGAGAACGACGATTCCGCCCTGTCGCATTCGGCGAGCGTGTCCGCAAGGGCCTCCTGCTCGGCCTCGCCCTCCTCCGTCTCGGCGAGCTCCAGCATGACGGCGGCGTCGTCCACGGCCTTCGTCAGCGCGTCGAACGGCACGACGTAGGCGCGTTCGGCGTTCGTCGCGGCGATGACCTCCTTCGCCTGCGCCGGGCTGTTCCAGAAGTCGCCCTGCGCCTGACGCGCCTCCAGCTCGGCGAGCTTCTCGCGCCGCTCCCCGATCTTGATGTAGTCGGCCATCTCGCCGACCCTCTTGCGGAGGTCCTCGATCTTCTGCCGCACGCTCTCGGCTTCCAACAGCTTCTTTTCTTCTGCCATGTTCTTCCTTCAGTGAATGGGTCGGATGACGGGGGCGGGCGGGCGGTTGTAGACGCGCGAATACGGCGGCACGGACGAGATGAGCCACACGCTGCCGCCGATCTCGGAGTCGTGCCCGATGACCGTCTCGCCGCCGAGGATCGTCGCCCCCGCGTAGATGACGACGTTGTCCTCGACGTTGGGATGCCGCTTGACGCCCTTGACGAGCGCGCCCGTCGCCTCGTCGCGGGGGAACGACTTCGCGCCCAGCGTGACGCCCTGGTAGAGCTTCACGTTCCGGCCGATGACGCACGTCTCGCCGATGACGACGCCCGTGCCGTGGTCGATGAAGAACCGCTCGCCGATCGTCGCGCCGGGGTGGATGTCGATGCCCGTCTTCGCGTGCGCCAGCTCGCTCATGACGCGCGGGACGATCGGCACCTTGAGCCGGTAGAGCTCGTGCGCAAGGCGGTGCACCGTGACGGCGTAGAGCCCCGGATAGGCCATGACGACCTCCATGCGGCTCGTCGCCGCCGGATCGCCCTCGTAGGCGGCCACGATGTCGGACTCGACGAGCGCCTTCACCTTGGGGAGCGCGTCGAAGAAGCGGTCGACGATCTCCGTCGCCGACCGGCCGGGGCAGAGGAGCTCGATCTCGCGCTCCAGGTCCTTGCGCAGGAAAACAGCGTTGTCGTGCGCGACGAGCTCCCCGTAGACGCACGGGTGGAGCAGGGAGAGCGCCCGCTGGAGGGCGCGCGCGATGCGTTGCGGAAGCGTCATGTCGTCTCCTTCCTCGCGATGCGGGCGATGATCTTCGACGCCCCGAGGTTCTTCAGCCCCAGTCGCATGAAGAGCCTGCCGAGAAAATGCCGCGACTCCGCGCAGACCTCGCGCACGGCGATCCCCTCCCGGTCGCAGAGGTCCCGGAAGTCCTTGAGCGTGATGCAGTGGATGTTCGGCGTGTCGTACCACTGGAACGGCAGCTGCTTCGAGACGGGGAGCCTCCCCGTCAGCGCCAGCGTCAGGCGGATGCGGTAGGCGGCGAAGTTCGGGAACGTGACGATGGCCTCGTCCGCCAGGCGCAGCGCCTCGTGGAGGAGGCCGCGCGGGTTCTTGACCTCCTGCAGCGTGTCCGAGACGACGGCCACGTCGAAGCTCCGGTCCGGCACGACCTCGATGCCCCCCTCGTCCACGTCGTCGAAGAGGACGTCGTGGCCGTCGGCGAGCGCCTCCTCGTACTGGTCGATGTCGAGCTCCACGCCGAGCCCCGTCGTCCGGCGCGTCTGGCGGAGCGCGTTGAGGAGCGAGCCGTCGCCGCAGCCGATGTCGATGACGCGCGCCCCGTCGCGGACCATCCCGAGGATCGGCGCGTAGCGGCTCTCCTGCGACGGCGTGACGCGCACCTCGCGCGTCGAGAGGAAGCCGCCCACGATCTTCGAGAGGTGCTCGATGTCGGTCAGGAAGGAGTCGTGCCCCGTTCCCGACTCCAGGTGGCAGTAGGAGACGCGCCGGCCGCCCTTCAGGAGCGCGGCGACGATGTCCTTGGACTGCCACGCGGGGAAGAGGATGTCGTTCTCGTAGGAGCAGACGAGCGTCCGCGCCGTGACGCGGGCGAACGCCGCCTCCAGCGAGCCGTAGCGCAGGCGCGGGTCGGCGAGATCCATCGAGCGCGTGATGTGCAGGTAGGAGTTCGCGTCGAAGCGGCGGACGAACTTCATCGCCTGGTAGTCGAGGTAGCTCTCGATCTGGAAGTAGGTCTTGAAGAGCCTGTCGCGCCGCGCCCGGTCCTCCTCGGACGCCTCGACGAACTCCTTCTGGAGGTTGCGGTGGAACTTCTCCTCAAGGAGCTCGCGCGAGAGATACGTGATGTGCGCGAGCTGACGCGCCGACGCAAGCCCCGCCTTCGGGCCCTTGCCGTCGCCCGTCAGGTAGTAGTCGCCCCCCTCCCACGCGGGGTCGTCCGTGATCGAGTTGCGGCTCATGACGCTGAAGGCGATCGCCTGCGTGTTGAGATACGCGCTCGTCGCGATGAGGCAGACGCGATCCATGTCGTCCGGGAAGCGCGTCATCCAGTTGACGACCTGGAGCCCGCCGTAGCTGCCCCCGATGAGCGCGGCGAGGTGCGTCACGCCCAGCTCCTTGAGGAAAAGCCTGAAGACGTCGACGGCGTCGTCGAAGGTGTATTGGGGGAAATGCGACCCGTAGGGCTTCCCCGTGTCGGGGTCGACGGACTTGGGCCCCGTCGTCCCCGCGCAGCCGCCGAGGACGTTCGCGCAGATGACGTGGTAGCGCGTCGTGTCCACGGCGCGGCCGGGCCCGACCATGCCCTCCCACCAGCCGCTCGGCTTCGTCTCGCCTGGCTTTACGCCGGCGACGTGCGCGTCCCCCGTGAGGGCGTGGCAGATGTAGATGACGTTGTCGTCGCGCATCGGGGCCCCGCACGCCTCGTAGAGGACCTCGATCTCCTTGAGGACGCCGCCGTAGGAGAGGCGAAAGCCCCCCTCCGGGAGCGTCAGCTTCCGTCTCTGCGGGACGACGACTCCGACGCCTTCGCTCATCGATCCGCCCTTCTCACTCACGCACGGCGCGCCTCGTCGCGACGGCGAAGGCTCTCCTTGTACGATTCGAGGTCGAAGCCCTCGCACCTCGCGACGCCCGTGCGGACGGCCGCCTCGGCGACGGCGGCCGAGACCTCGACGAAGAGCCGCCTGTCGAACGGCTTCGGGATGAGGTAGCCCGTGCCGAAGACGAGGGTCTCGCCGGGATAGACCGCCTTCACGTCGTCGGGGACGTCCTCCTGCGCCAGCGCGGCCAGCGCCTGGGCGGCCGCGACCTTCATCTCGGTGTTGATCGTCGTGGCGCGGACGTCGAGGGCGCCCCGGAAGAGATACGGGAAGCCGAGGACGTTGTTGATCTGGTTGGGGTAGTCGCTGCGCCCGGTCACCATCACGTACGCGCGGTCGGAAAGCGCCTTCGCGACCTCCTCGGGCGTGATCTCGGGGTCGGGGTTCGCCATCGCGAAGATCGCGGGGAACGCGGCCATCTTGCGGACGTCGTCGCCCGTGAGGACGTTCGCCGCCGACACGCCGATGAAGACGTCCGCGCCCGCGAGCGCCTCCCGGAGCGTCGTCGCCGCCGTCTCGACGGCGTGGCGGCGCTTGAAGGGGTTCAGGTCCGTCCGCGACGGGCGGATCGTCCCCTTCGAGTCGCACATGACGAGCTTCTCGACGCCGGCGGCCTTGAGCATCTCGCAGATGCGGATGCCGGCCGCGCCCGCGCCGTTGATGACGACGGAAAGCTCCTTCATCTCCTTGTGCGCCAGCTTCGCGAAGTTGAGGACGCCCGCCAGCGAGATGACGGCGGTCCCCCACTGGTCGTCGTGGAAGACGGGGATGTCGAGCTCGGCGTCGAGGCGGTCCTCGATCTCGAAGCACGCGGGCGAGGCGATGTCCTCCAGGTTGACGCCGCCGTATTGCGGCGCGATCGCCTTGACGGCGGCGATGACGCGCTCCGGGTCGGTCTTGCCCGTCTCGCCCCCGCCGACGCGGCAGCCGCCGAGCGGCACGGGCCAGGCGTTCACGTCGCCGAACGCCTTGAAGAGGACGGCCTTGCCCTCCATGACGGGGATCGAGGCGGCCGCGCCGAGGTCGCCGAGGCCGAGGATCGCCGTGCCGTCCGAGACGACGGCGACGAGGTTGCCCTTCGCCGTCACGTCGTAGACGGACGCGGGGTCCTTCGCGATCTCCTTGACCGCCTGCGCCACGCCGGGCGTGTAGGCGAGGGAGAGGTCCTTCTGCGTCGCAAGCCTCTTCGGCAGGGACACGGAGACCTTGCCGCCCTTGTGGTAGGCGAGGATCTCCTCATGCGTCAGCTGTTCCATAGTCGTCTCCTTGAACGGGTTCTTCAGAAAAGTTGAAGACGGTCACGCGCACGCCGAGCGGCCTGAGCGCGGCGGCGATTTCGCGCAGCTCGTCGTCCGAGGCCTTGAAGGCCACGACGACGGTGTCGACGTTGAGCGCGTTGACGACGGTCGGCGCGTCCTTGAACGAGCCCCTGATCTGGAGGCCGCCGATGTAGTTGTGAAGAAGCAGGGGGTTGTCGTCGAGAAGCCCCACGATGACGCGGCTGTTGACGGCCGAGGAGCGGACCAGCTCGCGGCGGAACGCCTTGTAGCGGAGGCCCGTCCCGTAGACGAGAATCCGCGAGACGTCCCGGCGGTTGATGAGCCTGTTCGTGCTCAGGACGTAGAGGAGGTCGCGGACGATCGGCCGCACGAGGCGGACGAACGCCAGGAAGAAGAACGAGAGCAGGACGTAGAGAACCGTCAGCGCGAGGACGTGCAGGATGTCGAACGACGCCACGAACGAGAGGACGACCGACCCGACCGCGCCGCCGAGGAAGCAGGCCAGGAAGAGGCGCAGGAAGTTCGAGACGACGGCGCGCGACCAGACGGTCGCATACGCCTTCAGGAGGACGCAGAAGAACAGCGTGACGAAGACGCGGAAGATCGTGGCGAAGCGGAGGGTCTTGGCCGGCATCGAGAAGTCGAGGAGGAACACGCAGGCGAGGTAGACCCCGGCGAGCAGGAGGATGTCCACGACGAGGTAGATCGGCGTCGCGAAGCGCGAGAGCCCGACGCCGGCCGTCTCCTCCTTGCTGTGCGCCATCCGGTCGAGGAGGAGCGAGAAGTCGAAGATCTCGATGCGGGCCATGTCGCGGAAGGCGATGACGATGGCGACCGTGAAGGTCAGGAGCCAGATCCCCGCCATGCGGGACGAGAAGACGACGCTCAAAAACGACATCCCCACGAGGAAGAGCGTCATCGAGTAGAGGATCCAGACGGCCTTGCGCTGGCTGAAGCCCTCTTCGCGCAGGATCCTGTGGTGGAGGTGGTCGGTGTCGGCCGTCATGACCTCGTCGTTCCCCTCCTGGACGCCCTCCTTGCGCAGGAAGTGGCGGATGGAGCGGCGCAGGATCGCGAGCGACGTGTCGAAGATCGGCACGCCCATCGCGAGGAGCGGCACGCCGACCGAGACGAGGAAGGAGTCGGGCGCGTGCGAGCACAAGGGCAGCACGGAGATCGCGAAGCCGATGAACATCGACCCGCAGTCGCCGAGGAAGACGGACGCGGGGTTGTAGTTGTAGCGAAGGAAGCCGAGGAGGCCGCCCGCGAGCGTGCCGTAGAGGAGAAGCCCCTCCGAGAGCCCGGAGAAGGCGCGGACGCCCGCCATGCCCACGACGGCGACGAACGCGAGGCCCGACGCGAGGCCGTCCAGCCCGTCGATGAGGTTGAAGGCGTTGATGGCCCCGGCGATCCAGAAGACGGTGAGGGCGCAGTCGGCCCAGCAGGGGAGGGACGGCCACATGTCGCGGAAGCCGAGGCCGACCCAGAACCAGACGAGAAAGGCGACGGCGAGCTGGAGGAGGAGCTTCACGAGGGGCTTCAAGCCGAACTTGTCGTCGGCGTAGCCGACGGCGACGATGGCGAGCGAGAGGACGGCGAGCCTGTAGAAGTTCGCGTTGGCGAACGGCAGAACCGGGATGTCGCTCAAGGCGACGAAGAGAAGCGTCGGGACGATCACGCCGACGAAGAGGGCGAGGCCGCCGCCGCGCACGACGGGGACCTTGTTGATGCGCCGGGGGTCGGGCTTGTCCACCATGCCGAGGCGGCGGTTGAGAACCCGCACGAGAGGCGTGAGGACGAGCGTCAGGACGAGCGACGCGGCAAAGCCGCCCAAGCAGAAAAGAGCCGTCTTCATTCGCCCACCATCCTTTCGAGTGCGCCGAGGAAGAGCGCGAGGCCTTCGTCCGTCTCGGCCGACGAATAGACCGTCACCATCGCCCAGCGGTCAATGCGGTTGTAGAAAGAGCGGTCCCAGACGTCGCGCAGGATGCGGCGGACGTGCGAAGACGTCTTGAAGCCCTCCTGGTTCAGGAACGTGTAGGCGAAGCGCATGGGGCGCGGCACGGCGGCGGCGTGGAGGTCGAGCATCCGCCACGGCGTGGCGGCGACGTCGACCGTCCGGGGGTTGAGCATGAGGAAGCCCTGCGAGGGCAGGCAGAGCTCGGGGCGGTGGATGGAGCTTTTCGAGTGTCCGCCGACGACGAGCGTGACGGCGAACCACGTGCCGTCGGGCGACGTGTAGAGCCGCTTGTCGAGATGCGTGTCGCCGGGGAGGATCGTCTTCTCCGCTTCGCTCACCTCAAGGGGCTCGGACGTCAGGGCGGGAAGCTCCTTCAGGGAAAGGCGCGGCGCTTCGCAGAGCGTCGTCTCGGGCGTCAGGAGGAAGAGGGCCATGAAGAGCGCGAGAACGGCGAACGTGAGGGCGGGAACGGGCGAGAAGCGGCGCGTCCCCTCCCCTTCTCCGTTGCCGCCCTGCTGGACGGGCGGCTTCTCCTCCGCGTGGGCGCGAGGACGCGAGAGAGCCTGCGTCAGGCGCGAGATCCCCTCGCCCGCGACGACCATCAGCGCGAGCGCCGCCAGGAAGACGACATACCCGGAATAGTCGTGGTAGAACCCGGTCGCAAACTCCTTCGAGGCGCATGTCCCGACGAGGCAGATCGTGAGGATGCGCACGATGTTGCCGACGATGGCGAGCGGCACGGAGCACGCGAAGAGGAGGACGCGCCCGAGGAGCGTCTTCTGCGTCAGGTAGGCGTAGGCCGCCGTCAGGGCCATGAGCGCGAAGATGGAGCGGAGCCCGGAGCAGGGGTCGGCGACGTCCACGGCGAACGAGCCGTCGGAGGAGGCGAGCATCGTGCCCGTGCGCACGATGTCCGCGCCGAAGCCCTTGAGAATCGCGCACGCCGCGCCCGTCGCGAAAAGGCGAAGGTGCACCGTGACGACGTCGAGGAACGTGGCGAGCGGAATGCAGAAGAGGAGGAACGCGGCGGGGAAGAGGATCTTCGATGCCGTCCGCCGCCCGAAATACGCCCACGCGAGCGTGACGAGGAGGCCGACGAACGAGAGGATCTCGAAGCGCACCTGGAGGCCGCGCACGCCGAGGAAGCCGACGAAGAGGCACGGCAGCGTCAGGAGAAAGCCGACCCAGCTCGGCGACGCGAAGGACGCGAGAATGTCCTTGCGCTTCGCCCAGACGACGTAGGCCGAGAAGAGCGGCACGTACCAGCCGAAGGAGAGATCCTCCTGCGGATTCTGGAAAAGCCCCGGCATCTGGTCGAAGATAAGCGTCTTGAACCCGACGACCAGAAGGACGAACGACAGCGCGGCAAGTGTCTTTCTCATGGTCGTCATGCGCGAGCGGTCACAAGCCAATGGGGCATGGGCGGGGGAAGCGGCGTCGTCGCGCCGGGCGTCAGGCCCGCCTCGCGCATCCACGCCTTGAGCTCCGCGTCCGAAAAGACCCAGCCCGACGTCGTCGTCAGGGCCATGTTGAGGGCGAAGAGCGCCGAGAACGCGGGGGCGGTCCTCGTCTCGTCCGTCATCATGTCGAGGACGTAGACGCGCCCGCCGGGGCGGAGGGCCCTTTTCGCGCGCGAGAGGATGTCCACGATGGCCTCGGGCGTCTCCTGGTGGAGCGCGCCGAAGATCGTGACGACGTCGTAGGACGACGGTTCGTCGTCGTCCGCGTGGTAGTCGCCCGCCCGGCATTCGATGCGGCCGGAGAGCTGCGCGTCGCGGACGAAAGAGGCCGCCTCGCGGGAGATGGCGGGCAAGTCGACCGTGACGCACGTGAGGGCAGGGTTCTTCTGCGCGAGCAAAATCGCATACGCGCCGGGCCCGCCGGCCAGGTCGAGGAGGCGCGGCGACCCGCCCGCCACGCTCGACGTGTCGATCAGGGGAACGACGCCGCGCCCGATGCCCATCGCCCGCGAGAACATCGCCGCCGCAAACGCCTTCGTCCGCGCCTCGTCCTCGCCCAGGTGGAGTTCGGGCCGCTCGACGCATTCGTTCGTCCGCACGAAATCCGCAAGACGCCCCCACGCGGGGTAGACGTCGCGGTTGTAGCCGACGGCCTTCGTCAGGTCGGCGGGCGCACCGCGCACGAGGGAGAGGCGCCCGGCGGGCGTGTTCTCGTAAGCCCTCCCCGTCTTGACGAGAAGCCCCTCGGCGGCGCACGCATCGAGAAGGAGGCGAAGGCCGCGAGGGAGTTTCCCCTCGTCCACGTCCGCGAACTCGCCCTTCTCCACGCGCGAGAAGACGTCGTGCTCGACGGCGGCGAAGAGGACTTGGCTCCCGTAGAAGGCGGACGCCAGGTCGACGATGTCCTGAAGGGATTTCATCGGATGCGCACGATCGCTCCAAAGGGGCAGACTTGCGAGCAGTGGCGGCACCCGGCGCACTGGCTCTCGTCGATGGTCATCTGGAAGCGGCCGGGCGCGACCTCCTTGCCGCGCGTGATGGCGGGGCAGCCGAGCTTGAAGCACGCGCCGCACGCCTTGCACTTCTCCGGGTCTGTCTGGCAGAGGCCTTCCTTCGTCAGCTTCGCCGCGATCCGGCACGGCGCGTAGGCGATGACGAGCGCGGGCTCGTCGCCGTCCATGGCGTCGGCGAGGACGCGCTCAAGCGCGGGGATGTCGTCGGCGGAGACCTTCGCGACCTTCTTGTAGCCGCAGGCCTTCGCGATGTCCGCGATCTCCGTGACCGGCGCCGGGTCGCC
>CAVGMG010000056.1:0-9044 GCA_963630185.1 Alistipes onderdonkii | reverse complement strand
GTCGACCTCGGCTACTGCGAGCACGAGCGGCAGATCGGGCAGACGGGCGTCACGGTGCGCCCCGCGCTCTTCATCAGCTGCGGCATCTCCGGCGCGGTGCAGCACCTCGCCGGCATGCAGGACGCCGCGAAGATCATCGCCATCAACACGGATCCCGACGCCCCCATCTTCAAGGTGGCGCACTACGGTCTCGTGGGCGACCTGAACGTCGTCATCCCCAAACTCATCAAGGCGATTCGCGCGAAAGGCTAATATGGGCAACTTCTATCTGGACAACGCCGACATCGAAGAGACGCTTGACCTCCTGGACCTGACGGAGGTGGCGACGCTTCTCGAAGAGGACTTCAGGTTCGCGAAGGACTACGACTTCGCGCCGAAGGACGCGGCGGACGCCATCGACAACTACAAGCGGGCGATCTCCCTGTGCGGCGAGATCATGGCCGACCGCATCGCGCCGCTCGCCGAGGAGACGGACGCGGTCGGGAACACGCTCAACGAGGACGGCTCCGTCACGCGGGCGCCCGGCATGAAGCTCGCCATCGAGCTCTTCGGCAAGACGGGCCTCATGGGCGTGACGATCCCCTACTACCTCGGCGGCCTCAACATGCCCTGCACCGTCCTCACGGCGTGCAACGACATCGTCTCGCGCGGCGACGCCTCGCTCATGAACCTCTTCGGCCTTCAGGGCATCGCCGAGACGATCAACATGTTCGCCGACGAGGACGTCAAGAAGAAATACGTCCCGCGCCTCGTGACGGGCGAATGGACGGGCGCGATGGTCTTGACGGAGCCTGACGCGGGCAGCGACCTCCAGAGCGTCAAGACGACGGCGCACCAGGACGCGAACGGCAACTGGTTCGTGAACGGCGTCAAGCGCTTCATCACGAACGGCTGCGGCGAAGTCCTCCTCGTCCTCGCCCGCACCGAGCCCGAGTTCACCGACGGGCGCGGCCTTAGCTGCCTGCTCGTCGAGAAGGGCCCGTGGGTCAAGGTCCGCCGCCTCGAAAACAAGCTCGGCATCCACGGCTCGCCGACGTGCGAGATGGTCTTCACCGAAGCGCCCGCGACGCTGATCGGCCTGCGCAAGCGCGGGCTCATCACCTACGTGATGGCCCTCATGAACGGGGCCCGCATGGGCATCGCCGCGCAGGGCACGGGCATCGGCGAGGCGGCCTACCGCGCGGCGCGCGCGTATGCCGCGAGCCGCCGCCAGTTCGGCGTCACGATCGACACGTTCCCCGCGCTCCGCGAGCTCATGAGCACGATGAGCGTCGAGCTCCAGGCCGCGCGTCTGCTCACCTACTACTCGGCGAAGAACGTCGACCTGGAGGCCGGGCTGGAGCGGAAGTTCGCCGCCGTCAAGGGCACGGACGCCGCGCCCGCCGTCCGGGCGCGTCTCAAGAAGGTCGCCGCCTTCAACAAGATGCTGACGCCCATGGCCAAATACTACGGCTCGGAGATGTCGATGCGCAACGCGCAGGGCGCCATCAGCGTCCTCGGCGGGTCGGGCTTCATGAAGGACTATCCGTGCGAGCGGTATCTGCGCGACAGCCGCATCGCGACGATCTACGAGGGCACGTCGCAGCTCCAGGTCGTCGCCGCCGTCGCCGGCGTGACGGGCGGCCTCGTCAAGGACGTCGTCGACGACGTCCTGGGGGCGGGCTGGGAGAGCGCGCATCCGCGCATGGCTACGCTCCTCAAAGAGCTGGAGGCGGCGAGCGCGTTCGTCAAGGCGCAGAGCGAGCCCAAGGCCTACCACGACCTCTCGGCGCGGAAGCTCGTGGACGCGGCCATCTGGCTCGTCGTCGCCGCGCTCTTCGTCAAGGCCGCCGCGAAATACGAGTCCAAGAAGGCCTCCCTCGAATTCTGGCTGAACGTGGCCTATCCGCGCGCGCGGACGGAGCTCAGCCTCGTGATGTCGGGCTACACGGGGTCGACCTCGGACTTCGAGACGCTCGCCCCCATGCCCAAGGACGCTTAAGAGAAGGGAATTCACGCGATGAGCTGGTTCGAGAAGAAGGAAAGGCCCGCGATTCCGCCGGCCAAGGCCCTCTGGGCGATCTGCCCGAAGTGCGGCAGTCACTTCGAGAAGGCCCTCTGGAAGAAGAGCAACTGCATCTGCCCGAAGTGCAACTACCACGGGCGGCTTCCCGTGCGCGAGCGCATTGCGCAGATCGCGGACGCGGGCTCGTTCCAGGAGGTCTTCCGCGAGATCTCCTATTCGGACCACCTGTCGTTCCACGACGCCTCGGGCGCCTACAAGGACAAGGTCGAGGCGACGATCGCGAAGACGGGCGAGACGGAGTCCATCGTCATGGGCGCGTGCACCATCGGCGGCCACCCCGCGATGCTGGGCGTCATGGACTTCGGCTTCATGGGCGGCTCGCTCGGCACGGGAACGGGCGAGCGGATCGCCCGCGCCTGCGAGCAGGCGATCGCCGAGCGGCGCGCGCTCGTCATCTTCAGCGCGTCGGGCGGGGCGCGGATGCACGAGGGCATCCTCTCGCTCATGCAGATGGCCAAGACGTCCGCCGCCATTGCGCGGCTGAAGGAGGCGGGGCTCGCGTTCATCTCCGTCCTCACGGACCCGACGACGGGCGGCGTGTCGGCGTCGTTCGCGATGCTCGGCGACATCAACGTCACGGAGCCCAAGGCCCTGATCGGCTTCGCCGGCCGGCGCGTCATCGAGAACACGATCCACCAGAAGCTGCCCGACGACTTCCAGTCGGCGGAATACCTCGAAAAGCACGGCTTCATCGACAAGATCGTCGAGCGCAAGGACATGAAGGCGTTTCTGTCGCGGATGCTCGGCTATTTCGCGGCGTAACGGGGAAGGGAGACTGCAAATGAGTGCAAGGAAAATGACGGCTTTCGACCGCGTCAAGATCGCGCGCGACCCGGCGCGTCCGCACGCGAGGGACTTCATCGCGCGGATGTGCGACGACTTCGAGGAGCTTCACGGCGACCGGCTCGTCTACGACGACCCGGCCCTTCTGGCGGGCTTCGGGACGATGGCGGGCGAGGTCTGCCTCTTCCTCGGCCACAACAAGGGCGCGACGGTCGAGGAGAACATGGCCTCCAACTTCGGCATGGCCAACCCGGACGGCTACCGCAAGGCGATGCGCCTGGCGCGGCTGGCGGAGCGGTTCGCCCGTCCCATCGTCACGTTCGTGGACACGCCCGGCGCCTATCCCGGCAAGGAGGCCGAGGAGCGCGGGCAGGCGGAGGCGATCGCGAAGAGCCTGGAGTTCTTCTCGCGCCTCCAGACGCCCATCGTCGTCGTCGTGACGGGCGAGGGCGGCTCCGGCGGGGCTTTGGCGATTGCCGTGGGCGACAGGATTCTCATGATGGAGAACGCCGTCTACTCGGTCATCTCCCCGGAGGGCTGCGCGGGCATCCTCTGGCGCGACGGCAAGAAGGCCCCCGAGGCGGCCGAGGCGCTGAAGATGACGGCGGGCGACCTCCTGCGCCTCAACGTCGTCGACGAGGTCGTCAAGGAGCCGGCGGGCGGGGCGCAGGCGGATCCGGCGGCGGCCATCGACAGCGTGAAGAAGTCCGTCTTGAAGGCGCTTCGGGAGCTCAAGAAGATTCCGCCCGAGCAGCTCCTTGAAATGCGCTACGAGAAACTCCGCGCGTACGGCCGGACGTGAACGTCGTCCTGACGGATCTCGGTCTCGTGTCGGCCCTCGGGCGCGGGCGCGACGACACGTCCGTGCGCCTGTTCGCCGGCTCGCAGGACGGCATGCGGAAAATCTCCCTGTCGGGCGGCGACGTCTCGTTCTTCGGCGAGGCGCACCTTCCCGCCGAGGCCTTCGCGTCCGCGCCGACGCGCGTGGCCGCGCTTCTTGACGAGGCCGTCTCGCAGCTTCGGCTGGACAGCCTCTTCGAGGAAGTCCCGCCCGAGCGCGTGGGCGCCGTCGTCGGCACGAGCAATTCGACGATGGAGGAGTTCACGGAGAGGCGCGACGAAATCGACATGGCCTACCCCGCCAAGCGGTTGCGCGAGAGGTGGGGCGTTCAAGGGCCCGTCTTCTCCGTCTCGACGGCGTGCTCCTCCAGCGCCAAGGCCTTTGCGTCGGCGCGAAACCTTCTTCTGTCGAACGTGTGCGACGCCGTCGTCGTCGGCGGCGCGGACGCCAAGACGCGCACGGTCATCGAGGGCTTTCACGCGCTGGAGTCGCTTTCGCCCAATCTGACGCGGCCTCTTTCGCCAGACCGCGACGGCATCAACCTTGGCGAGGGCGCGGCCTTTTTCGTCCTTCGCCGCGCCGGCGAAGCGAAGAAACGTGTCCTGCCGCGAGGCGTCTTTCTCCTGGGCGTGGGGGAAAGTTCGGACGCCTACCACCTGACCGCCCCCGACCCGGAGGGGAAGGGCGCGTTCGCCTCGATGGAGAAGGCTCTTCAGGAGGCGCGTCTCAAGCCGGAGGACGTCGGTTACATCAACCTGCACGGCACGGGAACGGTCTACAACGACGCGATGGAGTGCGCGGCCGTTCGGCGGCTCTTCTCGTCGCGCATCCCCGTGTCGTCCACGAAGCCCCTGACGGGGCATTGCCTGGGCGCGGCAGGGGCTCTCGAAGCGGCGCTTTGCGTCCTCACGCTTCTGCGAGGCGGCGGCCTCCCGCCCCACCAGGTCGCGGACATCGACCGCGAGCTTGCGCCGTTTCCCGTTCCCCGCGTGGGCGACGCGACGCGCGTGCGGACGGTTCTCTCGAACTCCTTCGCGTTCGGCGGGAGCAACGCGAGCCTCGTCCTGGGGCTTCGCGACGAGGAGGAGGCGGCGTGATGGACGTCAAAGACCTTCTCCCCCAGAAGCCGCCGCTCGTCCTTTTGACTGGATTCGAGGAGGGCGCGTGCCTTGAAGAGGCCGTCGCCTTCGTGGACGTGACGCCGGAGTCTCCCTTCTTCGAGCCGAGCCTCCAAGGCGTGCCGTCGTGCGTCGCCCTCGAATACATGGCGCAGACGATGGCTCTCGTCGTGGGGCGCAAGCGGCGTTCGCAGGGCCTTCCGCCCCAGATCGGCTTCGTTCTGGGGTCGCGCCGCCTGACAGTTTCCGTTCCGTCCTTTGCGTGCGGCGCAAGGTATCGCGTCAAGGCGCGGTGCGTGTATGCGGACGAGTCGTTTGGAAGTTTCGATTGCGAGATTCTCTCGCCGGACGGCGCGTGCGTCGCGTCGGCGACGGTGACGGCGTATCAGCCGGACGGCGAGATGACGCAGGAAAGGTTGGCGTCCTATGGGTAAGACGGTTCTCGTGACGGGTTCGAGCCGAGGGATCGGCAAGGCGATCGCCAAGGCGTTGGCGGACGCGGGCTACGACGTCGTGACGCATTCGCGCACGTCGGACGAGACGGATCTCAAGTTCGACGTGTCCGACCGCGCGGCGGCGAAGGCGGCTCTCGAAGGCCTTGTCGCAGAGCGCGGCGCGCCCTACGGCGTCGTCCTCAATGCGGGCATCGCGGACGACCAGGCGTTCCCCGCCATGGAGGACGAGAGCTGGGACCGCGTCCTTCGCACGGATCTCGACGGGTTCTACAACTGCCTCAAGCCGCTCGTGCTTCCCATGGTTCAGGCGCGCGCCCCCGGCCGGATCGTCGTCATCTCGTCCGTCTCGGGCGTCATCGGCAACCGGGGGCAGACGAACTACGCCGCCGCCAAGGCCGGGCTCATCGGCGCGGCGAAGTCGCTCGCCGTGGAGCTGGCGCGGCGCAAGATCACCGTCAACTGCGTCGCGCCGGGCCTCGTCGAGACGGACATGGTCGCGGACGTCGTGGCGGAAGAGGCGCTGAAGGCCATCCCGATGCGCCGCTTCGCGAAGCCGGAGGAGATCGCCCACGTCGTGCGCTTCCTCCTCTCGGAGGAGGCCTCCTACGTCACGCGGCAGGTTCTGAACGTCAACGGAGGGCTTTTCTGATGCGGCGCGTCGTCATCACGGGAATGGGGATCGTCAGCTCCCTGGGGAAGAGCGTCCCGGCCGCGTTCGAGCGGCTGAAGACCCTGAAGAACTGCGTGTGCGCGTCCGACGACCTCGCGACCTACAAGGGGCTCCAGTCGCACCTCTGGGCGCCTTCGCTCTGGACGCGCCCCGAGCGCTACACGCGGAAGGTCGTCCGCACGATGAGCCCCGTGTCGGAGATGGCGCTCGACGCGACGGAGCAGGCTCTCGCCCAGGCCGGCCTTCTCGAAAGCCCGATCCTGAAGGGCGGGCGGCTGGGCGTCGCCTACGGCTCGTGCTCGGGCGGCGTGGCGGCGAACGCCGACTTCCTCTCGGTCTTGATGAACCGCGAAGTCAAGAACGTGACGAGCTCGACCTACATCAAGATGATGCCGCAGACGTGCGCGGTGAACCTGTCCGTCCACTTCGGGACGACGGGTCGCCTCCTGCCGACGGGGACGGCCTGCACGTCGGGGTCGCTCGCGGTCGGCGAGGCGTATGAGGCCATCCGCTTCGGCAGGCAGGACGTCATGATCGCGGGCGGGGCGGAGGAGTTCAGCGTCACGCAGGTGGCGGTCTTCGACACGCTTTTCGCGACGTCCCGCCGGAACGACGCGCCCGAGACGACGCCTCGCGCCTTCGACGCCTCCCGCGACGGCCTCGTCATCGGCGACGGCGCGGCGACGCTCGTCCTCGAAGAGGCGGATCATGCGCGGGCGCGCGGGGCGACGGCGCTGGCGGAGGTCGTCGGCTTCGGCACGAACACGGACGGCTCGCACGTGACGCAGCCGAAGGCCGAGACGCAGGCCGAGGCGCTGCGCCTCTCGCTTGAAGACGCCGCCCTGCCCGCGTCGGCGGTGGGCTACGTCAACGCCCACGGCACGGCGACGGATCTCGGCGACGTCGCCGAATGCCAGGCGGTGGAGAGGGTCTTCGCGTCGCACAAGCCGCCGATCAGCACGCTCAAGAGCTACACGGGGCATACGCTGGGCGCGTGCGGGGCCATCGAGGCCGTCATGACGGTCGAGATGATGCGCCACCGCTTCTTCGCGCCCAACCTCAACCTCGTGACGCCCGATCCGCGCTGCGGCGAGCATGACTTCATCATGGGCGCCGGGCGCGAGCTGGACGTCGAATACGCCATGAGCAACAACTTCGCGTTCGGCGGCGTCAACACCTCCCTCATTTTCCGCCGCGCATGAAAAAGGCGATTATCCTGGCGCGAAAGAAAGTCTCCTCGTTGGACGAGGTGGATTTGTCCTTTGTGCCGCCTCTCCTGCGCCGCCGCCTGTCGCCGCTTCAGAAGGTCTTTTTCCATCTGGCGCATTTCGAGGACGCGCCCGCGCCCAAGCGCATCGTCTTCGCGAGCCGCGACGGCGAGGTGACGCTGACGCACCGGACGGCGGACGACTTCGCCCGCGACGGCACGGTGTCGCCGACGCGCTTCAGCTCCTCCGTCTACAACGCGGCGCCCGGCCTCTGGAGCGTCTTCACGAAGAACACCGCGCCCTACACGGCTCTCGCCGCCGGCGACGCGACGATCCGCCTGGGGCTCTTGGAGGCGCTTCTTCCGGCGGAGACGCCGACGCTCTTCGTCTATGCGGAGGAGACGGACGCAGGCCACGGCTTCTCGTTCCTCTACGGCTTCGAGGCGCCATGAGACTCCTTCGCGCAGCGGCGGCCCTTTTCTTCTTCGCCCTCTTTGCGCTCGGTGCGCTCCTTCTGGGGCCTTTCATGGTTCTCGTCCGAAACCGCCTCGTCGCCCACGGCCTCGTGCGCGGCCTCTGGCGCACGTTGGTGCGCCTCTTCTGCGCCGTGCGGCTCATTCGCCTTGAAAAGGGGAATCTCGCGCCCTGCCGAGGCGCCGTCATCGTCGCCAACCACCCCTCCCTCATCGACGTCGTCCTTCTCGTCGCGCTCGTTCCGAAGACTCTCTACGTCGCGAAGAGCGGGCTCTTCTCGCGCTTCCCCGTGTCGTTCGCCGTCCGCGCCACGGCGCTCCCCGACAACGCGCATCTCCTCGACGTCGCGCCGGCCTATCTCGCGCAGGGGTGGAACGTCCTCATCTTCCCGGAGGGGACGCGCTCGCCGTCGCCCTCGACCCTCCAGCGGTTTCATCGCGGCGCGGCGCAGCTGGCCCTCCGGGCGCACGCCCCCCTCGTGTGCGTCGCGATCAGGCTCTCGCGCCGGCTTCTCGCGAAACGCCAGCCCGCCTGGGACATGGGAGATAAGTGCGTGACCTATTCGTTCCACGCGAGCGAACCCCTCGCGGCCTCCTGCCGGGCGGGCGAATCCCTGCACGAGGCGGCGGTCCGCCTGACGCAGGACGTCAAGGACGCGATTGAGGCGAACCTCACATGAAAAGCCCGTTTGCCGCCGTCGTTCCCGTCTTCAATCCGGAGCCGCCGCTGAAGGGGCTCTGCGAGCGGCTTCTCGAATCGTTCGATCTCGTCGTCGTCGTGGACGACGGAAGCGTGGAGCGGCAGGAGGACTTCCGTGCGCTTCCGCCCGCCGTCGTCCTTCTGCGGCATGCGGCGAACAGGGGCAAGGGCGAGGCCATGAAGACGGCGCTGCGTTTTCTGCTCGAACGCCGCTCCGACATCGCGGGGGCGGTCTTCGCCGACGGCGACGGCCAGCACGATGTGTCGGACGTTCTCGCCGTCGCCGCGCGCGCGGCATCGATGGACAGCGTCGTCTTCGGAGTGCGCGACTTCTCGGCGAAAAACGTGCCGTTCCGCTCGTGGTGGGGCAACCGCTGGACGGCGTGGGAGGTCTTTCTCCTCTTTGGCTTTCGCGTGCGCGACACGCAGACGGGTCTGCGAGCCGTGCCAAGGCGGCTCTTCGCGGATCTGGCGGCTCTTCGCGGGTCGCGCTTCGAGTTCGAGGCCGCGTGGTTTCCCTTTCTGCGCCGTCGCGGCGAGGCGATTGTCGAAGTGCCCGTCAAGACGATTTACGTCGCGTCCAACCGCGCCTCCCACTTCCGCCCCCTGCGCGACACGCTCCTGACGCAGCGCGCGCTCTTCGGGCGGTAGTTTTCGGTTGGACTCAATCCGCTTCTGCGCCCGTCTTGATTTCGTAGATGACGCCTTTTTCGGCAAACGACGTGTCGGCG
>CAVGMG010000055.1:0-9069 GCA_963630185.1 Alistipes onderdonkii | reverse complement strand
GCCGCCGAACGCGGGCGGCAGCGGATAGTCGCGCCGCCCCGCCTCCAGCTCCACGCGCCGCTCCGCCGTGAGGCACTTCGTCTCTCGGCAGAACTCGCGGTACACGTCGCGGAGCGCCTTGCGCACCGTCAGGTCGTCGCAGCCGGGAAGCCTGTAGACCAGGTTCTCGGCGAGCGAGGCCAGCGTCTCGACCTCCGGCGGGTCCTGCTCCTCCTGGAACGAGTTGGCCATGTCCGCCTCCGCGTCAGACCGTCACCTTCGCCGCCTTGCGCGGCTCCGCCGGGGCCGCCTCGGACTTCCGCCCGGCGAACTTCCCCAGCACGCCCGCGCTCGCCGCCGCCACCGACGCGTCGCCGCCCTGAGCGTGCTCCTCCAGGCAGAGCTCCGTGCTGCGCACGTTCAGCTTCGTCACGGCCTTCTGCAGCGCGGAGAAGTCGGGCGTCCCGGACTTCGCGTTGATCTCCGAGATCACCTCCTCCGCCGTCACCTTGCCGTCGCGGATCGCGAGCGCGTAGGAGACGTCGATCGGGCGGTAGTTGAGGTTGTCCTTCGTCTCGCTCGTCCCCGCGATCACGCGGCCGTCCTTCATGTGGATGTAGTACTGCGTCATTTCAGCGTTCCTTTCGTTCGACGAAACGCCGCCCCGCCGCGCCCAAACAGACAGGAAGAAAGCGCGGCGGGGCGGCACGACGTCACATCTTGTTGCCCTTGACGTGCGCCGCCGGGTCGGACGGGTCGTCCGCGAGCCCGTCGTCCCACGCGCCGGTCATGAGGTCGCCCGCGAGGACGACCTTCACCTTGCCGGTCGCCTGCGCCGCGCCCAGCGCGACGCAGACCGCCTCGGCCTCGCCCGTCAGGTGCTTGCCCGACACCGCCGCCGCCGTGTGGCCCGCCGCCGCGCCGAGCGTGCGCTCGACGAGCTTCGTGCTGTCGCTCTTCAGGTAGACGCCGAGCGTGCCCGACGCCCCAGCCTTGACCGCCTCCACGACGGCCGCGCAGCGCGGCACGAAGCCCGCCGGCAGGTCGCCGACCTCGTAGTTCGTCGTCGCCGAGAGCGAGACGTCCGAGAAGTCGATCACCCGCTCGAGCCTGTACGAGCGGACGTTGAACTTCAGCCCGCGACCCTTGACGGTCGCATCAGTAATGAGTGCTGCCATTTTCCTTCTCTCCTTTCTGCGGCGGGCGCGGCTCTCGCCGACGCCCGCCTATCCGTTTCAGCCGAGGGCGCAGACGCCGTAGCCGAACAGCTCCGGGTAGCGCGCGAACCAGTCGTAGATGGCCATCGTGCGGTAGAAGTTGCCGTACTGGTCCTTGTCCTTGACCGTCTCGTCGATGATCACCTCGTCGGCGTACTCGATCGCCTTGGAGTTCACCACCATGCAGCAGAACCGCTGCGGCAGCGACGCCGACGTGTCCGCCTCCCAGTAGGGGAGCTGGTTGCACCCGATCACGTGCGCGCCGGCGATGTCGCCGAGGTACTTCACCCCCTTGCGGAGGACGGAGCACGCGTCGCCCATGCGGTTGGCGTACTTCAGCTCCGAGTTCAGGAGCCGGTTCAGCACGCACGTCGGCGCGAGCACCGTCAGCTCGCCCTGCGAGCCGCCCGGCCACTCCTCGATCGTCGCCACCAGGTTCGCCACGAACTCCGTCGCGGAGAACTTGTGCGCCGACGCGCCGCCCGCGGTCGTCGCGTCACCGTCGGTCTTGTACAGGTAGACCGGCGCGGTCGCCGTGCCGAGGTCGTACGCCCCGTGGCGGACGCCCGCCTTGCCGCCGCAGTTGGACTTGTGGCACTTCGCGTAGATGTCCGCGAAGAACTCCGTGTCGCGGTCCTCCGCGAACTGGGCGCGCGCCTCCTTGTTCACCTCGCTCTCCAGGTTCATCGGCGTGAAGAGCGTGTCCTCGACGCCGACGTGGAACGCCACGTCGCGCTCGCGCTGGATCGTGAACGTCTCGCTCGCCCCCTTGACGTCCTGGTACACGACCGGGTCGCCGGGGTTGCGCTTGTTCGTCCGGATCAGCGGGAGCACCGGGATCTGGATCTGCGTGCCGGTGGAGCGGAACCGCCCCTTCCAGCTCTTGCTCACGATCTTGTCGACGACCGACAGGTCGCGCAGACGGCGCCGGAACTCCGTCTCGAAGATGATGTGCTGGGTCGCGGGGAAGTTGCCCCCGATCGCCGGCGTGATTGTGTCAGCCATAGCCTATTCCTCCTTCTCCGCCCTCGGCGGGGAGAGCGCGCCTATTTCACGCGCCCCTCCGCCAGGGCCTTGTTGAGCAGCGAGGTCGCCGCGTCGTAGGCCTTGCGGTCGCCGTTCGCGCGGAAGCCCGTCTCCGCCCTGTCGAGGGCTTCGAGGTACTCCTGCGTCGTGTACGTGCGCTCGCCGGCCGCGTCCGCCGCGGTCCCGCCGTTTGCGCCTCCGATCTCGCGGGGGGCCGGCGCGGCGCTCGCGCCCTCGCCCCCCGAAGGGTTCGGAACCCCGATCTCGCGGTAGAACGCCTCGACCTGCCGGTTGAAGCGCGCGACGTCGTGTCCCTGCACGATCGCCGCAAGCGTCTCGCGGTTGCTGTCCGTGAACCTCGCCCACAGCTCGGCCTTGTCGCCGCCGGGGGCGATGTCGGAGAAGAACTTGCGGTTCGCCGCGCCGATGGCGGCGAGGAAAGCGTTGCTGTCCCTCGCCGCGATCTCCTCGCGCAGCTTGCGGATCTCCTCCGACTGCCTCCCCTCGGCCTGCTCGACGAGCTTCGCGGCGACCTTGCCGCTCGTCTCGACGAAGTCCTTGGGCGTGTCGCCCAGGTCGGCCTCGGTGAGCGATTCCGTCGCGTCCTTCACGGCCTGCCCGCTCCTGACCCGGCGAAGCTCAGCCTCAAGCGCGGCCTTTTCCTCCGCGAGCTTCTTCGCCCGGCCGGACCAGACGTCCGCCGTGTGCTGAGACTTCTCCAGCAGGGCCTGGAGGTCGCTTTCCTTCGCCTCCCGCCCGTCCCCCATCCCGAGGGCCGCGATCACCTTCTCGTTCTCGTTCATCGTTCGTTCCTTTTGCCTCAATAAGCCCGGCTGCCGTTCCGGGGGTTTACTGTCGCCGTGCGGAGCCTCACCCGAGGGATTCCGCCGACTGTCTTGCCGCTGCGCACGGGACTCACAGGACGCCTCCGCGCGCGGATTCCCGCGCCTCGCCCGAAGGTGGCTTGCCCTCGAGCTCGGAGAGAGCGCGGCGTGCCGCGTCCCCGATCCTCATGCACAGCGAAATCTGGACCGCAAGGCGGCCGAGGCGCATGCCCACGTCCTCGTCCCCGCCGTCGGCGAGCGCGGACTGCAGCCTGTTCGACTCGTCCACGATCCTCGCCATCCACGCGCACAGCTCCCGCGTGTGCGCCGCGTCCCCGCAGACGCGCTTCACGTCCTCCGCGTCGATGTCCGCGAGCCCCCTCTCGCCAGGCCTCATCATGCCGCGCCCCTCCTCTCCGCGACCGTCCCCGCCGCCGGGGCCCCCTGCTCCATCGCCACGCGCTGCGGCTCGGCCTCCACCCGCGCCACGTTCGACTGCTCGGCGGTCGGCCCGGCCTCGCCACCGCCGCCGCCCTGCCCGCCGCCCTCGCCCTGCGCCTGCGCGGAGGCCGCCCGCTGCGCCTGCGCCATGTCGAGGAGCCGCTGGCAGAGCTCCATGCGCTCCTTCGACGGCACGATCTTGTCCGGGTTCACGCCGAGGCTGTCGAGCTCCGGGCGAAGGAGCTCGAAGAACGCCTCCACCGTCAGCGCCTTGCCCAGCACCGGGTGCTGCCCCAGCGCCGCGAGCATCTGCATCCGGCGCTGGCTCTCCGCCTCCTTCAGGATCCGCCCCATCAGCCCCGACGGGTTCACCTCCACGTCCCCCTTCACCGACATGTCGTCCGAGTTCAGCAGGTTGTAGACGTAGGTGTTCCTCACCATCGGCACGATCATGTTCAGCCCGATGTCGCACACGCACATGTTGATCACGCGGCACGCCGACTCCTGCATCATCGAGAGCCCCGACGCCGTGCGCCCCGCGCCGCTCCCAAGGCCCGCGTTCGACCCCACCGTGTACTGCGGGATGCCGCTGTCGTCGTCCGCCAGCTGCGCCGCGAGCTTCAGCACCTGGACCTGCCTGTCCGTGTTGTCCGGCACCTGGATCGTCCCGATGGGCGCCCCCGCGCCGACCGCCGACGCGCGGAAGCCGAACATCTTGCCCGCCCGCACCGCCAGCGCCGGCGAGCCGTCGAGCCTCACCACGCGGTTCACGTCCGTGCAGTAGAACATCCCCGTCGAGGCCAGCGCCCCGTTCATCATCACGTTCTTCAGCGCGTTGTTCTGAAGCGACTGCGCCGAGTACAGCAGCTCCGCGATCGTCTGCCCCCACCACGAGTCAGGCGTCTCGTAGAGGCAGGCCTTCGCCGCCGGCATCCCCATCCGCTCGTCGATCACGCGGCAGAACACCACGAAGCCCCCGACGACGACCGTCTCGGCGCGGTAGTACCTCGACACCTCCACCTTCGCCCCCGACGGCGTCTTCAGGAGCCCGAACCCGACGAGCTCGCTCCCCCTCACGCTCGCGAAGCACCGCACCCCCTCCAGCACGCACGACCTGTCGTCCGCAGGGCGGTCCTTCTCCGCCTCCGCACGCGCCACGTCGTATGTCTCCTGGTCGAGCGTCAGCCCGCCGCGAGGGTAGCGCGAGAGCAGGGCGCGCACCGTGTCCGCCTGCCACCCCTGCGTCCGCCCGCCCGACTTCGCCCCCGTCTCCGCCTCCGCGTACCTCCAAAGCTCGTTCGCCGCGTAGCGCACGCGGATGCACAACGCCCCCTCGTCCACCCGCTTCGCGTTCGGCGCGGGGAAGCAGTCCCACGGCGACACCGCCTCGTAGGTCGGAATCTCCGCGAACTCCCGCTCGTAGCGCACCACCGGGCCGGCCTTCGTCTCCCGCTCGCGGCACCGGCACCGCGCCACCACGCGCGGCGTCGGACCCACCATCAGCGCCGTCCCGTAGAGGCACAGGTACCCGACGAACCGGTGGAACGCGTCGACGAAGCCGCCCTCCACGAGCTGGTCGTGGATCAGCGCGTCCATCCGCTCGCAGCACTCCCTCGCGTGCTCCTCCTCGCCGCGCCGCACGTCGTCCGCCATCTGCCCGACCCGCTCGACCAGCACCCGGTAGAACAGCGCCTCCTCCTCCGCGGACCCCAAGGCCCCGCCGCTTTTCGCGAAGAAGTCCGCGATCTCCTTCGCGATGCCCGCCATCACCTTCCGCGTCACGCTCTCCGGCACGTCGGGCCTCGGCGTCGGCGACAGCACGTAGGGCTTGTCGCCCGACTGCCGGATGATGTCCGAGAGCATCGCCCGCGCCGAGCGCACCTTCATCGCCGTCAGCGGACGGTAGTTGCGCGGGTCGATCCCGCTCTCCGCCAGCACCGCCACCTGCGACGGCGAGTACCGCATCCCGTTCGCGTCCGCCGCGTAGCGCAGCATCGCGTCCACCCCCGCCGCCCGGCGGTGGTCCCGGTTCTCCCGGAACCGGTCCGTCACCCACGACGCGAGACGGCGCATCGCCGGCGTCGTCGGCACCTCCGGCGCAGACGGCACAGGCACGCCTCCCGCCGCGGGCGAACGCGCCGGAAGACCGCTTTCCGTGACTGTCGACTTCTCCTCCATACGCACGACATTATAGGGCCGCTTTATCTTCGCTTTATCTCCCCCCTACACGCACATCGCCGCCGCCGCGCCGTTCCCCGCAAGACCCTCGTACCCCTCCTCGCGACCGCGCCTGAGCGCCGCGAAGTCCACGTCCCCCATCGTCACCGCCACGACCGGGTACTGCAAGGCGTCCTGCACGTGCGTGTAGAAGTTCCCCTTGTCCGGCCCGTCCGCGAAACGCGCCCGCCCGTCCACGTCCGACCTCTGCCGACGGTAGCAGTAGTGGCCGTTGAACCCCGCGATCAGCGTCTTGCACCTCGCGTCGACCTCCAGCCGACGCTCCCGCAGTAGCCTCTCCACCGCGTCCCGCCGCGTCCGGAAGTCGTTGCTCAGGTCGGGGCACGCCTCCGTCCGGATCCCGCGCTTGTTCAGGAGCTCGATGCACGTGTCCCCGTACGTCTGCGTCCGCTGCCGCCCCGCAGGGTCGCAGTAGTTCATGATCGGCGGACAGCCCATCGGCCACCCGAACCGCTCCACCAGCTTCGGCACCACCATCGTCGTCAGGAACTCGTCCAGCGTCATGTCCGACGACGGCAGCTCGTCCAGGACCCTCACCACCCCGTCAGGCCCCACCTGCAGGAACACCATCGCCGGCGTCAGGCCGAAGTCCGTCCCCAGCAGCAGGGGCCGCCCCCGGAGGAACTCCAGGCCGTCCTTCACGTGGACGTCCGCGTTCCACGCCGCGTACACCGGCTTCCCGTCCACCGACGTCCCGTACTGGTTCAGGCACCACTTCCGGATGTCGTCCGGGTCGCCCCCCACCAGCATCTTCCGGTAGTACTCGAACCCGCCCTTCAGGTGCGTCACGTTCTCCGCAGGCCGGATCCCGAACTTCCTCGCGTTCTCCGCGTCGTTGTTCAGGTAGACCTCCCGCCCGCTCTCGTCCACCGTCTTGATCAAGGCCGGCGGCTGCACGAAGAACAGCATCTTCTCCGGCTTCTCCTCCACCTCGAACCGGTGAAGCCAGTTCGTCTCGTTCGGCGAGTTCGTGTCGATGATCGTCCCGAACGAGTGATACAGCGGCGGGTCCCCCTCGCGCTCCGGCTTCACCGGCTGGAAGCGCCCCACGCGGGAGTTCGCCATCCAGATCCGCTTCCACGGGACGTGGCTCCCCTCGTTGATCCACGCCCCGGACGGCTCGAACGACTTGACCGCGCGCTCCAGCTCGTCCTCCTCCACGTCGAACGGGATGAACACGAAGTCCGTCCGGCACCACGTCCCGTCCCCGTGCATCGACGGCACCTCCATCCGCCCCTCCAGCGACGGCTGCTGCCTCGCGATCCGAAAGCCAGGCAGCACCTCCCGCATCGTCTTGATCGTCGTGTTCCAGAGCTCCGGCTTCGTGTCCCGCCCCACAAGCCACTTCGACCACCTCACCGGATGCCGCTCCCCGTCCGGCATCACGCTGCTGTCCGGGTCCTTCGGGTCGCCCCCGAAGTCGAACGCAGGCTGGAGCTCCGTCGTCAGCGACATCTCCTTGCAGCACCCCACGCTCTTCCCGCTCCCAAGCGGCCCGCGCACGATCCGGAACTCCGCAAGCCCCGCCGGCACCGCGTGGAACGCTCGGAACGTCGGCGACGGCACGTACCTAAGCGTCCTGTCCATCCGCCGCCTCCAACGCCCTCACCACCGAGTCCACGTCCACCACGCCCCCCGTCGGGAACGCCGACTTCAGCGCGTCGCACCCCACCAGGTTCATCTGCACGTTCGAGATCTGGTACACCATCGGGTCCCCGCCCGACTTCGCCTTCCCCGACGAAACCGCCGCGTCCTCCCCGAACCGCCGACGGTCAAGCCGCTCCAGCGTCTGCATCACAAGCTTCGCGTTCACCAGGCACTTCCCCCTGTCGTCCCGCAGAAGCACCTTCAGCTTGTCCGTCGCCAGGTCCGCCACCTCGTCCATCTCCTGCGTCCGCTCCTCGTCCCGCATCCGCTGCACGTAGTCGTAGACCGTCTTCGCCTCCGCCCACAGGCCGAACGCGAGGTTCATGTCCTCCTTGCCCACCCCGGCCGCCTCCAAGGACGGCACGTACCGCTTCGTCTCCGCGTACCGGAGCAGCGCCTCCTTCACCTTCCCCTCGTCCACGGGCATCCGCTCCAGCCCCGCGCGCCGCAGCTTCTTCGCCGCGACCTCCTTCCGCCGCGCCTCCGACGCCGCCCCCTCCTCGTCAAGCATCAGCCGGGCGCGCCCGTAAAGCGCGTCCCACCGCTCCGCCAAGTCTCCCTTCTCCTCGCTCATGCCCCGTATCATACACCCGCTTTATCTCCGCTTTATCCCCCCATCGGCATGCGCAAGGGGCTACTACCGCGCGTACGGCCCCCGGCCTCCTGCGGGGGGCCTATCCCCCCATAGGCGGGGCGGCAGGCCGTGCGGCAGGGCGGTCGGACAGGCGGCGCGAGGGGGCGCGGTGGTAGTCTACCAACGGGGAGCGCGGCGACAAGCGCGAGAAAAGAAAAGAAAGCGCGTAAAAATGCGCGGTTAGCGAGGCGCGGGCGCGTGTTCCCGCAAGTGTTTCACAAGGCGGCCCGGTCAAATGGGCAGATGGCGGGGCGGATCGGGCCGATTTTGGCGGGCCGCGCCAGATGCCGCGAGGATTGCGCAGGAACGCGCCGGGCGGGTCTGGGGCGTGGTTGGCCGTGCGAAGCGTCCGGGCGCGTCCTGGGGCTTCCTGGGCGCGAATACGCGCGCGACCTGTCGGCATGCGTAGGGCCCGGCCCTGGTGAGGCCGTGGGGAGGCCGTGGGGCGCGCGGGCGGGATGGCGGGCGGGATGGCGGTATCCTGTTGGCGTAGCGGAATAGGGTATTATCGGCAACAGTTGAAAATAGGCAATTGCCGGTAAGCGGCTGAAGTCGGCGCGGAGGCGTCTGAATGTGGGCCGGTGGCGTCGCTGGGGGTAGGGGGCGCGCAAGTGTAGTATCATTAGTATCATCTCATGGGGGTGTGTGTATATAATACACACCCCCTGATGATACTTTGATACTAACGCGCATATGCGGCGGTTTGGTATCATTTTTTAGTATCATTTTTACATGATACTGATACTGATGATACTAACTTTTTCCGCAGCATCGACCTATGTTATTTTGCCTATATGTTGCCTATTGACAGTCAAGGCAGACAAATGCTATACTACACACCGCAAGCTGCGGAAGGGCCGCGGCGGGCGAAACGAACAGAAAGGGCGAAAAATGAAATTCAAGATCGGAGATCGGGTCAGGATGTTGATACATCAACGCCTCACTGGAACTGTCGTCGAGATAAGTCAAGACGCATACGGGTATGTTTATCGGGTGCAGTTTGATATCGGCGGCTCTGGTTTTGGCGGGCAGTGTTATGGGCGTCATTTGGAGCTCTTGGCGG
>CAVGMG010000054.1:0-9211 GCA_963630185.1 Alistipes onderdonkii | reverse complement strand
CTGGTAGCGCGTTTGCTTCGGGAGCAAAAGGCCGAGGGTTCAAATCCCTCCGCTCCGACCACATTCCCGAATCTTGCTGATATGGCTGTTGACCGTCTTGAACGAATTAATTCCCTCCTGAAGCGCGTGATCGCGGAGTCCATGTTCTCCGTCCTCCAGGGCGACAGCGTCTCGCCGGGGCTCATCACCGTGACGGGCGTCTCGTGCGGCAAGGACTTGCGCGACGCGACCGTGCGCGTCTCCGTCTTCGGCGAGGAGGACGTCAAGAAAAGCGCGATGGATCATCTCAAGCACCACGCGAAGCGGTTCCAGCAGATCATCAACCGCGAAGTCCGCATGAAGTTCACGCCGCGCCTCACCTTCCAGCTGGATCGGAGCCTTGAGAAGGGCGACGAAGTCCTCTCCCTTCTCGACCGCCTCTCCACCTGACACATGGCCAATCTCCTGCAGCTGCGGCGCCTTGAAGACCTCAACGGCTTCCTGCTCGTCGACAAGCCCGAGGGCCTCGCGTTCTCGACGGTCGTCAAGACGGTCAAGCGCCAGTTCAACCTCGTGAAAGTCGGCCACGGCGGCTCGCTGGACGCGGGCGCGTCCGGGCTTCTCGTCCTTCTCGTCAACGACGCGAACAGGCACGTCGACCGCATCATGAACGCCGACCGCTCCTACGAGGGCGTCCTCAAACTGGGCGTGCGGACGAACACGGGCGACCGCTTCGGCGCGGTGCAGGGCGACGAGGCGACGGGCCTTTCCTGCGACGCGCTTCGCGGCCAAATCGACGCGCTCGCCGACAGCCTCCAGGGCGACCTCTTCCAGACGGAGCCCCGCTTCTGCGCCGTCCGCCGCGAAGGGTCGGCCGCCTACGACGTCGTCGACACGGGTGCGCATTCGCCTTTTCTCGCGCACGTGAACAGGATCGCGTTCGCGCCCTCGCCGATCTCGCCCGCGCATCTCGCGTTCACGCTGAAGGCGTCGAAGAACCTCATCGTCCGCGCCCTCGTCCAGGAGCTCGGTGAGGAGCTGGGGTGCGGCGCCTCCCTCGCGTCCGTCCGCCGCACGCGGCAAGGGCCTTTCTCGGTCGAGTCGGCCCTGCCGTTCCAGACGCTTCTGGAGACGAGCCTCTGCGACGTCCCCGCGCTCGTGCGCCCCATCTCCGAGGCGTTCGCCGGATGACGGACACGGTTGCAGTCGGCTTCTTCGACGGCGTCCATCGCGGGCATCAGGCCCTTCTCAACGGGGCGACGCGCGTCCTCACCTTCCGCAACCATCCGCTTTCGGTTCTGTGCCCCGCACGTGCGCCGCGCCTTCTCATGTCGCCCGACGAGCGGATCGCGCGCCTCCGCGCCTGCGGCGTCCGGGAGGTCGTCGCCCTCGACTTCACGCCCGATTTTTCGACCCTGACGCCCGACGCGTTCGCCACGTCGTTCCTCGCGGGTTCGCGCGTCCAGTGCGGCGCGAACTGGACGTTCGGCGCGAAGGGCGGCGGCGACGCCGGCTTTCTCCGCGCCCGTGGCTTCGAGGTGCGCGTCGTCCCGGACGTCCTCTACAAGGGCGAACGCATCTCCTCGACGCGCATCCGCGCCACGCTGGAGAATGGCGACGTCCAAGACGCGCGCGCGATGCTGGGCCACGACTTCTGCGTCTCGGGGACGCGCTTCGTCGGCAAGGGCGAAGGGCGGCGCCTCGGCTTTCCGACCGTCAACGTCCGCCCCGAAAACCTCTTCCTCCGCCTGCCGCACGGCGTCTATCTCGTCTCCGTGGACGGGCGGAAGGCGCTCGCCAACTACGGCGTCGCCCCGACGTTCGGCGCACGCGCGTGGCAGGAGCCCGTCTTCGAGCTTCACTTCCTTGCGCCCGAGGACAAGCCGCTCCCGGACGACGGCGCGACCGTCGCCTTCAGCCTTTTGCGCTTCATCCGCCCCGAACGAGCCTTTGCCTCGGAGGACGCCTTGAAAGAGCAGATCGCGCGCGACGTCGCTTCTGTTGCGCCGTTCGCCTAATACGATCTCTCGTGGCTGCGGGCGAGGTAGTTCTTCAGGGCTTCGCGAAGGACTCTCTCGCCGCCGCGCGTGGGATAGCGACCCGTGAAATACCAGTCGCCCCGTGACGCAGGGCACGCCTTGTGGAGCGCGTCCGTCGTCTGGAAGATGACGTCCACGCGGGCCTTCATCTTGGCGGGCGTCATCAGGCGGGCGATCTCGCGCGAGAGCGTCTCCTGCGAGAACTGCGCGTAGAGGCGGCGCACGTCGTCCGTCTTGCGGAGCGCCTCCACGCCCACGAGGCGGACGAGCGCCTTGAAGGCGATCAGCTCGGAGAGCGTGGACATGTCGATGCCGTAGCAGTCGGGATAGCAGATCATCGGGGCCGACGAGGCGACGATGATGCGCTTCGGCTCAAGGCGGTCGAGCATGGGGAGAATCGCGTGCTTCATCGTGTTCCCCCGGACGATGGAGTCGTCGAGGACGACGAGCGTGTCGGTCTTCGGCCGCACGAGCCCGTAGGTGACGTCGTAGACGTGCTGGTAGAACTCCCGCCGCGCCGCCGCGTCGGCGATGAACGTGCGGAACTTGGCGTCCTTGACGGCCACCTGGCCGAAGCGCACGCGGGTGCCTTTTTTCAGCGCCTCGCCGAGAAGCGCCTCCAGGAGGCCGTGGAAGGCGACTTGCGCGGAATTCGGGATGTAGCTGAAGAACGTGTTCTCGAAGTCGCCGCCGACGGCGTCGAGAAGGGGCTTCGCGAGCGCCGCGCCCAGGGCCTTGCGCTCGCGGTGGATGTCGGCGTCGTTGGCGCGGGAGAAGTAGATGCGCTCGAAGACGCACGCGCGCTTCTCTTTCGGGGGGATGACCTCTTCGTGGAAGACCTCCCCGGCGGGCGAGACGAGAAGGACCTCGCCCGGCTTCAGCTCGGCGACCTCATCGCTGCGGCAGCCGAAGGCGGCCTGGAGGGCCGGACGCTCGGAGGCGACGGCGACGAAGTCGTCCGTGACGAGCGAGAACCCCGGCCGGATGCCGTGCGGGTCGCGCACGGAGAAGCTCCAGCCGTCGCCCGTCATGCCGCAGAAGGTGTAGGCGCCGTCGAGCTTCGGCAGAAGGCCCTTGAGCCCCGAGAGGAGGCACGCCTGCCGGGAGCGCGCGCCGCGCTTCTCGGCCTGGCGCATGAGGGCGGCCAGGTATTCGCACATCAGGTAGCCGTCGGCCTGCGACTCCGGGAACTTGCCGTGCGCCACGAACCGCTCGAAGAGGCTCTTCGTGTTCGTCAGGTTGAAGTTGCCCGCCAGGAAGAGCGTGTGCTTCAAACAGGCCTCGCGGTGGACGAACGGGTGCGTGTAGCCGAGGTCGCCTTTCCCGTACGTCGCGTAGCGCAGATGCCCGAGGAAGATCCGCTCGTCCCTCTTGGGACGCTTGGCGATGAGCGAGAGCAGGTCGGCGAGCGGCGTCGCCGAGGCCGACTTCATCTCGCTGAACGCGCGCGCGCCGGGCTGCGGGTCCGCGACGAGCGTGACGGCGCCCGCGCCGTCCTGCCCGCGGTTGTGCTGCTTCTCCAGGAGAAGCGAGAGCTTCGTGCCGCCGAAGTCGTGGCCTTCGCCCCCCGCCGCGCCGCCGCAAAGGCGCGCGCTCCTGCGCAGGTGCAGGAGCGCGACGGCGCATTCGTGCTTGACCTCGTCCGACATCTCAGTAGACGAAGAGCATTTCGCGATACTTCGGAAGCGGCCACTTCTCGTCCGCGACCTGCGTCTCCAGCGCGTCGACGCTCTGGCGGAGCGTCGCCATGTCGTCGATGACCTCCTCGATCTTCCGCGCCTTGACGGCCTCTTCGAGCTGCTTGAGGCTGTTCGAGAGGGCCGTCAGGCCCGTGGCGAGCGCGACGACCTCGTCGTGGAGGACGTCGATGGCCGACTTGATGTTGCTCTCGTCCGTCGCGTTATACGCCTCGATCGTCTCGCGATACTCCGCCTTGACGGCGGGGAGGATCATCGTCTTGACGAGGTCGATGGCGCAGTTCGCCTCGATGAGGACTTTGGTCGTGTAGTCCTCCATGGCGATCTCGTAGCGGCTTTCGAGCTCGCGGGCGCTGAAGACGCCGGCCTTCTCGAAGACGGCCACGTTCTCCTTCTTCGTGTAGGCGAGAAGGGCCTCGGGCGTCGTGCGGGCGTTCGGAAGGCCGCGCCGCGCCGCCTCCTGCAGCCAGTCGGACTTGTAGCCGTCGCCGTTGAAGATGACGCGCTTGTGCGTCTTGATGATGTCCTGGAGGATGTCCTGCAGCGTCTTGTGGAACGCGGCCGTGTGCTCGCCGGGCTTCGCCTTGCCGACGACGCCCGCGCTTTCGAGAGCCGTCGTGATGCGCTCCATCGACTCGGCGACGATCGTGTTGAGGATGACGTTCGGCGCCGAGCACGAGGCGGAGGAGCCGGGCGCGCGGAACTCGAACTTGTTGCCCGTGAAGGCGAACGGCGACGTGCGGTTGCGGTCGGTCGCGTCCTTGGGCAGGGACGGCAGCGTGTCCACGCCGATCTTCATCGCGCCCATGTGCTTGGAGCTCTTCGGCACGCCCTTTTCGAGCTGGTCGATGACGTCGGCGAGCTGGTCGCCGAGGTAGATCGAGATGATCGCGGGCGGGGCCTCGTTGGCGCCCAGGCGGTGGTCGTTGCCCGCCGTCGCGACCGAGGCGCGGATGAGGTCCGCGTGCTTGTCGACGGCCTCGATGACGGCGCAGAGCGTCGTCAGGAAGATGGCGTTCTGGTGCGGGTCGCTGCCGGGGTTCAGGAGGTTCGTCTTGCCGTAGGCGACCGACCAGTTGTTGTGCTTGCCCGAGCCGTTGATGCCCGCGAAGGGCTTCTCGTGCAGCAGGCAGACGAGGCCGTTGCGCTCCGCGACCTGGCGGAGGACCTCCATGACGAGCATGTTGTGGTCGCACGAGAGGTTCAGCTCCTCGAACATCGGCGCGAGCTCGAACTGCGCCGGCGCGACCTCGTTGTGGCGCGTCTTCGCCGGGATGCCGAGGCGCCAGAGCTCCTCCTCGACCTCGTTCATGAAGTTGAGGATGCGCGACTTGATCGTGCCGAAGTAGTGGTCCTCGAGCTGCTGGTGCTTGGCGGACGGCGCCCCGAAGAGCGTCCGCCCCGTCTGCACGAGGTCGGGCCTGGCGAGGTAGAAGTTCTTGTCGATGAGGAAGTATTCCTGTTCCGGCCCGAGCGTGATCGTGACCTTCTCGTCGCCCTTGCCGAAGCAGTGCATCAGGTGGCGCGTCGCCGCCGACAGGGCCTGCATCGAGCGGAGGAGCGGCGTCTTCTTGTCGAGCGCCTCGCCCGTGTAGGCGCAGAACGCCGTCGGGATGCACAACGTCGCGCCGTTGCCGTGGCGCTTGATGAACGCGGGCGAGGTCGGGTCCCACGCCGTGTAGCCGCGCGCCTCGAACGTCGAGCGGATGCCGCCCGACGGGAACGAGGAGGCGTCCGGCTCGCCGACGATGAGGTTCTTGCCCGAGAACGCCTGGATGGGCTCGCCGTCCTTGATCTCCAGGAAGGCGTCGTGCTTCTCGGCCGTCGAGCCGGTCAAGGGCAGGAACCAGTGCGTATAGTGCGTCGCGCCGCGATCCATGGCCCAGTGGCGCATCGCGTGGGCGACTTCGCCGGCGATGGAGGGGTCGAGCGGCATGCCGTCGTCAATCGTCTTGAGGAGCTTCGAGGCCGTATCCTTCGAAAGATACTGCTTCATCGTCTCCTTCGTGAAAACGTCCTGGGCATAGCCGACGTCCTTGATTTCGCAGGGTTCCTTCGGCGGCGTGGCTTTGAGCGCCGCAACTCGTTTCGTGGCCGATAGGCGCGCACAGTTGCTCATGGGTTTGCTTCCTTGTTTCCTTTTGTTTCGATGTTCGCCCCGGATTGTCCGACGCGAATGTCGAAAGATGCAGTGCAAAATCCGTGCCGAGGCAAAATCCGTCAAAAGAGGGCGTTCCGACTGTTCCGCACGACAAATTTTGGACACCTGCTTGATTTAGAGTTTCAAAAAATGTAAAATTTCCTCTGCGAGATGCGCAAGAAGCCGCGTTTCGCCCTTGGCACACTCTTTGCATATCGACTTTTTGACTTGTGACACACGGGAAGAGAGAGAAAGAACCATGACTGAAAAAAACAAAGGCCTCTACGATTCGCAGTTCGAGCACGATGCGTGCGGCATCGGGCTTGTCGCGGACTTGAACAACGTGCCGACGCACAAGATCGTCGTTCAGGGCCTTGAAGCGCTGACGCGCCTCCAGCATCGCGGCGCGACGGGCAACGACCCCAAGACGGGCGACGGCGCGGGGCTCCTCGTGCAGATCCCCGACGCCTTCTTCCGCAAGGAGATCCCCGGCCTTCCGCCCAAAGGCGACTACGCGCTCGCGATGGTCTTCGGCGGCGAAGGGGAGGAGGCCGTCTTCGAAAGCGCGTCGCGCACGCGCGGGTTCGACGTCCTCTGCTGGCGTGACGTTCCCGTGGACGACTCCTGCCTCGGCGTCGTCGCGCGCGAGACGCGCCCGCGCATCCGTCAGCTCTTCGTCCGCGTCCCGCCGCACGTGGACAACGCGGAGCGCCGCCTCTTCTGCCTGCGCCGCGACATCGAGAAACGCCTCAAGACAGGCTACATCTGCTCGTTCTCGACGCGCACCGTCGTCTACAAGGGGCTTCTTCTCGCCACGCAGGTGGACCGGTTCTACCGCGACCTCGCCGACGAGGACTTCGCGTCGGCCCTCGCCCTCGTCCACCAGCGCTATTCGACGAACACGTTCCCCTCGTGGAAGCTGGCGCATCCCTTCCGGATGCTGGCGCACAACGGCGAGATCAACACGCTCAAAGGCAACCTGAACGCCCTGAAGGCGCGCGAGAAAGACCTGGCCTCGTCGCTCTTGGGAGACGACCTCAAGACCGTCCTCCCCTTGATCCCGGAGGGCCAGTCCGACTCCGCCTCGCTCGACAACATGTTCGAGCTTCTCGTCGCCGCCGGGCGCGAGAGCGCGCACGCGATGCTCATGCTCATGCCGCAGGCGTGGGGCGCGAAATACCACATGGGCCACGACGTGCGCGGCTTCTACGAATACCACTCGGCGCTGATGGAGCCGTGGGACGGGCCGGCGGCGGTCGCGTTCACGGACGGCGTGACGGCGGGGGCGGCGCTCGACCGCAACGGCCTCCGCCCGGCGCGGTGGACGCTGACGAAAGACGGCCTCTTCGTCCTCGCCTCGGAGACGGGCGTTCTCGACATCGACCCCAAGGACGTCGCGCGGCACGGCCGTCTGCGGCCGGGGGCGATGGTCTACCTCGACCTCCCGAACCACCGCCTGCTGGAGGACGCGGAAGTCAAGACGCGCTACGCCCGCCGCCGTCCGTATCGCCGCTGGGTCGAGCAGAACCATATCGTCATCCAGGGTCTCTTCTCGGAGATCGTCCCCTCGAAGGTCTCGGCCGACCTGACGCGGCGACAGCGGTTCTTCGGCTACACGTCCGAAGACCTGGAGCTCATCCTGGAGCCCATGGCCCGCGACGGCAAGGAGCCCGTCGGCTCGATGGGCAACGACGCCGCGCTCGCGTGCCGCTCCAAGAAGCCGCGTTCGCTCTTCGACTGCTTCCACGAGCTTTTCGCGCAGGTCACGAACCCGCCCATCGACCCCATCCGCGAAGAGCTCGTCATGTCCCTGATGACCTTCATCGGCAACAACGGCAACATCCTCGAAGAGACGCCGGAGCACGCGCGTCTCATCAAGCTGCGCCGCCCCGTCCTGACGGACGACGAGCTTGTGCGCCTCTCGAAGGCGGGCGAATGCGGCTATCCCGAAAAGCGGCTCTCGACGTTCTTCACGGGGTCGCTGGAGGCCGCGCTGGGCGACCTGTCGCGCCGCGCCGTCGAAGCCGTCGGCTCCGGCGCGAAGATCGTGATCCTTTCGGATAGAGTGGAAAAGTGGAATAGTGGAAAGGTGGAAGAGAGGGAAAGCGGAAAAGGGGAAGAGTGCGAGCGTCCCATTCCGATTCTTCTCGCGCTTGCCGCCGTCAACCGGGCGCTCGTCGAGGCGGGGCTTCGCTCGTCCATCGGGCTGATCGTCGAGTCGGGCGAAGTGCGCGAAGTCCACCACTTCGCCGTCCTGCTCGGCTACGGCGCGACGGCCATCAACCCCTATCTCGCGCTGGAGACGGTCTCCGCGCTCTTCCCGAACGACACGGTGAAGGCCGCCTCCAACTACATCAACGCCATCGACAAGGGCCTTTTGAAGATCATGTCGAAGATGGGCATCTCGACGCTTCGGAGCTACCGCTCGGCGCAGATCTTCGAGATCGTCGGCCTTGCGCAGGACGTCGTCGACCGCTGCTTCGCGGGCACGCCGTCGCGCGTCGGGGGGTTGGGCTTCGCCGAAATCGAGGAAGTGGAAAAGTGGAAGAGTGGAAAGGTGGAAGGGTGCGAAGGGGAAGAGACTGACTTGCTGCCGCCGGGCGGCCTCTACCGCTACCGCAAGAACGCGGAGTCCCATACGTGGACGCCGTCGTCTCTCGCCGCCTTCCGCCAGGCCGTGCGCGAGGGCGACTACGCGAAGTTCAAGGCGTATTCGCAGGCGGTCGACGATGCCGAGAAGCGCGACTGCACGCTGCGCGGCCTCTTCCGTCTCGCCTCGGAGTCCGAACGGCCCGACGCCGGGCGGGCGATTCCGCTTGCCGAGGTCGAACCCGTCGAGTCGATCATGCGCCACTTCGTCGGCGGCGCGATGTCTCTGGGATCGCTCTCGCCGGAGGCGCACGAGACGATTGCGCGGGCGTTCAATTCGATCGGCTCGATGTCGAACTCGGGCGAGGGCGGCCTGAACGAGGAGCGCTTCGGCACGGACGCCGACTGCGGCATCAAGCAGGTCGCCTCGGGGCGTTTCGGCGTGACGCTCAAATACCTCCATCACGCCAAGGATCTCCAGATCAAGCTCGCGCAGGGCGCGAAGCCCGGCGAGGGCGGGCAGCTCCCGGCGCACAAGGTGAACGCCTTCGTGGCGAAGCTCCGCCACGCGACGGAGGGGACGACCTTGATCTCGCCGCCGCCCCATCACGACATCTACTCGATCGAGGATCTTGCGCAGCTCATCTACGACTTGCGCTGCACGAACCCGAAGGCGCGCATCTCCGTGAAGCTCGTCTCCGAGGCGGGCGTGGGCACGATCGCCGCCGGCGTCGCCAAGGCGCACGCGGACGTCGTGCTCGTCTCCG
>CAVGMG010000053.1:5953-9302 GCA_963630185.1 Alistipes onderdonkii | reverse complement strand
ACATGAGGACGTTCAACATCGGCGGCGGCATGGCGAAATACGGGGACCTGATCCTCGCGTTCCTCGTCGTCTGCATCATCGGCCTCCTGATCGTGCCGCTGCCCTCGCACATCGTCGACCTGCTGATCTCGATGAACATCTGCATCTCGGCGGTGCTGCTGATGCTCTCGCTCTACCTGCCGCGCGCGCTCGCGTTCTCGACCTTCCCGTCGATGCTCCTCTTCACGACGCTCTTCCGCCTCTCGCTCAACGTGACGACGACGCGGTGCATCCTCCTCCACGGCTCGCAGGACCCGAACGCGGCCGGCGCGATCATCAACACGTTCGGCAACTTCGTCGTCGGCGGCAACTTCGTCGTCGGCGCGGTCATCTTCCTCATCATCACGATCGTGCAGTTCATCGTGATCGCCAAGGGCGCGGAGCGCGTCTCGGAGGTCGCGGCGCGCTTCACGCTCGACGCGATGCCCGGCAAGCAGATGTCCATCGACGCGGACATGCGCGCCGGCGCGATCGACATGGAGACGGCCAAGGCGCGCCGCAGCGAGCTCGCGCAGGAGTCGCAGCTCTACGGCGCGATGGACGGCGCGATGAAGTTCGTCAAGGGCGACGCGGTCGCGGGGCTCATCATCACCGCCGTCAACATCGTCGGCGGCATCCTCATCGGCATGCTGATGTTCGACAAGGAGGTCGCCTGGTGCGTCAAGCGCTTCGGCGTCCTGACGATCGGCGACGGCCTCGTCTCGCAGATCCCCGCGCTCCTCATCTCCATCACCTCCGGCGTCATCGTCACGCGCGTCGGCGCGGAGAAGGCCAAGCCCCTCGGCCAGGACATCGTCAACCAGATCTTCGCCCAGCCGAAATCGCTCCTGCTCGGAGCCTGCGTCCTCGTCGCGATCGGCTTCATCCCCGGCTTCCCGAAGGTGCAGCTCTTCGGCCTTGCCGCCGGCGTCGCCGCCGTCGGCTGGTCGCTCAAGAAGAAGGCCGACCGCGCCGCCGCCGAGGCCGAGAAGCCCGAGGACCCGCTCGCCGCCGCCGCGCCCGCGACGGAGCCGGGCGGCAAGCCGAAGCGCAAGCGCTCCTCCGAGGACGACTTCTCCATGGTCACGCCTCTCATGGTGGACATCGACGCGGACATCCGCGGGGCCCTCACCTACGAGGACCTCAACGACAAGATCATGGACATCCGCCGCGCCCTCTACCACGACCTCGGCGTCCCGTTCCCCGGCATCAACCTCTCGCTCAACGGCTCGCTCCACGACGGACGCTACCGCCTGCTCGTGAACGAGGTCCCCGTCTCCGAGGGGCAGCTGCGCAAGGGCTACCTCTTCGCGCTGGAGGCGAAGGGCAACCTGGAGGCCGCCGGCATCCCGTTCGAGGAGGGACGCGCCTTCATCAGCGGCTACGACACGTGCTGGGTGGCGGAGACGAGCCGGCAGGCGATGGACGACGCCGGCATCCGCTACCTCGACTTGAACGGCGTCCTCACTTACCACCTCTCCGGCGTCCTGCGCCGCTACGCGAACGAGTTCCTCTCCATCCAGGAGACGCGCCTCCTCCTCGACCACATGGAGAAGGAGGCCCCCGAGCTCGTGCGCGAAGTCCAGCGCGTCCTGCCGATCCAGAAGATCACCGACGTCCTCCAGCGTCTCGTCCAGGAGGGCATCTGCATCCGCGACCTGAAGCGCATCACGCAGACGCTCGTCGAGTGGGGGCAGAAGGAGAAGGACACGGTGCTGCTCGTCGAATACGTGCGCTCCGCGCTCGGCCGCTACATCTCCTACAAGTTCTCCGGCGGGCAGAACATCATCGCCGCCTACCTGCTCGACCCGTCGCTGGAGGAGAAGATCCGCAAGTCGGTGCGGCAGACCTCCGGCGGCAGCTACCTCGCGATGGATCCGCAGACGGTGCGCTCGATCCTCGCGGCGGTGCGCAAGACCGTCGGCGACCTCTCGCACGTCGTCCAGAAGCCGGTCTTCATCGTCTCGGTCGACATCCGCCGCTACTTCCGCAAGATGATCGACAAGGACTACTACGAGCTGCCCGTGCTGAGCTTCCAGGAGCTTTCGAGCGAAATCAACATCCAGCCACTCGGACGACTGAAGGTGTAAAAGAAGATGAGTTTTCTGCTGAAGATAGTCGAAGGGCCGTCACGGGGCGCGGAAATCGCGCTCCCCGAGGGGCTTCGCGTCTCCGTCGGCTCGGGCGACGACTGCGACGTGGTGATCGCGGACGGCTCGCTCGCGGCGAAGGCGTTCGAGCTGGACGTGGCGGCGGACGCCGTCACGCTCGTGAAGGGCGACGCGACGGAGGCTCTGGAGGCGTTCGCGCCGTTTTCGGTCGGCACCTCGACGTTCGCCGTGGGGCCCGCCGACGCGCCCTGGCCGGAGGGGCTCGCGGAGAAAGCGCGGGAGGAGCGGGAAAAACCCGGCGCTTGCGCACCGGGCACAGAACAGACAGGTGCATCTCACGCAGAGGCGCAGAGCCGCAGAGGAGAGAGCGAGCAAACCGGTTCTGCCGATGGTCGTGAGCAAGCCGGGGAGAGCGGCGAAGCCGCGAACGAGGCGAACGGGCGGCGGCGTGGCTTTCTGTGGGGGGCGCTTGTCGTCGTGCTGCTCCTGCTGCTTCTCGCCGGCGTTCTTTACCTTGTTTGGCCGAAAGTCGCCGCCGCCTGCCCGGCCGTCGAGAGGGCGCGTGTCGCCCTTGTCGAAAAGACGCGCACGGTCTTCGGTGCGCTCAAGGCGAAAGTGTCAACGCCGCCGCCCGTCGTCGTCGCGCCGCCGAGCCTTGCCGAGATCGCCGCGCAATACGGCCTCGCGCTTGCCGAAAAGGACGGTATGCCGCTTCTTTCCGGCAACGTGGCGCGGCGCACGGAGCGTCTCGCCATCCGCTCGCTCGCGCAGGCGGACGATCCGAGAACGCGCTTCGACCTCACGGACGACGAGACGCTTAAAAACGCGGCGGACGAATTGCTCTTTGTGGTGACGGAAGGTTCGCTCAAAGCGACCGCCGCGTCGAACCGCGTCGTCACGGTGGAAGGGCGCGTCGGAACGGCCGCCGCGCTGGAGAAGGCCGTCCGCGCCCTCGCCGCCGACATGAAGGGGATTGCGCGGCTTGACACGGCGAAGGTGACGGTCGGCGGGCCGATGCCGACGGCGACCGCCACGCCGACGGCGACACGGACGCGGACGGCGAAAGCGTCGTCGCCCGACTATCCGATTGCCGGCATCTTGACGGCGCCGTATCCGTGCGTCGTCCTCCGAAACGGCATGCGCTTGACCGAGGGCGCGTCAATCGGCACGGCGGTGCTTGTGAAGATCGAAGCGGACAAGCTGACGCTCAAAGACGGCGG
>CAVGMG010000053.1:0-5777 GCA_963630185.1 Alistipes onderdonkii | reverse complement strand
GCGCTACGACGCCGTGCTGACGGGTCTTGGCGCGCGCATCAAGGCGGCGCAGGACAAGGGGCTCGCGCGCGCCGAGTTCGAGAAGTGCGCCGCGCTCGCGGAAGCCGTCACGCTCGCCCGCAAGCTCTTGCGGCTCCAGCGGAGGGGAACGTAGACTTCAGTTTTCGGCCGCGTGGTCGAACATCAGAAAAACAAAAAACAAAAACAACAGAAACAGGAGAAACAAAAAATGGCAAGCTATGCACAGCAGCAGCTACCGGGCGGCTGCGAAGTCGTGGACAAAGCTGGCGACATCCAGCGCGTCACTTCTAACACCGAGTGCGTCGTCCACACCGACAACGTCTACAACGCCCTCCTCAACGCGGCGCTGACGCTGGAGAACCGTCTGGCGGCTTCGCTGAAGACCTACCAGGAGCATCCGGACGTGCAGGCGAACCTCCAGCAGCTGCAGTATGACCTGCAGCAGTGGAACCTCGCCCTCACGACGATGACGAACATCCAGAAGAACATGGCGGACGCGCTCAGCTCGATCGCCAGCAACTTCCGCTGATTTTCGGATGTTCGACCTGACGGCAGAGGAAGCGCGGCTTCTCCTGAACGTCGCCCTGATGGCGACGGGCGCGAACCGCTTCCAGTCTGCGGGGAAGATCCTCGCGGCGCTGGAGGCGTTTCGCCCCGCCGCGCCGTCGGTGGCGGTCGGCAAGGCCATCTTGCTCATCAGTGCGCAGCAGTTCGCGCCTTGCGTGGACTACATCGACGGCGAGGCGCTCCCGCGCTTCCCGGAGAACGCGATGCTGTTGGCCTTCAAGGGCATGGCGCTCAAGCGGCTTGGACGCGACCGCGATGCGGACGACGTTCTGCGCAAGGCGTCTGAACAGACGGAAGACCCGGCTGCCGCGCAGCTGGCGAAAGGATTGATGTCATGACAGAAGCGATGATTGTCGAGGCCATACGCGCCGCCGGCGGCGGCAACGCCGGAGGCGTCGGGGCCGTGCAGGCCGCGCCGCAGGCGATGGATCCGCAGGCCGTCGAGGCGTTCGAGCGCGCGATGGGCGCGGAGGCGGCGACGCCCGTGCCGATGGCGAGCCAGATTTCCGAGACGTGGCGCGCCGCCCAGGACGGGCAGCAGGGCCTCCTGCACCGCATGACCGCGCTCGCGGACATCGCGCAGATGAAACAGGCCTCGGTCGCCCAGCTGACGATGCTCCAGTACGAGGTCGCGAGCTTCTCCTTCCACCAGGAGATCGTCACCAACATCGCGAAGAAGGCGACGGACGCCATCTCGACGCTCGTCAAGAACAGCTAAGGAGGGCGCGGACGTGAAAAGGACGATTTTCGGCGACACGTGCGGGCGCATCGGAGATGCGCCCCTACCGCTGTGTTCTTTTAGAAACGCGGCAAGAATTTTCTGCGCCTTGACCTTGGCTTTTGCCTTGACGGGGTGCGACAAGGCGGCGACGCTCTATTCGGGGCTGGAGGAGTCGCAGGCGAACGCGGTCATTGCCGCGCTGCTCGACTCCGGCATCGAGGCGACGAAGCAGGCCGGCGACGAGGGGACGTGGAACGTGTCGATCCGCCAGAGCGACTTCGCGGCCGCCGCGAACCTCTGCGAGAGGCGCGGCATTCCGCGCCGCACGTTCAACGGCGTCGGCGACGTCTTCAAGAAGACGGGCATGGTCTCCAGCCCGAGCGAGGAGCGCATCCGCTTCATGGACGCGATCGCGCAGGATCTCTCGCGGACGATCTCGATGATCGACGGCGTCGTGGACGCGCGTGTCCACGTCGTCCTGCCGGAGAACGACCCGTTCGCGAAGAACACGCTGCCGAGCTCCGCCGCCGTGGCGATCCGGAGCCGCTGGGACGCGGATCTCTCCGACTCCGTCCCGCAGGTGAAGGCGCTCGTGAAGAACGCGATCGAGGGGCTTTCCTACGAGAAGATCACGGTGACGATCTTCCAGGACGCCCCGCCGAAGAAAGGGACTTTATAACACAGAGGCACAGAGGCACAAAGGGAAGCATGGACGCGGAAGACAGGCAATTGATGCTGACGGCGGCGTGGGTCTTCGCCCGGCACGGGCAGGGCGCGCGGGCGCGGACGCTCTGCGAGGCGCTGGTCGAGGACGACCCGCGCGACGGCGTCTCCGCCGCCGCGCTTGCCGAGAGCCTCGTCGAGGACGGCGAACCCGAACGCGCCATCGCCGTCCTCCGCGCCGCCGACTGCCCTGGTGCCTTGGCGCGTCCCGCCGCGCTTCTGGAGACGCGCGCCCTCAAGGCGCTCGGACGCGACGCGGAGGCCGAACGCCGCTGGCGCCGCTATCTCGACTCGCAGAATTCGAACAGGAAGTGGGTGGCCGCGACATGACGATGGACGAGGCGAGAGACCTGGTGAACGGGCCCATCTGGCCGAAGGTGAGGGACGCCTTTCTCGCCACGGGGACGTTCGCCGTCTACCCGAAGGGCGACCTCCGCCGCCTCGAATACCTCGACGCGGAGACGCGCGAGGCCGTCGAAGGCTGGCTCAAGGCGATCCCGGAGGCCGAATCGTGGCGCACGGTCGTCGACGGCGCGGCGGTGCGCCGCCTCAAGGCCGAGCATCCGCAAGTCTACCCGGAGATCTTGCGCTACCTGCCGTATTTCGCGGGCGCGAAGGACGTCACCCGCACATTGCTCAGAATCAAGTTCCCGGAGGCGTATAGGCTATGCTACTCCTGAAGACAAAGGGTTTCGAGGTCGCGAACGGCGAACCCGTCGTGACGGCGGAGGAGGCCGGCGCGGTCGCCACGGCCGAGCAGGTCGTCGCCGCCGCCGAGAAGGAGGCCGTGCGCATCGCCGAGGAGGCGAAGGCCGCCGCCGAGGCCGCGAAGAAGAAGGGCTACGAGGACGGCCTCGCCGCCGGACGCCAGGAGATCCTCATGCAGAAGCTCGACCTCCTCGACGAGAGCGTCCGCTACATGGAGGGCGTCGAGCTGAAGATGGCGGACATCGTGATGAAGGCCCTGAAGAAGTGCGTCGCCGAAATCGACGACAGGGAGCTCGTCGTCCAGATCGTCAAGAAGTCCATGCAGGCCGTCGTGCGCAACCAGCGCCAGATCACGGTCAAGGTCGCGCCGGAGATGGTCGGCGTCGTCCGCGAGCGGCTGAACGAGATCCTGAAGGACTTCCCGTCCGTCGCGACGGCGAGCGTGGTCGAGGACCCGCACCTCTCCGGCACGGCGTGCGTCGTGGAGACGGAGGCGGGGCTCGTCGAGGCGTCCGTCGAGGGGCAGCTCGCGGCCATCGAGAAGTCGATCCGCAAGAACCTGAACCGGGAGGGGTGACGGGAAGATGTCCTCCGCGTTCGACTACATTGCGCAGATGATCGACCGGGCCGTCGAGGACGCCCAGCCCATCGAGATCAAGGGCCGCGTCATCCAGGTCGTCGGCACGATCATCAAGGCCGCCGTCCCCGGCGTGAAGGTCGGCGAGATCTGCATTCTGCGCAATCCGTGGGAGAACTTCGAGGTGCAGGCGGAGGTCGTCGGCTTCACGAAGGACGCCGCGCTCCTGACCGCGCTCGGCACGATGACGGGCATCTCCGCGCAGACGGACGTCATCCCGACGCGGCGCGTCCACATGGTGCCCGTCGGCGAGACGCTCTTGGGGCGCGTCGTGGACGGCCTCGGGCGGCCGATTGACGCGGACGTGAAAGGCCCAATCCGCCCGGAGGCGTATTACCCCGTCTACGCCGACCCGCCGAGCCCGCTGAAGCGGCGCATCATCTCGCGCCCGATCTCGCTCGGCATCCGCGCCATCGACGGACTCCTCACGTGCGGCGAAGGCCAGCGCATGGGCATCTTCGCGGCGGCGGGCGGCGGCAAGTCGACGCTTCTCGCCTCGATCATCCGCAACACCGAGGCCGAGGTCTCCGTCCTCGCGCTCATCGGCGAGCGCGGACGCGAAGTGCGCGAGTTCATCGAGAAGGACTTGGGCCCCGAGGGCCTCAAACGCGCCGTCGTCGTCTGCGCGACGTCCGACCGCAGCGCGATGGAGCGCCTCAAGGCCGCCTACGTCGCGACGTCGATTGCCGAGTATTTCCGCGACAAGGGCAAGAAGGTCCTTCTGATGATGGATTCCGTCACGCGCTTCGGACGCGCCCAGCGCGAGATCGGCCTTGCCGCCGGCGAGCCGCCGACGCGGCGCGGCTTCCCGCCGAGCGTCTTCTCGGAGCTCCCGAAGCTCATGGAGCGCGCCGGCAACTCGGACAAGGGCTCGATCACCGCGCTCTACACCGTCCTCGTCGAGGGCGACGACATGACCGAGCCGATTGCGGACGAGACGCGCTCGATTCTCGACGGCCACATCATCCTCTCGCGCAAGCTCGCGCAGCTGAACCACTATCCGGCCATCGACATCCTCCAGTCGATCTCGCGCTGCCAGTCGGCCATCGTGCCGGCGGAGCACAAGGCGGCGGCGGCGAAGCTCCGCGAGATCCTCGCGAAATACCAGGAGGTCGAGCTCCTCCTGAAGATCGGCGAATACCAGAAGGGCGCCGACCGCGCGACGGACGAGGCGATCGCGAAGATCGACAAGGTGAACGCCTTCCTCTGCCAGGGCCTGAAGGAGCGTCCCGCCTACGACGAGACGATCCGAGCGCTGATCGAGGTGGTGAAGTGATGGACGAGGTAATGATCGAGAACGGCGCGGCGAAGGTGCCGGCGGGGACGTGGCTTTGTGGCCGCGCCCAGCCGGCGGCCTGCCTCGGCAAGGCTTCGGTCAAGGGGCTTCGCGGCCTCGTCGTCCCCGACCGCGCGTTTCTGCGTTCGGTCACGACGGACGCCGAGGCGTGGTTCTCCTCTGCCGACGCGCCGTTTTTGACGCGGCTCTCGGCGCTGCCGGACGAACCGCTGTCCGTCGTCTCGCGGAAGGTGCTGGTCGCGCCGTTCGCCTCGCGCGTCGGCGCGAAGTCGCTGAAGCTCGTGCCGATGAGCTTCAAGCGGGCGACGGCGGTGACGCAGTTCCGGCTCGGCTGGGCCGTCGCGGCGACGCAGAGCCGCGTGACGCGCGTCGCCGTCGAGGACGGCGCGACCTTGACCGTGCGGCCGGAAGCGCTCGTCGCGTGGATTGGCAAGGACCCGACGGGGTTCTGTCCGAAGCTTTCGCTTCTCGACGTCATCCTGCCGAGGGGGCCGAAGAATCTCGCCTACTCGTTTCACGGGCCGTGCGTCGTCTGGTTCGAGGGCGCGGCGGAGGGCGTTCGCGGGAAGGGGGTGCGTCCGTGGCCTACGCGCTGAACGCGATGCTGAAGATCCGGACGATGCGCGAAGACCGCGCGGGGACGGCCCTCACCGGGGCGCGGCGCGCGCGGACGGCGGCGGAGCGCGTCCGCGACGAGAAGGCCGAGACGCTGCGCCGCTTCGACGAGACGAAGGAGGCGCGGCGCGACAGGATCTACGGCGCGGTCATGGGGCGCGTCGTCACGATGGACGACCTCGACCAGGCGCGGGACGCGGTGACGCGCATCGACGAGAAGGGGATGCTCCTGGAGGAGGCGGAGCGTCAGGCGGAGGACGAGCTGCAGAAGCGCGACCGGGAGGCCGAGGCGGCGCGTGTCCGGTATGTCGCCGCGAGCAAGAAGAAGGCGAAGATCGACCAGCACCGCCTCGCGTGGGAGATCGAGGACAGGCGGCAGCAGGAGATGCTGGCGGACGCGGAAATGGACGAATTCACGGGAAGGAGGATGACCGCCGATGACGACGACTCCTTCGATTGATTTCGCCGCGCCGATTGCGCCGGTGGGG
>CAVGMG010000052.1:6054-9460 GCA_963630185.1 Alistipes onderdonkii | reverse complement strand
CGCGGAACGCGCCCTCGGTGAACTTCTGGATGTTGCCCTTGTGGACGAGCGTGACGGACGCGCGGTCGTTCGCGACGGCGTAGTCGAGCGCGGCGCGGACGAGCCGCTCCGTGCCCTCCTGCGAGACCGGCTTGATGCCGATCGAGGACGTCTTCGGGAAGCGGATCTTCTTTACGCCCATCTCGTCGAGGAGGAACTTCTTCACCTTGTCGGCCTCGGGCGTTCCGTTCATCCACTCGATGCCGGCGTAGATGTCCTCCGTGTTCTCGCGGAAGATCACCATGTCCGTCTTTTCGGGGTGCTTGACGGGGGAGGGAACGCCCTTGAAGTAGCGCACGGGGCGGAGGCACACGTAGAGGTCGAGCGCCTGGCGCATGGCGACGTTGATCGAGCGGATGCCGCCGCCCACGGGCGTCGTCAAGGGGCCCTTGATCGAGACGAGGCAGTCGCGGCAGGCGTCGAGCGTTTCCTGCGGCAGCCATTCGCCCGTCGCCTTGAACGCCTTCTCGCCCGCGAGGACTTCGCGCCACGCAATCCGCCGCGCCCCGCCGTAGGCCTTCTCGACGGCCGTGTCGAAGACGAGGTGCGCGGCCCTCGTGATGTCAGGCCCGATGCCGTCGCCTTCGACGTAGGGGATTTCGGGGTTTTCGGGAACGCACAGCGTCCCGTTCTTCATCGTGATCTTCTCTGCCATCGTCAGCCCTTTCGGATGAGACCGTCGCCGGTGATCATGTATTTGTATGTCGTCAGTTCCGCAAGGCCCATGGGGCCCCGCGCGTGAAGCTTGTCGGTGGAAATGCCGATTTCCGCGCCCATGCCGAACTCCGCGCCGTCGGTGAAGCGCGTCGAGGCGTTGCGGTAGACCGCCGCCGAGTCCACGTCGCGCAGGAACACGGCCGCCGCCGCGTCGTCGTTCGTGACGATCGCGTCCGAGTGGTGCGAGCCGTAGCGGTTGATGTGCGCGACGGCCTCGTTCACGTCCTTCACGATGCCGACGTTCATCTCCAGCGCAAGGAACTCCCTCCCCCAATCAACCTTTTCCACCTTTCCACTTTTCCACTCTTCCACATCCTCTCCGCACCCTTCCACCTTTCCACTCTTCCACTTTTCCACCTCGCCTCCCTCGTGAAGCGTTACCTCTTTGTCCTTCGCCCACGCCCGCACCATCGGCAGGAAGACGGGGGCGAGACGCTCGTGGACGAGCAGGCACTCGGCGGCGTTGCAGACGCCGGGACGCTGCGTCTTCGCGTTGTCGAGAATCGCCAACGCCATCGCGAGGTCGGCCTTTTCGTCCACGTAAATGTGGCAGACGCCCTTGTAGTGCTTGAGGACCGGCACGAGCGCCGCTTCGCACATGGCGCGGATCAGCCGCTCGCCGCCACGCGGAATCGCGACGTCGACAAGCCCCACCGCCCGCACGAGCTCGGTGACGGCCTGGTGGTCGAGCGAGTCGACGAAGAGGACGGCGTCGCCGAGGCCGTGGGCGCAAAGCCCCTCGTGGACGGCCTTCGCCAAGGCGCCGTTCGTCTCGAACGCCTCCTTGCCGCCGCGCAGGATGACGGCGTCGCCCGCCTTCAGCGTCAGCGCGGCCGTGTCCACGAAGACGTTCGGGCGGCTCTCGAAGACGACGGCCAGGACGCCCAGCGGCACGGACACCTTCTTGATCGTCAGGCCGTTCTCGCGCACGGTCGTCTTGAGGACGACGCCGACGGGGTCGGGCAGGTCGACGATCTTGCGGACGCCCGCGACCATCGCCTCGAAACGCGCGTCGGTCAGCGTCAGGCGGTCGACGAGGGCGGGGGCGAGCGAGGCGGCCTTGGCCTTCTCGACGTCGTGCGCGTTGGCGGCGAGGATCTCGCCCTTGTGCGCGTCAAGAGCCGTGGCGACGGAAAGGAGCGCCGCGTTCTTCTCGTCGGTCGAAAGCCGCCCCAGGAGATAGGAGGCCTCCTTGGCGCGGACGGCCAGCGCATGGATTTTCTCGTGAATCGTTTCCATATTAAACTCCCTTCCCGCCCTTGGCGGCCCAGACGGCCTGACGCGCCACGCCGAGGAGAAGCGCGGCGTCGTCCCGCGTGACGACCCCGCGCGAGAAGACGCGGTGGAAGCCCTGCATGAAGTGGTCGGTCTGCTCGTCCTTCATGAAGCCGATCGTCCGCAGCATCTCGGCCCAGTTCTTGACGAGCTGCATCTTCTGGGCCTGGGGCGCGGGCGGCGACTTCTCGTGCGGCGGCACGTAGGAGCCCGAGGCCGTGAAGAACTCGTAGGCCGTGATCAGGACCGCCTGCGCCAGGTTGATCGAGGTGTAGCCCTTGTCCACGGGGATGCGGATCAAGTGCGTGCACTGCGCGACCTCCTCGTTCAGGAGCCCCTTGTCCTCCCGCCCGAAGACGAGGGCGACGGGGCCCGTCGCGGCGATGGCGAGGATGTCCGCCGCGCAGTCGCGGGGAGCCTTCACGTGCTGGCGGTAGAGCCCTTCCCGCGCCGTCGTGCCGACGACGGCCACGCAGTCGGCGACGGCCTCCTCGAACGTCGCGAACTCTTCGCGGGCGGCGAGGACGTCCGTCGCGTGGACGGCGAGCCTCTCCCCCTCCGACCAGTCGTTCTGGAGGTTGGGCGCGGCGAGGCGCAGGTGCTTCAGGCCCATGTTCGCCATCGCCCGGCAGGCGGAGCCGACGTTGCCCGTGTAGAGCGTCCCCACGAGGACGACGCGGATGTTGTCGAGAGGGTTCACTTCCATTTGCCGCTTGCGTCCTTCGTCATGCGACGCCACTTCGGATTGGGCTTGTAGGAGCTCTTCGGCGAGTCGCAGAGGACGCCGCTGTAGATCTCGCGGTAGCGGCCCGGGTCGTCGGGGCTCGGGTCGTGCGCGTAGACGCAGCACGTGAAGCCGTTGACGAGGACGAGGTGATCCTTGTCGTCCGTCTGGTAGAGCGTCCCCTTCGAGAGGAAGTTCATGCACTGCCAGGCGACGAAGCTCGTGCCGTCGGGCAGCGTGACCTCGACGACGAGACGCGAGGCGAACGGCATCTCCGCGCCCGTCGCGGGGCTGACGAACGTGTTGACGTGGTCCTTCGAGCTGCGGCCGTAGTCGATGCGGACGGCGCAGCCGTCGTCGTTCGAGAAGATGTTCGACTGCACGATGTCATACGAATGGCATCCCGCGAGGGCCAGCAGCGAGAGGAGGACGGCCGTGCGCATCAGAATTCGAGCGCCTCCGTCATCTCGGCGAGGAACGCCTCGTAGGTCATGCGACGCTGCGCCATCGTGTCGCGGTCGCGCACGGTGAACGTGCCGTCCTGAACGGTCTGCGCGTCCACGGTGATGCACCAGGGCGTCCCCGCCTCGTCCTGGCGGCGGTAGCGCCGGCCGATCGCGCCGGAGACGTCCCACTGGCAGTTCACCTTCT
>CAVGMG010000052.1:0-5511 GCA_963630185.1 Alistipes onderdonkii | reverse complement strand
CGATGTCCACGCAGGCGCGGGCGTAGTGCGCGAGCTCGTCCGGCTTCTGCCAGTATTCGACGAACCGCTCCGACGGAAGGCCGACGGCGTTGAGGAAGCGCGTGCGCTGCAAAACCCAGTATTTGTGCCAGACCTCCCAGCCCCAGTCGTCCTGGACGGGGCCGTTCAGGTCGGGGTTGTCGGCGAGCGTGACGACGTGGCCGTATTGGAGGAAGACGGCCTCGTCCGGACGGATGAAGAACTCGAGCTCCATCTGCTCGAACTCGCGCGAACGGAACGTGAAGTTGCGCGGCGTCACCTCGTTGCGGAAGCTCTTCCCCATCTGGGCGATGCCGTAGGGGACGCGCAGGCGCGACGTCGCCGTCACGTTCTGGAACTGCGCGAAGATCGCCTGCGCCGTCTCGGGGCGGAGGTAGGCGACGTTCGACGGGTCGTCGACGGGGCCCACGACCGTCTTGAACATGAGGTTGAACGGCTTGGGCTCGGTGAGCTCGCCGCCGCAGTAGGGGCAGAAGAACGTCGCGCCCGCGACTTTCGGCTGGGGCTTCTTCTTCTGGTCGGCGTAGATGTCCTTCACCTGGTCGGCCCGCATGAGCTTCTTGCAGTCCTTGCACATCGTCATCGGGTCGGCGAACGTGTCGAGGTGGCCGGACGCCTTCCAGATCTTCGGGTGCATGATGATCGTCGCGTCGAGGCCCGCGACGTCCTCGCGGCCGCGCACCGTGAACTGCCACCAGGAGGCCTTGATGTTGGCCTTGAGCTCGCAGCCGAGAGGCCCGTAGTCCCAGAAGCCCGGCATCCCCCCGTAGATCTCCGAGGAATGGTAAATGAAACCGCGGCGTTTGCACAGTGCGCTCAACGCCTCAAGAGACGACTTGTTTTCTTCTGCCATAGTTCAGTGTATTATACCACAACGGACGCTCTAAAAGCGCGACGAGACCGAGCAGACGACCGTCGCCCAGGCGACGCCCGTCACAAGCCCCCAGAAGACCTCCGTGCGCGAATGTCCGAGAAGCTCCTTGAAGCGCTGGCGGGGCTTGAACTTCAGCTCCTTCAGGTCGCGCACGATCGCGTTGAGGACCTTGGCGTGCTCGCCCGCCGCCCGCCGGACGGTCGCCGCGTCGAACATCGTCACGATCGCGAAGGCGATGGCCAGCGTGCAGACGGGCGTGCCGAAGCCCTCCGTGTAGCCGATGCCGCACGCGAGGGCGCTCACGCTCGCCGAATGGCTCGACGGCATGCCGCCCGTCGCGACGAGATACGTGAAGTCGAACGTGTGCGTCCGGAACGCGGCGAGGGTCATCTTGACGACCGAGGCGACGATCCAGCCGCCGAACCCGCACCAGAACCACGGGTGGAGGAAGAGCTCCCACACGGCGACATGGTCGAGGGCGGCCGTCACTGACGCTCCTTCAGCGCCCGCGCAAGGCGCTCTTCGAGGTCGTGCTTCTTGAGGGCGGCGAGGACGTCGTCGAGGTTGCCGTCGAGGATCGACTCCAGCGAGTAGAGCGTGAGCCCGATCCGGTGGTCGGTCAGGCGGTTCTGCGGAAAGTTGTAGGTCCTGATCTTGTCGGAGCGGTCGCCCGTGCCGCGAAGCGTCAGGCGGTCGGCGCCGACCTTGCGCTCCTCCTCCTGCCGCAGGTGGTCGAGGATGCGCGCCTTGAGCGTCGCGAAGCACTTCTCGCGGTTGCGGATCTGGCTGCGCTCGTCCTGGCAGACGGCGACGAGCCCCGTCGGCAAATGCGTCATGCGCACGGCGGACTCCGTCTTGTTGACGTGCTGGCCGCCCGCGCCGCCCGCGCAGAAGAGGTCGATGCGGATGTCCTTCTCGGGGATGTCGAGGTCGTCGCGCTCGTCCGCCTCCGGGAAGACGACGACCGTCGCGGCGGACGTGTGGATGCGGCCCTGGGCCTCCGTGACGGGGACGCGCTGGACGCGGTGCGCCCCCGACTCGAAGCGCAGCGCCCCGTAGGCGTCCTCCCCGGAGACGGTCAGGACGATCTCCTTGAAGCCGTCGAGGCTCGTCGCGTTCGCGTGCATGACCGAGACCTTCCAGCCGACCTTCTCGGCGTAGCGGCTGTACATCCTGAAGAGGTCGCCCGCGAAGAGGGCCGCCTCCTCCCCGCCCGTGCCGGCGCGGATCTCCAGGACGGCCGCGCGCGCGTCGAGCGGGTCTGGCTTCAGGAGCGCGGCGAGGACGTCCTTCTCCGTCGCCTCCTCCAGCTGGTAGGCGCACCAGACGTAGTCGAGCTTCTTGAGGAACTTGTAGTCGGCGAGGACCGTCAGATACTTCCGCCGGTCCGAGAGAACGCTTGGGTCGCCGAGCTCCGATTCGACGGAGCCGAGGCGACCCAAGACGCTTTCGATCTGCCGGGGATCGATCACTTCGCGGGCTTCGCGAACTTCGCGTAGCGCTTCTTGAACGAGTCCACGCGGCCTTCCGTGTCAACCATCGTCTTGGCGCCCGTGAAATACGGGTGGCACGCCGAGCACGTGTTGACGGTCATCTCCTTCTTCGTGGAGCGCGTCTTGAAGACGTGCCCGCACGCGCAGGTGATCGTCGCCTCGCCATACGCCGGATGAATCGAGTCTTTCATGGAATCTCCTTACTTCGTCTCTTCGACGATCGTGACGACTTTGCCGTCCTTGATGAATTTGACCTTGCCGTCCTTGAGGGCGAAGAGCGTGAAGTCGCGCCCCTGGCCCACGTTGCGGCCGGGATGGATCTTCGTGCCGCGCTGGCGGACGATGATGGAGCCCGCCTTGAGGAGCTGGCCGTCATACGCCTTGACGCCGAGATACTTCGGGTTGGAGTCGCGGCCGTTGCGTGCAGATGCCGATGTTGCCATGTTTCCCTCCTTACGCGATCGCCTTGACCGTCGCGACGGTCAGCTGTTGACGGTGGCCCATGAGACGGCGCGAGCCTTTGCGGCGCTTCGCCTTGAAGTTGAGGACCTTCTTGCCCTTGATCTGGCCGTCGACCGAGAGCGTGACCTTCGCGCCGTCCACGTAGGGCGCGCCCACGCGGAGCGACGTGCCGTCGCTGACCGCCAGGACGGTCGTCAGTTCCACGTCTTGGCCAGGCTCGACCGAGAGCTTTTCAATCTCGATCTTCTGGCCGACCTTGACGAGCGTCTGCTTGCCGCCCGTTTCAAGTATTGCGTATGCTTCCATTGCTGTTTTCCTTGTTGTTTGGAACGCGCCTTCCATGTGGGAAGTCTCCCACGAAAGGCGCGCCCCGTTTCAGAGTCAATCCGCCGACGGGCGAACCTTGCCCTCCTTGACGCGCTTCTCGACGACCGCCTGGGCGATGGCCTTCGGCACCGCCTCGTACTGCTTGAAGATCATCGTGAAGGAGCCGCGCCCCTGCGTGACCGTGCGGATCGCGTTCGAGTAGCCGAACATCTCGCCGAGCGGGACGGTCGCCTTCAGGAGCTTCACGCCCGCGCGGTCCTCCATGCCCTCGATGCGGCCGCGGCGCTGGTTGATCGAGCCGTTCGCCGCGCCCATGTACTGCTCGGGCACGACGACCTCGACGTCCATCATCGGCTCCAGGAGCTGGGGCTTCGCCTTGAGGAACGCCTGCTTGAAGCACTGCATCGCGCAGGTGATGAACGCGAACTCGTTCGAGTCGACCTCGTGGTAGGAGCCGAAGTAGACCGTCGCCTTGACGTCCACGACCGGGAAGCCGGCCAAGGGGCCGGACTCGAGGGCCTTGCGGACGCCCTTCTCGACCGCCGGGATGTATTCCGTCGGGATGACGCCGCCCTTGACCTCGTTGACGAACTCGAAGCCCTTGCCGGGCTCCTGCGGCGCGAGCTTCAGGCAGACGTGCGCGTACTGGCCGCGGCCGCCGGACTGCTTGACGTGCTTGTACTCGTTGTCGACCGGGACCGTGATCGTCTCGCGGTAGGCGACCTGCGGCGCGCCGACGTCGCACTCGACGTTGAACTCGCGCTTCAGGCGGTCGACGATGACCTCGAGGTAGAGCTCGCCCATGCCGGCGATGATCGTCTCGCTCGTCTCCTGGTCGAAGGTGACGACGAAGGTCGGGTCCTCCATCGCGAGCGCGTGGAGCGCGACGCCGAGCTTCTCGTTGTCGCCGCGCGACTTCGGCTTGACGGCGACCGAGATGACGGGCGCCGGGAAGTCGATGGACTCCAGCGTGATGGGATGGTCGGGGTCGCAGAGCGTGTCGCCCGTGCGCGTCTCCGTGAGGCCGACGCACGCGACGATGTCGCCGGCGTGCGCCTCGTCGAGAGGCTCCTGCTTCGCGGCGTGCATGCGGAAGAGGCGCGAGATGCGCTGCTCCTTGTTGATCGTCGAGTCGAGCATCTCCGCGCCGAGCTTCATCGTGCCGGAGTAGACGCGCACGAACGTGATCTTGCCGCCCGACTTCGGGTCGTTCATGATCTTGAACGCGAGGCCGCAGAACGGCGCGTCGTCCGAGACCTCGCGCGTCTGCGACGGGTCGTCGGCGGAGACCGCCGGGCCCGCGTCGAGCGGGGACGGCAGGTAGTCGCACACCGCGTCGAGGAGCGGCTGGATGCCCTTGTCCTTGAACGCCGTGCCGCAGAACGCGGGCGTGATCGTCCGCGCCAGCGTGCCCTTGCGGATGGCCTTCTTGATCTCGTCCGTCGTCAGCTCCTCGCCGGCGAAGAACTTCTCCATGAGCGCGTCGTCCTGCTCGGCGGCGGACTCGACCATCTTCTGGCGCCACTCCTGCGCCTTCTCGACGTATTCCTCCGGGATGTCCTTCTCGATGACGGTCTTGCCGAGCGACTTCATGTCGAAGTAGAGGGCCTTCATCTTGATGAGGTCGATGACGCCGTCGAACGTCTCCGCCGCGCCGATCGGGATGACCATCGGCACCGGGTTCGCGCCGAGCTGCTTCTTCATCTGGTCCATCACGTTGTAGAAGTTCGCGCCGACGCGGTCCATCTTGTTGACGAACGCGATCTTCGGCACTTTGTACTTCTCGCTCTGGCGCCAGACCTGCTCGGACTGCGGCTGGACGCCGCCGACCGCGCAGTAGAGCGCGACCGCGCCGTCGAGGACGCGCAGCGAGCGCTCGACCTCGGCCGTGAAGTCCACGTGTCCGGGGGTGTCGATCAGCGAGAGGCGGTAGGCGCCCCACTGGACGCACGTCGCCGCCGACTGGATCGTGATGCCGCGCTCCTGCTCCTGCACCATGAAGTCCATCGTCGCCGCGCCGTCATGCACTTCGCCGATCTTGTAGTTCTTGCCCGAATAGAAGAGGATGCGCTCGGATGTGGTCGTCTTGCCGCCATCGATGTGGGCCATGATGCCGAAGTTTCTCACATGATCGAGCGGAATGTCACGCTTTGCCATAGTCTTGCTCCTTAGATTAAGCGCCCAGCTGAAGGCGGACGAAACGCTTGACCGAGACCGGCGCGCCGATCTCCTTGCCGACGTTCTCGAGGTACTTCTCGACGGTGATGTCGCCGTCCGCGACGTAGTCCTGCTTCAGGAGGCAGATCTGGCTGCAGA
>CAVGMG010000051.1:0-9517 GCA_963630185.1 Alistipes onderdonkii | reverse complement strand
AAAAGGAAGGTTTTAGCCAAAGAGGTTTCAGGTTTGGCCACGAATCTTCACGAATCAGCACGAAAGATTTGTGGAGATTCGTGTTCATTCGTGGCTAAAACCTAAAACCTGAAACCTAAAACCTCTTCGGCTAAAACCTAAAACCTAAAACCTTCCGCCCAACCTTTCCACTCTTCCACCTTTCCACAAAAATCTTCAGATGATTTTCGGCTCTAACGGAGGACGTCGCTCACGTCGATTCGGATGAAGTAGATCTTGTTCCGCGCCTCGTAGAGGACGCCCAAAGTCTTCGCATCGACGAGGCAGAGCGAGTTGTAGCCCTTCGTCCCCGTGTCCTCCGCATACAGGACGACGGGGTTCTCGAAGTCCCAGACAATGCCCGCCGCGTCGCCGTCCGCCGTCGTGTCGCGGCCGAAGACGAGCGAGAGCCGCGCCCGCACGCCCGACCTGCGATCCATCGTGTGGCAGAGGACGTAGCGGCCGCGCCCGTCCGCGCCGACGCCGAGCTTCAGGCAGCTTCCCTGCTGGCAGGGGACGGGGGCGAGCTCGCCCACCGCCGTCCACGTCGAGAAGTCCGTCGAGCGGAAGAACTTGAACTTGCCGGTCTCCGTCGTCAGGTCGCCGCCCCACGTCCCGGCCTTCGCCGTCATGTACCACGAGCCGTCGTCGAGCTCCATGACGCAGTTCTCCTGCGGGCCGTCCGCCGTCGCGCTGCGGGCGGTGACGAGCCAGGTCGCGCCGTGATCCGTCGAGTAGAGCGCGCCCACGGACGAGGCCGTGAACGAGCCGTCCACGAAATACTGCATCGGGAAGACGAGCGTCCCCTTGGGCATGACGCTCGCGACGCCGTTCGTCGTCACGTAGGAGACGTCCTTCGTCGTCACGAACCCGTGGCCGGGCCCCGCCAGGAAGCCGAAGCCGAGAGCGCCCGTCGCCGTCGCCACCCCCGGCTGCGCGGCGATGAGCGACTGCACGGACGTGCGGTTCTCCCACTTGAGCGCCCCGTCGCCGCGCGCTCGCGTATACATGACGACGTCGTTCATCTCCGTCGTCCGCCCGAAAAGCCCCTTCCCCGTGATGGCCATCAGCCAATACGTCTGCGTCGCGGGGTCGTAGAGCGTCGAGACGTCGCCGATGTCCCAGTCCTTCGACCAGCCCTCGCGCTGCGTCCCGTCGTTCGCGCGCTTGTTCACGACGTCGATGGCCAAGTGCGGCGTCGAGAACGTCTTGCCGAAGTCGTGCGACGTCGTCTCGCCGACGTCGATGCCGTCCCCCGTCCCCAAATCGCCGCCGCCGTAGCGCACGTCGTAGAGGCAGAGGATCTCGCCGTCGCCGTCCGTGACGAGCGAGGGAATCCGATACGAGCCGAAGTCCGAGGTCGCGAAGCCGTCGCCGTAGAGGCTGTCCGCGACGACCTCCGTGACGAGCGCGCGCGACGACGACCCCGACACGCGGACGTCGCCGTTGGCCGCCCCCTTGGGCACGACGAGCGTCAGCGGGAAGGCCTGCCCGCGAAGGCTCTGCGGCAGGTCGAAGCGAAGCCGCCCGTCCGCATCGGCCGTCCCCACGTAGACGCATCCCTCGACGGTGAGATACCCCGTCAAACCCTCGGCGACGCCCGCCCCCTCAAGTTGAATGACGCCCTCGCTGTCGACGGCGACAGAGCCCATCGGCGCAAGCGTCATCGAGGACGAGACGACCGGCATCCCCGCCTGCCCCTCGGCGGCGGTCGGCTCGCACGCGCGGAGGCGGAAGAAGCCGCCGTCCGCCGCCGAGAAGACGAACGACCGCGCCGACGAGCGGGGCGGCATCTCCGCCGCCACGCGCCAGGCGTTCGTCAGGGAATCGGTCGCAAGCACCTGCAAGGCGGCGTTGACGACGTCGTCGCCGGCGCACGAGAGGCCGACGGCGTCGCCCTCCACGCGAGGCGCCTCCAGCGAGAGCTCGTAGTTCCGCGCCTCGGCGGGGTCGCCCGCGAAATACCGCACGGCCGTCAACGCCTCGTTCGTCGAGACGATCTCTCCGTTGACCGTGATCTCGGGCATTTCATACGCCGAGACGCGCGCGCCGACTTTCGCGAAGAGGTAGTCCTGCGTCTTCTCGTCGAGCGTCTCGTACCACGCGGGCGTCTCGACGAGGCCGGCGAGCGGGTCGTCCTCCGTCGCCGCCTCCGCCGCGCCGACGATCCACTGGCGAGGCCCGATTTCGACGTTCGCCACGCAGCCGAGCGCGATTTCCTTGACGAACGAGCCGCCCCACTTCGTCGCCGGGGAGGACACCGCCGACTTGCCGTTCACGTCAAGGGTCGTGCCGCCCGTCGCCGACGTGGCGAGATGCCAGACGCGCGACCCCGTCGTCTCGCGCGACGAGACCGTCTGCGCGGCGAAGAGGCGCGTTCCGCTCTCGAACGGGCGGTAGGCGAGGCGCGTCTGCGAGTCCGTCTCGCGCAGGGCCTCGACAAGATAGTCCGTCGCGTTCTGCGTCACGGTCATCTTGAGAAGCGGCGACGCCTCCGCGACGGACGGGGACGCGAGGACGGCGAAGACCGTCGCCGCGCCCACCCGGTTCGTCTCAAGCCCCGTCAGGACGAGCGGGTCGTCGTCCACCTGCGTCACGATCTCGTCGAAGGCCGGATACGAGGCGAAATACGGATACGCGAAGACGCCCCGGAACGACGGCAGGACGTCGACCGCGTAAAGCCCCACGCCGGACGCGCCGAACGACACGCCGGTGAAGAGTTCCGAACCGAACTTGAGGCTCGCCGCCTCGTCGCGCACGACGCCGTCGAGAGCCACGACGACGCCGTTCGTCGCCGAGCACGAGAGGCTGACGGCGTGGACGCCGGGCGAAACGCGCACGCCCGCGCCAAAGCCCGTCGTCGTGCGCGTGCCGTCGGGCTTCTCGTAGCCGAGGCGCAGGAGGAGGGCGTTGTCTTCCGCGACCGATTCGAGGAAGATCCGGTAGTCGCCCGCCGCCAGGGAGACGACGTCGCCCGAAAGGCTCTCGGGGAGGTTCATCATCGCCCCCGCCGTGACGACTGCTGTCGAAGCGACGGAGACATCATACGCAAGATCCCCCACTTCGACGGGCGCCTCGCCCGCGTTGGGATAGCTGCACTGGCAGACGGCGTTCCCCGCCGCGTCCGTCGTCGTCGTGACCATGGGCGGAACGAAGGTGAGGAAGCCGTCCTTGAGGACGAGCGCACCCGACGCGACGCCGTCCGCGACGACCGTCACGCGCCCCGCATACGACGCGCCCGACCACGCGAAGAGCCGCACGCCCGTCCGCAGCTGGGCGCGTTCCGCGTCGGTCAGCGTCACGCGGATCGTGCCCGTCCCCGACAGGCCGGAAAGCGCGGCGGCGCGCGTCGTGCCGAAGTCGAGGAGGCCGTCCGTCACCTTGACGCCCGCGCAGTCGCCCGCCATCACAAACGTGAGCGCACCGCCCGAGGGGAGCGTCAGCGTCGAGCCGGCGGCCAGCGTGACGGTGCTGCCGTAATAGAGCGTCCCGTCGATCGTGAGCGAGCCGTCCGGCGCCGACGCGAGGACGGAGGGCGCGAGGAGGTTCACGTTGTCGTGGACGACCGAGTCCTTCTCGTAGCCCCTGAGCGTGCCGCCCTTCAGGTTGAGGACGGCGCTTCCGGCCTTGAAGCCCAAGGAGCCCACCTCCAGCGAGCCGCCCGAATTGACGTTGACCGTCGCCTGGCTGCCGGCCTTGAAGTAGCCCTTCGCCCGCACGACGCCCGTACCGCCGACGTTCAGCGTGACGGGATTGTAGAAGTTGACGGACGAGTTGGTCACGGCGAAAAGTCCGCCCGTGATGTCGAGCGTCATGGCGGCGTGGTTGAAACCCAGCATGAAGCCGTTGCCCGTGCCGCTTTGCCCCTGGCCCGTCGCCAGCGAGATGAATTCGCCGCCCGACTGCGTGAAGCGCGCGCTTTCCACCCACGTCATCTCCTTGGCGGGGAAGACGACGCGCCCGCCCCGCACGTCGAAGGAGAAGCAGCTGCGCCCGTTAAGAACCTCGCCGTCCATGACAATCTCGTCGCCCTCCTGGACGCGCACGTTGTACTTGGGCTGGAGACCGCCCGTGAAGAGGATCTTCCTGAACTCGTACGTCCCCGCGTTCCCCGCGACGAAGGCCGCATCCGTGCCGATGCCCGCCGAGAAGTCCGTCTCGCGGCGCAGCGTGCCGCCGGAGGCGAGCTCGTAGGCACCCATCCCGACGCCCTCGGCAAGCGTCGCCTTCATGCCGTCGCAGACGACGAGCGTCGCCGCGTTCGACGATGTGAGGCGCGTGTCGGCGCCCGCGACGATCCGGGCGACGTCGTTGGAGAAGGAAAGCGTGACCGGCTTTTTGGCCTCGATCAGGTTCACGGCGGAAAGGGCCGCGAGCTCCTCGCCGTCGCCGATCTCCGCGCCCTCGTCGACCTCGTCGTTCAGGACGTGGATGAGCGTCGGGACGGCGGCCCCCTCCTTGACGACGCCCTCGTTCGTCATCGTCCAGACGGCCGCCGCGCCGATGCGCCACTTCTCGATGAGCGTCCGCCGGATCTTCGCGCTCGCGGCCTCGTCGAGCGCCTCCTCGAAGAGGACGAGCTCCGCGATGTCCTTGCCGCCGCGACGCGGCACGCTGCCGTTCCCGGCGCGGTCGTAGCAGAGCTGCGATGCCGCCACGCCGTTCGTCGTGTGGACCTCGAACAGCATGAGCGCGTCGGAGGGGGTCGTGGCCGTCGGGTCGTCCGTCAGGAGGCCGTCGAGATACGTCGTGCCGTCGCGAATGCAAGCCGACGCATTCCCCGAGCTGAAGAGCTCGCCGCTCTCGCCGCGATGGAAGTCATACGACGACGAGTCGCCGAGAAGGAACGCATTGGGCCCTTCCTCCAGGCGGGCGACCATGAAGAGCGTCCGCAGCGCCGTCGTCCGCTCGAAGGCGAGGTCGCGGTTGGCCGACGTCGAGCCGAACGACAGGAGAGGCCGCCCGTCGTCGTCGGCAATCCGCTCGGGGCCCTGCGGCGACTCGGAGGCGAGCGAATAGGCGCTCGCGCTCTTGCCGGCGAGGTTCGCGCTCTTCCACGCGACGACGTCGCCCGCCTCGTTCGTCACGACCGTCGAGTCGTCGCTCGCGTCGAGCCAGAGATAGGCGTTCTCGCGCAGGTCGTCCTCGTCGCGCTGCCAGACGCGCACGTAGTCGACGAACATCCTGACGGGCAGCGTGGACGTGTCGGAGACCTGCCCGACCCAGGAGCCCTCCAGCTGCTGCGAGAGGATGAAGTAGAAGTCCGCGTCGAACGGCCACGTCATATAGCCGCCGCCGTCGTTCGCGTAGGAATGGGTCACGGCGCCGTTGACCGTCCAGACGATCTTGTCCTCGGTCCATTCGAGGCCGTAGACGTTGAACGCGCCCGTGTCGATGGCGGCCTGCGTCGTGCTCGTCGAGTCGCGGTCGTTCTTGCCGAAGTGCGCCGTCTGGTGGACGAAGGCGTCGGAGTTGAGCCGCTCGGTGATGTCGATCTCGCCGCTATACGGCCAGCCGCCGTGGACGGAGTCCTGCGGCATCATCCACATCGCCGGCCACGCGCCGCTCTGGTCCTCGAACTTGGCGCGGATCTCGACCTTGCCGTATTTGAAGCTGAACTTGCCGCTCGACTGGATCTGCCCGCAGAGGAACTTGCGCGTGTCGCCGTCGGAGAAGTCGTTCAAGACGCCCGTCAGCACGAGGCAGCCGTTCGAGACGGCCACGAGGTCTTCGCGGTGGGACGTGTATTGCCGCCAGTTCGGGGCGCCGCTCGTCATGACGGGGACTTTCTCCCACTTCGTCGCGTCGAGCGCGTCGCCGTCGAACTCGTCGTCGAAGACGAGCTTCCCATAGCCGCCGGGGTGGATGACGGCCTCGTCGCGGTCGATCTTGAGACGCACGGAGAGGATCTCGCCGCCGCCGAGCTGGGAAAGGCCGCGCCCGAGAAGGGCCTTGCGGAGATACCCGGAAGATCCGTTGTTCTTGTCCGTGACGAGGAAGGTCTCGCCGTTCTGCGAGAGGCGTAGTTCCCCGCCCCTGTTCTCGATGAGGATCGTCACGCGAGCGTCCTCGCCGGGCGCGAGGGCGACGCCGCTTCCCACGTCGCCGTTTCCGCGCACGACCGCCCGCGAGAGCGGATAGGCGTAGGTCGCCGTGCCGCTGCCCGTGAGGAAGAGCTCGCCCGCGCCCTCGCCGTTGACGGAAAGGGAGACCGTCGAGCTCTCGCCGACGAGCGAGACGAGCTGCGGATAGCCCGAGAAGGACGTCGAGAAGGCCGGGAGCGAGAAGACGACCTCCAGCGCCCAGTCGCCGCTGCGGACGTCGACGTCGCGCGGGAGGGCCATGTCGAAGCCCGTGGGCTCGCGCCAGTCGCCGGCAAGCTCGTAGGCGGGCGCGGGGATGTCGTCGAGATCCTGGAGGCTGCCGCCCTCGACGACGGAGGAGGCGTTGTTCTCAAGCTGGACGCCGTCCCCTTCCACGAGGCCGACGAGCGCGCCCACGGCCGGCGACGACGGCTGGAAGAGCGTGTCCCAGATGTTGCGAACCTCCAGATGCACCTTGCCGCCGACCTCGACGGAGCAGTTGCGGAGCGCGGCCGACCCGCTCGCCTTGCCCACGAGGCCTCCCACGCTCTGGACGCCCTTCACCTCGCTGCCGGGTCCCAGGACGACGGACACGTTTTCGAGAACCGCGCCGTCCCCCGCCTCGGCGGCCACCACGCCCACGGGGTTCTCGCCCGTCATCGTGTTGACGAGCCGCACGTCGGCGGGGTCGCGAGGCTGGTCGTGCCACCGCGCCGCGAGCGTGAAGACGCGGGCGTTCATCTGCACCGCGAGGTTCCGGATCGTGCCGCGCAGCGAGCGGACGAGACCCGTCGCCTTTTCCGAGACGATCCACGTGTCGTCGTCGAAGACGAGCGTGTGCCCCTGCCCGTCGAGAACGCCCGTCCATTCGTCGATGACGAGGGGGTCGTGCTCGAAGACGATGTCGTTGGCGAGCTCCGCGTGGACGGCGGGATTCTCCGCCAGGAAGAACCAGTCGTCCTCCGTCTTGATCTGGTACCACGTCTCGCCGTCGCGTTCGACCGTCTCGGGCGTCTTCCAGGCGTTCGGCATCGGCCAGACGGCCTTGGACTGGTGGCGGGCGAAGGAGCACCAGCCGTCCCACGTCGGATCGGTGTAGTAGCCCCAGCTCATGACGCCGCCCAGCTCCTCGCGCCGCGCCCAGAGGCACTGGCCCTGAAGGGAACTCATGCCCTCGAACGGCCAATACGACGAATACTTCGATTTCCACCAGATGTCCATGTCGAAGCGGCGGAGGGGATCGGTCGTCTCCGACTCGATCTTCCAGGCGGCGCCGTCCCAGCCGGGATGGCCGTCGGCGGAGACGTAGGCGGCCTGCCCCATGACGACGCGCCGCTTCGGCAGGAGGCGCTTCGTGCAGACGCCGAGCGACCTCTCGTGGACGGACGGCGCGGAGTTGAGCCACCCGGCGCCATACGACTGCACCATCATGTAGTCGCAGACGTGGAACGCGCCGTAGTCGCACGCGCTGTAGGGCATGCCCGATTTCGCCTCGTCATGGCTGCGGACGGCGAACGAGAGGACGTAGCCCTCGTCGAAGAACTGCTCGGAGAGCTCGCGCAGCATCTTGCCGATGTTCTGCCACTCGCGGTGGTTCGTGCCCTCGCGCACCCACTCGTAGTCGATGTCGAGGCCGTCGCACTGCTGCTCCTGAATGAACGCGACGATCGCCTCGGCGAACTGCTTCCGCGACGGCTCGGCCGCGCCCGCGACCTCGAAGGCGAGGGAGTTTCCGATGCCGTTGGCGGTCACCCAGCTTTTGGGCGTGAGCGATGGGCGGATCATGCAGTCGGGGTGGTAGGCGTCCCGCAGGCGGCGAAGACGCGCCGTCGAGGCCGTGTCGTTGTGGGTGGAGTCCCATCCCGACACGTAGAACTTGCCGTTGGAATAGCCGTCAATCGCCGAATAGATGGGGAGGACGTCCGTCAAATTCTCGAAGCGCTCCTTCGCGTTCCCCGTGAAGATGTCCGACGTCCGCGAGCCGTTGTCCACGAGGCTGTCCTGCCGGACGAACGCGCCGATCTGGAACTTGTGGGGGAACGGCCTGTGCGGCGCGCGCGCCTTCTGCCGCGCAAGGCGGAAGTCGCCCGACGCGAGCGCGACCCTGTCCCCCTGGATGGACGACCAGATCTCGGCGTTCGTCGCGAGGTTCCTGTCGAGCGTCGCCGTGATCCAGAGGTAGTCGCCTTCGGCCATCGTCCCCGTCTTGGGGTAGACGGTCAGGGCGTCGGCCCTGTTCGTGACGGCGAAGTTGACGACGAGCGCGTCGTCGCCCTCCTCGATGCGCGTCGCCGCGAGGCCGTTCGCCGTCAGGTCGACGGCGTCCCGCTCGAAGAAGGCGAACGGCAGGATCTCCGCCGAGGCGTCGTATTTCTGCCGCCACACGCGCACGTCGCGGATCTGGCTCGCCACGGCGTTCGTCACGTCGAAGCGCACGGAGAGGTTCGTCAGCGCCCCCGAAGCGCCGTCGAGGAGGCGGATGCCAATGAGGGACTCCCGTTCGAGGCCGAGCGTCAGGCGGGGATGCGCCCGCACGACCGCCGCTTCGCCCGCGCCGAAGAGGCGCCACTTTTCCATGAGGTAGTCGCGGACGGTCTGCTGCTCGGCGGAAGAAAGGGCGTTCGTGAAGACGAGGACTTCGGCAATGTCCTTGCCGCCGCGCCGGGGGTCGTCGTTGCCGTTGCCCGTGCGGTCGTAGCAAAGCTGCGAAGCGGCCCAGGCGTTGTCGCCCGAGGCCTGGACGTCGATAAGGGAGAACGACTCCGGCATCGTCGTCGCCGTCGGGCTCGCGACCACGACGCCGTTGAGATGCGTGACGCCGTTTTGCGCCGCGCCGTGGTTCGTGTGCCAGAACTGGCCATCGTTGCCGCGATGGAAGTTGAACTTCTCGGAGTCGCCCAGGAGGAAGGCGTGCGCGCTCTTCTCGACTTTCGCGACCATGAAGACCGCCTTGACGTTCGTCAGCCGGTCGAATCCGAGGTCGCGGTTCGAGCGCGTCGAGCCGAAGGAGACGACCGGGAGGGAGGAGACGTCGTCCTCCTTCAGGACGGGCCCGCTCGGGGTCGCCGCCTGGTTGGAGCCGGTGAGAGAATATGTCGTGGCGGAGAGGCCCGAATGGATGCTCCGCCATTCGACGATTTCGCGGCCGGAGAACGTCATCGTGTTCGTCTGCGAGGCGTCAAGCCAAAGTGCCGCCGATTCGCAGACTTTAGGCGCGACCATCTCGCCGAAAGAAGCGAAGTTCAAGACGCAGACACTCAAGAACAGTGCGGTTTTCCTCATCCCAACCCCTCCCTTTTGACAAAAATTGAATATATTATACCAAATATTCTTTAGCCACGAATCGGCACATGTTTATCGTGGAGATTCGTGTTCATTCGTGGCTAACATACAAAGTGGAAAAGTGGAAGAGTGGA
>CAVGMG010000050.1:0-9654 GCA_963630185.1 Alistipes onderdonkii | reverse complement strand
TCTACGCGAAGGGCGCGGGCTGCGTCGTCGCGGGCGCGACGGTCGCGAAGGCCGTCCTCAAGGCGGTCGACCCCGCCGTCCGCGTGAAGATCCTGAAGAAGGACGGCGCTCTCGTCGCGCCGAAAGACCCCATTCTGACGTTTCGCGGCAAGGCGCGTGCCATCCTCGCCGCCGAGCGGACGGCGCTCAACTTCATGCAGCGGATGTGCGCGACGGCGACGCTGACGCGCAAGTTCGTCGAGGCGACGAAGCGATACGGGACGCTCATCCTCGACACGCGCAAGACGACGCCGGGCCTTCGCGTCTTCGAGAAATACGCCGTCCTCTGCGGCGGCGGCACGAACCACCGCATGGGCCTCTACGACCGCGTCCTCATGAAGGACAACCACCGCCGTCTCTGGCGCGGGGGCGACCCCGACGCGCTCGACCAGGCCGTCGCGGCGTCGCGGAAGGCGTTCCGCAAGCTCGCCGTCGAAGTCGAGGTCGAGAGCCTCCGCGAGTGCGCGAGCGCGCTCAAGGCGAAGCCCGAGTGGATCATGCTCGACAACATGTCGTGCGCGGACATGAAAAAGTGCGTCAAGATGTGCCGGGGAATCTCGAAGACCGAGGCTTCGGGCGGCATCACGCTCGAACGCGCGAAGGAAGTGGCCGCGACGGGCGTGACGGCGATCTCGCTCGGCTGCCTCACCCACTCGGCGGGCTCGGTCGATCTCTCTCTCGAATGGTCGGCGTCGCTGACCTGACTACTGACAGGAACGAAGGAAAAAGACAGATGAAAACGCTTCTCGCCCTGGCCTCTCTCGTCGCCGCAGGATGCTCGTCCTGCTTCTTTGAGACGCCCTATCCCGAAACAATCGACGAGGGGTTCGTGAGCCTCTTCGACGGCACGGATCTCGCCGCGTGGGAGGGCTCGGCCCTCTTCAAGGTCGAGGCGATCGAGACGCGCCTCGCGAACGGCCAGGTCAAGAAGGAGAACGTCATCGCCTTCACGAAGGACGTTGCCCGCCCTGGCGAGAACCTCGTGACGCGCGAGTCGTTCGGGAACTTCGTCCTGCGCTTCGAGGTGCGCCTCCCCGAGAACGGCGACAGCGGCATCGGCATCCGGATGCCGGACGGCGCCGTCGACGCCGCGTACGAGGGGATGTGCGAAATCCAGCTTCTGGACGACGGCGGAAGCCAGTTCTACGACCGCGAGAAGGGGGCGGACAGGCTCGACCGCGCCGACCGCTATTCGGGCTCGGCCTTCGGGCTTGCGGCCGCCCGGCGCGACAACGTGAACCGGCAGATCTGGGGGAAGGACAAGAACTTCACGGGCGGCGGCATCTACATGCGCCGGCCCGGCTTCTGGAACTTCGTCGAGATCCGCGTGGCGGGCGCCTCCCTTGACGTGACGCTCAACGGCACGCGCGTGACGAGCCTCGACGCAAGCCGCCTGACGGACACGCTGGACGGCAAGCCCCATCCCGGCCTTCACCGGACGGAGGGGCGCATCGGCCTTCTGGGGGCGAGCGCAGGCGTCCAGTTCAAGAACGTCCGCGTCCTGCGCCTCCCGGAGGACGCGCGGCTGGGCGGCGTCTGCCCCAAGGCCGTCGCGAAGACGCCGTGCGGCTTTACGCCCTACTTCACGGGCTGCGGCGAGCAGCTCCGCACGCTCTGGAAGGGCGTGACGACCGAGTCGGGCTTCGACAACCCCGTCGTCCGCCAGAAGGCCACGCCCGAGAAGCGCGCGGAGATGCAGAAGAAGGCCGACGCCCTGCGCGACGAGCACTGGCACGTGCGTGAGGGGGCTCTCTTCTTCGACGGCTTCCGCGGCGGCTATTCGCTCGCGACGGCGCGCGACTTCGGCGACTTCGAGCTCTGGGCCGACTGGCGGCTTCTCTCGGTCACGGGCGACTCGGGCCTCTACCTTCGCGGCTCGCCGCAAGTCCAGATCTGGGACGCCCACAACGAGTGGGGCATCGGGTCGGGCGGACTCTACAACAACCAGAAGAACCCCTCGTCGGCGACCGCCGTCGCCGACAGGCCCGTCGGCGACTGGAACCGCTTCCACGTCGTCATGAAGGGGCAGAAGGTGTCCGTGTGGCTCAACGGCGTCCTCGTCGTGGACGACGTCACGCTGGAGAACTACTGGGACCGCCGCCGCGACATCTTCCCCGTGGAGCAGATCGAGCTCCAGTGCCACGGCGACCCCATCGAGTGGCGGAACATTTTCATCAAGGAAATCACCGAAAAATGAAAACATCAAGACGAAACTTCCTGAAGGCGTCGGCGGCGTTCGGCGCGTTCAACCTGCTGCCGGCGCGTGTCCTCTGGGGCGCCACGGCGCCTTCGAACCAGCTCACGCGCGCGCTCATCGGCTTCGGCGTCATCGCGCACAGCGAGAACCACCTTCCTTTCCAGGGCTCGCGCCTCGTCGGCCTGACGGACTGCTACAAGCCGCGCATCGAGGCGGGCGTCGCGGCCGCCGCCGAAGCGGGCTGGGGCAAGGTCAAGGGCTACAAGAACTTCATCGAGCTCATCAACGACCCCGGCGTCGACATCGTCCACATCTGCACGCCGCCGCACTGGCACGGCGTCCAGAGCGTCATGGCGGCGAAGGCCGGCAAGGACGTCTGGTGCGAGAAGCCGATGACGCGCACCGTGGGCGAGGGCCGTCGCGTCCGCGACGTCATCGCCGCGAAGAAGCGCATGTACCGCATCAACACGTGGTTCCGCTACCAGGGCACGTTCTACGGCTTCGGCACGCCCGTCGAGCCGATCCGCCAGATCGTGGAGAACGGCCTGCTCGGCAACGGCCCGATCCGCTGCGTCTTCGGCGAAGGGCAGGGCTTCACGTGGAAGTTCGGCTGGTCGGGGCGCGTCCAGGACAAGGCGCAGGAGATTCCCGCCGGCCTCGACTGGGACATGTGGCTCGGCCCGGCGCCGTGGAAGCCCTACACCGACCACCGCTTCGGCACGTCCTTCCGCGGCTACTGGGACTACGACTCGGGCGGGCTCGGCGACATGGCGCAGCACTACCTCGACCCGCTGCAGTATCTCCTCTGCAAGGACGACACCTCGCCCGTGAAGATCGACTACACGGGGCTGAAGCAGCACCCGGAGGCGGTGGGCAGCTTCGACCGCTTCACGCTCACCTACGCGGACGGCACGGAGGTCATCCTCGACGGCGACGTCTCGCTCCGCGACGAGCCGCTTCTGCGCGGGTCGAACGGCCTTTGCGTCTACAAGAAGGCGAAGGACGGCAAGACGCTCCGCATCAAGGACGCGAACGGCTGGTGGCCTGAGGAGAAGGTGCTCGCGACGCTCGCCGAGCTTCCGAAGCCGAAGCCGCAGCAGACGGACTTCATCGAGTCGTGCCGCACGCGCACGCCCTTCGCCCTGAACGAGGCGACGAGCTTCCGCTCGTCCTCCATGTTCAACCTGGCCATCGTGGCGTGGCGCCTCGGGCGCGGCTTCGAGTTCGACCCCGTCACGCTCCACGCGAAGAACGACGAGGCGGCCGAGCGGCTCCTCTACCAGGACGACATGATGCGCGAACCCTGGCGTCGCGAGATGTTTGGCTAAGGATGAAAGGACTTTTGAACATGAAGATCTCCCTCTATGCGGCGGGCCTCTGCGCGGCCCTTTTCGCCGGCTGCGCGACGCAGAAGAACTGCTGCGCGACGCAGGAAAAATACGGCGCGTTCACGCCCAAGGGCGAGCTCGGCAAGCCCGACGCCAACGCCTACGACGACTACGGCAAGGGCATGGCCCACGTCGACGGCTACGAGATGGCCTACGAGTGGCAGCGCCAGAAGCCCGAACTCGTCGAGAAGGCGACCGAGCCCCAAGTCCTCGCCGCGTTCGTCGCGTCGGACGCGGCGGCCGACGCGCTCCTCAAGAAGATCGGCACGTCCTACGACGGCGACCCCGTCGCCCTGACGCAGATCGCCGCCGTCACGCAGCTCGTCATGTGCCCGACGTGCCCGAAGGCGGCGCAAGGCCGCCTCGTCTGGACAGCCGCCCTCAAGCGCGCGCGCGCCGCGACGGACGACGGCTACGTTCGCACCTTCTGCGACCAGCAGCTGCGTCTCTGCGACAGCGCCCGGTAAGTCGTGAGGCTTCTCGTCATCGACGTCGGCAACACCTCCACGGCCGTCGGGATCTGGTCTCGCGGCCGTGTGAGCCATGTGCGCCACATCGACGAGGAAGTCTGCGGGCTGAAGGCGCTCGGCGACGTCGAGCCGTTCGACGCCGTCGCGTATGCGTCCGTCGTGCCGTCGCGCGACGCGAAGTGGAAGAAGTCGGCGCACGCCCTCGGGTTCAGGTTCCACCAGGTCTCCTTCAAGGACTTCGCCTCGTCGCCGCTGCTCTCGATCGACTATCCGAAGCCGGAGACGATCGGAGCCGACCGACTGGCCGACGCGGCGGGCGCCGTCGCCCGCTACGGCGCGCCCGTCCTCGTCATGGACTTCGGCACGGCGCTGACGGCGGCCGTCGTCACGGAGGACGGCGTGTGGCGCGGCGGCGTCATCGCGCCAGGCTTCCCCCTGATGCGCGACTACCTCTTCGAGCGGACGGCGCAGCTGCCGCGCATGGAGCTGGGGCGCGGGCGCGCGCCGAAAATCGGCCGCTCGACGGAGGAGGCGATGCGCTTCGGCGCGCTCGTGGGCTATCGCGGCATGGTGCGCGAGATCGTCGCGCAGCTGCAGGCGAACTTCAAGACGACGTTCACGCTCGTGGCGACGGGCGGCTTCGCCCGCTGGGCGCTGAAGGACAGCTCCCTTCCTTTCGTCATCGATCCCACGCTGACGCTCTACGGCGTGGGGCTTGTGGCATCCGAGAGGCTATGAAGAGACTTTTCGTTTCATTGTTGGCCGCTTTCGGTCTGTCGGGGTGCGGGCCCTTCTGGGTCGACCCCTACATCACCGTCAAGGAGTCGTCGCTCAACTGGGTGGCCATCCAGTATTACGACATGAACCGCGACCCGATCCGCCGCACGGGCGTCGAGATCTACGGCAACGGCCTCGTCCTCGTGAAGCGCGGGACGAGCGAGCTCGTCTCGAACGACTTCGCGAAGCGCTACACGGAGCCGTCGTGGGGGAACATCCGCTCGGCGCGTCTCCAGATCGACCCGAAGGACGCCCAGAACATCTTCCAGAACCTCGTCAACTACGGCGTCCTCGACCGCGAGAAGACGGGGAAGAAGGCCAAGGGCGGCAAGGTCAGCCGCTTCATCGCGGTCAAGGCCAACCTGTGCAACGTGACGTATTCTGACAACGTGAACATCTTTGAAGAGGATCCCGATCTCGCCGAGCAGCTTCTCGACGTCATCCGCGAGTTCGAGGGGTCCGTTCTCTAGGGAAAAAGGAGGGATTATGACGATACGAGGTCTTCTGGAGCGCGATGCGGAGAGGTTTCCCGACAGGGTCGCGTGCCGCTGGTTCGAGGGCGGCGCGTGGCGGCGGCGGACGTGGCGCGAGACGCTGCAGGCGGTGCGCGAGGTGGCCGAGGGCTACGGGCGCACGTTCTCGCTCGTGCCGCACGAGGAGAACGTCGCCATCATCCTCAACAACTCGCCGATCTGGCTGGACGCCTACCTGGCGCAGTCGGGAACGGGCGTCGCCGTCGTCCCGATCGACCCGAAGCTCCACAACGACGAGGTCTCCTACATCCTCAAGGACGGCGAGGTGCGCGTCGTCACGACCGACAGGGCCCATCTGCGCATGATGCTCACCATCGCGAAGAACCTGCCGTGCCTGCGCGGCATCGTCGTCGTGGACGGGCCCGTCAACGCGGGGCAGACGATCGAGAACCGCATCGCCGTCGTCTCCTACGAGAGCCTGCGCGTGGCGGGCGGCGGCGCCTGGTACGACGCGCACGTCGCCCTGGCGTCGGACATCGCGTCCATCATCTACACGTCCGGCACGACCGGCAAGCCGAAGGGCGCGATGCTCACGCACGGCAACTTCGTCGCCGACCTGGAGGGCTCGTTCAAGCTCTTCGGGACGGTCACGGAGCGCGACTCCTTCTTCGTCGTCCTGCCGCTCTTCCACGCCTTCTCGTTCTCGGCGAACTTCATCGCCTCGATGATGAAGGGCGCGTCCATGAGCTTCTGCCAGTCCCTGCGCACCGTCGGGCAGGACATCCACGACCTGAAGCCGACCGTCATCTGCGCGGTGCCGCTCCTCGCGGAGAAGCTCCACGCCAAGATCGAGTCGGGCCTCGAAAAGTCGGCCGTCGCCAGGTTCCTGATGAAGATCGGCCTGCGCGGGCCCGTCATGCACATGGTCAAGCTCCGCCTGGGCGGGAAGCTCCGCTTCTTCATCACGGGCGGCGCCCCGTGCCCGCGCCCCGTCATGGAGTGCTTCAAGCGCATCCACGTCCGCTTCCTGGAGGGCTACGGCCTCACCGAATGCTCGCCCATCGTCTCCGTCTGCCCGCCCGAGGTCATCAAGTTCGGCACGATCGGGCCCGCCATCGGCGGCATCGAGGTGCGCCTCGCGGACAAGAACGAGCATGGCGTGGGCGAGATCCAGGTCAAGGGGCCCATCGTCATGCAGGGGTATTTCCACAACCCCGACGCGACGGCCGAGGCGTTCGAGGACGACGGGCAGGGCGGCCTCTGGTTCCGCACGGGCGATTTGGCGTCCATGGACGAGGACGGCTTCATCACGATCCGCGGACGCAAGAAGGCGCTCATCGTCAACCGCGAGGGCAAGAACATCTACCCGGAGGAGGTCGAGAACACGATCGCCAAGGAGCCGTCCGTCGCCGACGTCGTCGTCATCGGCTTCACGCAGGGCGACGACCCGGGCGAGAAGGTGGGGGCCATCATCCATCCCGACGAGGAGTGGTTCAAGGATCGCAACGGCGGCGTCCTCCCGCCGTGGGAGGAGATGGAGAAGACCGCCCTCAAGCAGGCGCAGGAGCGGTGCGCGGAGCTGGCGGACTACAAGCGCGTGCGCAAGTGGGTCGTCTCGCGCGAGCCGCTTGAGCGCACGTCGATCGGCAAGGTCCGCCGCGTCGCCTACAAGGGCGCGCTGAACGAGAGATGAAGCTTCTCGTCTACCTGAACTGGCCCGAGGCGTGCTTCTCGCTCCAGAAGGGCGACCTCGCCTTCCTGAAGACGCTTGTGCCGAAAAAGGCCGAGGTCGTCGCCGTGCGAAGCGACCGCGCCTTCCTTCGGGAGCTTCCGTCGGCGACGCACGTCGTCGCGTGGTCGTTCAGGAAGGAGTGGTATGCCAAAGCCCCGTCCCTGCGCGTCCTGGCGACGCCGAGCGCGGGGCGAGAGCTCGTCGCGCAGGACGCACCCGAGGGCGTGCGCCTCCACTTCGGCCATTTCCACGGCGAGATCATCTCGGAGGCCGTCCTGGGGTTCATGCTCGCGTGGGCGCACGGCTTCTTCGCGCGGGAGGCCCTCAAGTCCGTCGCGTGGCCGCGCGTGGAGGTGAGCCGCGTCTGCTACCAGCTTTCCGGCACGCGCGCGGCGGTCGTGGGCTACGGGCACATCGGGTCCGTCATCGGGCGCAAGCTCGAAAGCCTTGGCGTCCGCGTGACGGGCTACCGCCGGGCGAACGCCCAGGATCTCGACGGCGACCTTGAGAATCTCGACTGGCTCGTGCTTGCGCTTCCGGGCGACACGGGGACGGCGGGCTTCCTTTCCGCCGCCCGGCTCAAGAAGCTGCCGCGCCGCGCCGTCGTCGTGAACATCGGGCGCGGAACGGCCGTCGACGAAGAGGCGCTTGTCAAGGCCCTTGAGGCGAAGCGGATCGCCGCCGCCTACCTGGACGTCTTCCAGGACGAGCCGACGCCGTTCAGGAAAAGCGAGACTTCGGGGGCGTTCCGCATCCTGGAGCAGCCTCTCGCGTCGAAGCCCTGGAATCTCGTCTGCATGCCGCACGCCTCGGCGTTCGCGCACGACTATCTGCGCCGCTGCTTTCAGGAGCTGAAGGATGACGGGTGTCTTTGAGGCCTCCTCCGTCGAGGAGACGTGGGCGCTCGCCCGAAGGCTCGCGCCTGAACTCAAGAAGGGCGACGTCGTCTGCCTCGAAGGCGATTTGGGCGCGGGGAAGACGACTTTTACGCAGGCGCTCGTCGCGGCGCTCGGGTTCGAGGGGCGCGTCACGTCGCCGACGTTCTGCCTCGTCCAGGAGCATCGCGTTGTCCGGGCGGGCTTTCCGCTGCGCGACGAAAGCCCCCGTCTTCTCGTCCACTTCGACCTCTACCGGCTGAACTCGGAAGAGGACGTCCTCTCCCTCGGATGGGACGACTACGTCGCGGAGGAGGCCCTCTTCGTCGTGGAGTGGCCGTCGTGCGCCAAGAGCTTGATTCCTCCGGGCGCGTATCGCGTCTCGTTCGCGCGAACGGGGGAGGAGTCCCGGCGAATCGAGGTCTCGACATGCTGAAGCGCGTTGGACTTTTTCTGTTTTCTGTTGCCCTCTTCCTGACGGCGCACGGCGACGTCCAGGTCATCAACGGCGTCACCTACGAATGCGGCGACGACGGAATCTGCCGCATCGTGGACGGCGAGGACGCACCCACGGCGGCAACTGAAGCCTCAGCGGATGGCTCGTCCGTCCGTCTCGCGCAAGGCTATCTCTCGGAAGGGGAGCTCCTGCGTTTCCTGGCGGGCGAAGACCTCTTGCCTCTTTCGTGGACGCTTTTCGCAGGGGTCTTCGCGATTCTCCTGGGCGGCCTTGCGATGAACCTCACGCCGTGCGTCCTGCCCATGATCCCCGTCAACCTGATGATCGTCGGCGCGTCCTTCTCGCGCGGGCTTTCCTATGCGGCGGGGCTCGTCGTCGCCTACGGCAGCCTGGGTCTCGCGGCGGCTCTGGGCGGGCTCGCCTTCGGGGCGATCCAGTCGAATCCGTGGTTCAACCTCGCGGTCGCTGTTCTCTTCCTCCTTCTGGCGGCGGCCCTCTCGGGGCTTTTCTTCATCGACTTCTCGAAATACCGGACGCGGTTTGCGCGTCTTCGCACGTCCTCGCTGCCGCATCTCTTCGCGTTCTTCATGGGGGCGACGAGCGCCGTTCTGGCGGGCGCGTGCGTGGCGCCCGTTTTGATCTCCGTCCTCCTTCTGACGAGCGCCTGGTATGCGCAGGGGCATGTTCTCGCGCTCCTTCTGCCGTTCGTCTTCGGTCTCGGCATGGCGCTCCCGTGGCCTTTCCTCGGCCTCGGCCTCCACGTCCTGCCCAAGCCGGGCGCGTGGATGGTCTGGGTCAACCGCGTCGCGGCGCTCTTCGTCTTCCTGCTCGCGCTCTGGTATGCGCATCTGGCCGTTCGCGCGTGGCGCGGCGAGCCGGCGGCCGACGGCGGCCACGGTTCTTCCCTTGCCGCCACGCCGGCGACCTTCGAAGACCTTGTCGCCACGCTGCCGCGCCCCGTCTTCGTGGACTGCTGGGCGTCCTGGTGCAAGAACTGCGCGGCGATGGATCGCGTGCTTGCGCGCGAGAGCGTCCGGAAGGCGCTGGAGCGGTTCTCCGTCGTCCGCCTTCAGGCCGAGGACATCCGCGAGCTGAAGCGCCTCAAGGGCTTCGAGACCGTCCAAGGCCTCCCCGCCTTCGTCATCATCGACTGACATTCGCCGTCTGCCTGTCGGCTCAAAGCCGCAAAGAACGCAAAGGTCGCAAAGTTTTTAGACAGGATTAACAGGATTGACAGAATTGCTCT
>CAVGMG010000049.1:0-9764 GCA_963630185.1 Alistipes onderdonkii | reverse complement strand
GATTCGTGAAGATTCGTGGATAAAGCGAGAAGGGCTCAGAAGCGACCGCGACATTGGGCTTTTGTGGTATAATATCTCCATGAAGATCTCCGTCGTCATCCCCGTCTACAACGTCGCGCGCTATCTGACGCGATGCCTTGACTCCGTCGTCGCGTCGGCGCGCGCGGCGCACGGGAAGGGGCATGAGGTCGAAGTCATCTGCGTGGACGACGGCTCGACCGACGAAAGCCCCGCGATCCTGGCGGACTACCGCGCCCGCCTCCCGCCCGACGCCCCCTCGTTCCTCGTCGTCACCAAGGAGAACGGCGGCCTCGGCTCGGCGCGGAACGCGGGCCTCGACAGGATGTCGGGCGACTTCGTGACGTTCGTCGACTCCGACGACTACATCCTGCCGTGGACGCTCGCCGCGTTCGCCTCCGTCGCGGAGGCCTCGGGCGCCTCTCTCGTCGTCTCGTCGTCGTTCCTGAAGGACAGGGGCAGTCTCCGCGTGCCGGCCGCCGCGCCGTCGGGCGCTTTCCGCTACGCGATGCGCCCCCGCGCGTGGATCGCGGGCAAGAAAGTCCAGTATTCGGCGTGGAACAAGTTCTACCGCCGCGACGTCTGGGCCTCCCGCCGATACCCCGCGACGATCTTCGAGGACTTCCCCACGACGACGGGCGTCTTCTGCGACTTGGAGTCGTTCGCCGTCGTCCGCGAGCCGCTTTACGTCTACTGCGTGAACCCCGGCGCGTCCACGCTCGTCCACTCGCCGTTCGGCGAGCGGAAGCTCCGCGACTCTCTTGCGAACGTCCGCGCCATCGTCCGCCATGCGCAGGGGACGGACGCCTTTCGGTTCGCCGTCCGGCAGGCGGCGGACGGGCTTGGCTCGACGGTCTCGAAGGTCTTCAAGACGCGGAACTCTGCGCTCGGCCTCGAACTCGTCCAGGCCGTGGCGCGTCTGAAGGAGAAGGCCCCGGACGTCGTCCGCGCCCTGTCGCTCAAGGCGCGAATCCGCCTCGGGCTCATGCGTCTCGCGAACAGGGGTTGTTAAAAAAGAAGGAGAAAGTCTCGATGATGAAAGAGGTTCATGTCGGTGTGTTGGGGTTCGGCACGGTGGGCGCCGGCGTCGTGGAGGGGATTCTCGTCCACCGCGACGTCATGCGCGCGCGCGCCGGCGTCGATCTGGTCGTCAAGAGGATCGCCGACCTGGACGTCACGACGTCGCGCGGCTTCGCGCTGCCCGAGGGGCTTCTCACGACGGACGCCGAGTCGGTCGTTTCCGACCCCGACATCCAGATCGTCGTCGAGACGATCGGCGGCACGGGCATCGCCCGAAAGCTCGTCCTCTCCGCGCTCCGCAACAAGAAGTGCGTCGTCACGGCCAACAAGAAGCTTCTCGCCGAGCACGGGCGCGAGATCTTCGACACGGCCGAGGAGATGGGCGTCGAGATCTACTTCGGCGCGTCCGTCGGCGGCGGCATCCCCATCATCCGCGTCCTGCGCGAGGGGCTCGTCGCGAACGAGATCGAGTCCATCCAGGGCATCCTCAACGGCACGTGCAACTACATCCTGACGCGCATGGCGCGCGAGGGCGCGTCCTTCGACGACGTCCTCAAGGACGCCCAGCGCCTCGGCTACGCGGAGGCGGACCCGTCGCTCGACATCGACGGTCTCGACACGGCGCACAAGGCGTGCATCCTGGCCGCGCTCGCCTACGGCTTTCATCCGTCCTTCCCCGACGTGCAGGTCGAGGGCATCCGCTCCCTCTCCGGCGTGGACGTGCGCTACGCGGACGAGCTCGGCTACGCCATCAAGCTGCTCGCCCTCGTCGCGAAGGACGGCGACGCGGTGGAGGTGGGCGTCCATCCGACGCTCATCCCCAAGGCGCACATGCTCGCGTCCGTCAACGGGTCGTTCAACGCGGCGATGGTCAAGGGCGACATGTCCGACGAGACGCTCTACTACGGGCGCGGGGCGGGGCGCGCGCCGACGGCGGCGACCGTCGTGGGCGACGTCGTCTCGCTCGCGAAGAGCCTGGCGCAGGGCGCCCCCCGCTTCGCGCGCGGCGTCCCCGTCTACAACGAGGGGCGCGTCCACCTGAAGGCGCCGGGCGAGATCGTCTCGAAGTTCTACGTCCGCTTCATGGTCGCCGACAGGCCCGGCGCGTTCGGGACGATCGCGACGATCCTCGGGTCGCACGGCGTCTCCATCGCGGGCGCGATGCAGAAGGAGTCGGGCGAGAACGGCTTCGTCCCCGTCGTCGCGCTTCTCCACGAGGCGAAGACGGAGAACCTCGAACGCGCCCTCGACGAGATCGTCGCGACGGGCGTCGTGGGCGTGTCGCCCGTCAAGCTCCGGATGCTGTAGCCATGAACGACGAACAGGAAGCCCTCCGCCGCGAGATCGACGCGGCCGACGACGCGATCGTCGCCGCGCTCAACGTCCGCTTCGCCCTCGCCGACCGGATGCGCGCCCTTAAAGAGGCGCAACGCCTCCCCGCCGTCGACAAGGCGCGTGAGGACGCCGTCTTCAGGCGCGTCCTCGCCAAGACGCCGAAGGCCGAGCGCGACACGGTCTACGGCATCTACGAGCGCATCTTCTCCGGCTCGCGCGGCGTCGTCGAGACGGTCGCGCGCGGCGTCGTCGTCCAGGGCGGCAAGATCCTGCTCTGCCACGCGAAGGGCGGCGCGTCGTCGTATCTGCCCGGCGGGCACATCGAGTTCGGCGAGACCGCCCGCGCCGCCCTCGTGCGCGAGATCAAGGAGGAGCTCGGCGCGGACGCGCAGGCGGGCGACTTCCTCGGCGTCGTGGAGAACTCGTTCGTGCAGGACGGCAAGCGCCACGCCGAGATCAACCTCGTCTACCGGGCGACGGTCGAAGGCTTCCCCGCGACGAGCCAGGAGGACTGGATCACGTTCTCGTGGTGTCCGCTGGAAGATCTCGACAAGGCCGACCTCCTGCCGCGCGAGATGCTTCCCCTCTGCACGCGCAAGGCCCCATGAAAGGCCGCCTTGCCATCAATCTCGAATACGGGGCGTTGCGCGTCTTCTGCGCGCTCCTGAACGCGCTGCCGTATGCGCTCGCGATGGCGCTCGCCCGCGCCCTCGGGTGGGTCCTTTCGACGTGCCTCGGCTTCAAGCAGGCGCGGACCCGCGCGCGCATCCGCACGGTCTTCCCTAAGAAGACGCCCTCCGAGGTGCGCCGCATCGCGTGCCGCTCCTTGCAGAACATCCTGATGAACGGCGTCGAGATGATGCGGGCCCCGTCGCTGGACCGCGCCTGGATGGATCGCCACGTCAAGGACGGCCGCCTCTACAAGGACAGGCTCCAGGCGCTCGTGGACGAAGGCCGCGGCGTCGTGATCATGGTGCCGCACACGGGGAACTGGTACATGGCCGCCTGGTCGATGGCGCAATACGGGCTGGGGCTCTTCGCCCTGGCGGCGCGTCAGCGCAACCCGAAGATCAATGCGTGGATGCACCGCCACTACGGGGCGATCGACATCCTCTACCGCGACTCGCGCGAGACGCTCGTCAAGATCAAGGACTTCCTCCGCGAGGGACGCGCGTTCGCCATTCTGCCCGACCTCCGCGTGCGCCACAAGGACGTGCAGGTCCCGTTCCTCAACGGCACGGCGAACGTGAGCCACTCGGGGGCGATGTTCGCCGTGCGCTGCCGTGCGCCGCTCGTCGTCGCCGCCATGTCGCGCGAGAAGGGGCGGCACGTCTTCCGCCACCTGGCGACGCTCCGCGCCGACCCCGGCGCGGCGAATCCCCGCGAGGAGGCCGTGCGCCTCACGCGGGAGGCGATGCGCCTTCTCGACGCGGACATTCAGGCGCATCCGCACGACTGGTTTTGGTATAATAAGAGCTGGATACTCGAACCCGTCAAAGGCTAAGGAGGCTACAATGAACGTGACCACAGCAAGAAAGACCATGGCCCTCTGCCGTCAGGAGCATGTCCTCGACGGCTTTTCGTCGCTCTCCAAGAAGGCGCAGGACGCGCTTCTCGGGCAGATCGGGACGCTGGACCCGAAGAGCCTCGGGCAGTGCGCGAAGGCCCTCCAGACGGGCGGCGAGACGTTCGACTCCTCGAAGGGACGCGCCCCGAAGGTCGTGACGCTCAAGGGCGCCGCCCTCAAGAAGGCCGTCGCGTGCGGCGAGCGGGAGCTTCGCGCCGGGCGCGTCGCCGCGCTTCTCGTGGCGGGCGGCCAGGGCTCGCGCCTCGGCTACGACGGGCCGAAGGGGTGCTTCCCCATCGGGCCCTTGACGAACGCGCCGCTCTTCTACTTCCACGCCCGCAAGATCCTGGCGCGCGGGCGCCGCTACGGCGCGGCGATCCCGTTCTACGTCATGACGAGCGAGGCGAACGACGCGGCGACGAAGGCGTGCTTCGAGCAGCACCGCTACTTCGGCCTCGACAAGAAGGACGTCTTCTTCTTCACGCAGGGCATGTGGCCGGGGATGACGAAGGACGGCAAGATCATCCTCGACGCCAAGGGGCACATCTTCATGAGCCCCGACGGCCACGGCGGGCTTCTGGCCGCGCTCAAGCGCTCGGGGGCGCTCGACGACATGGCGCGGCGCGGCATCGCGTCCGTCTTCTTCTTCCAGGTGGACAACCCGCTCGTCGAGATCGCCGACCCCGCCTTCGTCGGCTTCCACGTCATGCAGAAGTCGGAGTATTCGCTGAAGCTCTGCGCGAAGAGCGACCCCTACGAGAAGGTCGGCATGCCCATGGCGTTCACCGTCCAGGGCAAGACGCAGTATCGCATGGTGGAATACTCGGAGATGACGGACGCGCAGTGCACGCGCAAGACGGCCTCGGGCGAGCTCTACTTCAAATACGGCTCGCCCGCCATCCACGTCTTCGACCGGGCGTTCCTCGCGCGGGAGGCGGCCAAGCCCATGCCGATCCACCTGGCGTTCAAGAAGATCCCGACGTTCGTCGACGGCGCGGTCGTCAAGCCGACGGCGCCCAACGGCTACAAGTTCGAGAAGTTCATCTTCGACATCCTGCCGAACGCGCGTCGCGCGGCGTTCCTCGCCTTCGAGACGAAGGACGAGTTCTCGCCCGTCAAGAACGCCGAGGGCTCGGACTCCCCCGCGACGTGCCAGGCGGATCTCCAGGCGAAGTGGCGCGGCTTCTTCGCAGTGGCCGGCGCCGTGATCCCGCCGTCGATGAAGATCGAGATCGACCCGGCCTACGCCCTCGACGCGAAGGATCTCCAGGAGAAGGGGATCTTCCTCTAAGTTGGCGGGCGAAACGCTCAAGTCCGAGGCGCTCTGCCTCGCGGTCTCGCCGTGGTCGAAGACGAGCCACGTCGTCTCGTGGCTGACCCCGGCGGGGCGCGTCACGACGGTCGTGCGCGGGGCGACGCGCCCGAAGAGCTTCTTCCTCGGCCAATACGACCTCAACTACACGTGCGAGATCGTCTACTACGCGCGGGCGAAGGGCGACGTCCACGCGCTGCGCGAATGTGCGCCTCTCGCGCCCCGCGACGACCTTCGCGGCGACTACGCGCGTCTCGCCGTCGCGGGCTACCTGCGGGTTCTCGCCTCCCGCTTCGCGCCGCCCGGCGACGAGTCCCGCGCCTGGTTCGCGTGGCTCGCCGGCTCTCTCGACGACCTCGTGCGCGGACGTCTCTCCCTGCCGTGGCTTCTCAAGAAGGAGCTCGACGCGCTCGACCTCATGGGGCTTCGCCTCTCGTTCGAGGAGGAGGGGGGGCTTCTCTTTCTTTCGGGCGAGCGGAAGATCCCCGTCTCGCCGGAGGTCTTCGCCTTTCTCAAGGCCCTTTCCGACGGCGGAGACGCCTCTTCAAGCGCGAAGATTTCGTCAGAGGCTCTTGACGCGGCGCGGGTGATTGGTGTATACTATTCATTTCATGTTGACGGTGTCTCCGATGTGCGGCGAACCGTTCTCAACATGATTCGGCATAAACTTAAACGGGAAGAGAGATGAAGACGAAGACTTTGATGTGTGCGGCGCTGGCGTGCGCCCTTGTCGCGGGCTGCAAGAAGGACGCGGACGAGGCGGTTTCGACGGACTCGACGGTCGTCCTTTCCGTCAACGGCATTCCCCTGACGCGCGCGGCGATCGAGAACGACGTGGCGGCCATCCTCCGGGCGCAGAAGAACATCCCCTCGAACGAGATCGAGGTGGTGAGCCATGCCATCCAGAACCAGCTCGTCCAGAGCTTCGTCCTGGAGTCGGTCCTCGTCAGCAAGGCGAAGAACGAGGGCTTCGTCGTCACGGAGGCCGACCGCAAGGCGCGCGAGGCGGAGTTCGTCCAGGCCGTCGCCAAGATGCCGAACGCCCCCAAGTCGCTTGAGGACTATTTCAAGGGCTTTCCCCTCGGCGAAGAGCGCGCGCGCCGCGAGTTCGAGAACGGCATCCTCATCGACAAGATGATCCGCGACGCCAAGGCGAAGGCCACGCCCGCCGTGGACGTCGCGGCCCGCGCGAAGGAGATCATCGCCGCGCAGAAGGCCGAGAACGACAAGGCGCCCGCCGCCGAGGCCGAGGCGCTCAAGAAGGTGACCGGCCTGAAGGCGACGCTCGCCGCGCTTCCCGCCGACAAGGTGGCGGCGAAGTTCGCGGAGCTGGCGAAGGAGAACTCCTCCTGCCCGTCCGCCGATCGCGGCGGCGACCTGGGCGCGTTCTCGAAGGGCCAGATGGTCAAGGAGTTCGAGGAGGTCGCGTTCTCGCTGCCCGTGAACACGGTCTCCGACCCCGTCAAGACGCCGTTCGGCTACCACCTGATCCTCGTGACGGAGAAGATCCCCGCCGTGGAGGCGAAGGACGGCGCGGCGGCCGAGCCCGAGAAGGTCAAGGCCAGCCACATCCTCGTCAAGACGCCGACGGTCCGTCCGCTTCCGAAGGAGGAGGATCTCGTCTCCTTCATGACGAAGGAGGAGGAGCGGGCGTTCGCGCGTAATTTCATCTTGGGCGAGCTCGAAAAGTCGGAGATCAAGGCCTTTGCCGACGATTTCAAGATCTACGAGCCGCAGGACGCGACCGCCCCCGTGGACGGAGAGGCCGCGCCTTCGGAAACGCCTGTCGAAAAGTAAAGAAAAGGATCAGAAGAACATGAGTCAGCACGCATCGCTCAAGGGGTCTGGCAAGATCACCTCGAAACGCAACGTCCTCAAGCGCTTTGAGCGCGTCAACCTCCTCCAGAAGCGCGGAGAGTGGAAAGAGGGCTCTCGCGGCCTGGGCCTCAAGAAGACGAAGCCCGAGGCCTAACATGAAGACGAGCATGAAGTACCTCTCGAAAGACGCCTACTGCGCCGAGTATGTCAAGTATCTGGGCTTCGCCAAGACGGAGCGCCGCAGCTACGCCGAAAGCGTCCGGCTGCTGGAGAAGAAGGGCTTTCGCGCACTTGAGTCTTTCAAGGTGCTTCAGGCGGGCGACCGCGTCTACCGGGGCTACGAAGGCCGCACGGTGATGGCGGCCGTCATCGGCAGGAAGAAGATCTCCGAGGCGGGTCTCAAGGTCGTCGGCGGCCACACGGACGCGCCGCGCCTCGACCTGAAGCCCCGGCCGCTCTACGGCAAGGGCGGCGTCGTCTACTTCGACTGCCACATGTATGGCGGCATCAAGAAATACCAGTGGCTGACGCTGCCGCTGGCCCTCTACGGGACGGTCGTCCGCAAGGACGGCACGAAGGTCGACGTCGCCGTCGGCGACGCGCCCGGCGACCCCGTCTTCATGATCTCCGACATCCTGCCGCATTTGGGCAAGGATCAGGCCAAGGGGACGCGCGACGAGTTCTTCGTCGCGGAAGACCTTGACCCGATCGCCTGGTCGACGACGCCCGAGAAGAAGGGCAAGGACGACGAGGGCGACGCGCCGAAGGACGACCGCAAGGGCCTTGTCGCGTTCCTGAAGAAGACCTACAAGATCGACGAGGAGGATCTCCTCTCCGCCGAGCTGGAGATCGTCCCGGCGGGGCTTCCGCGCGAAGTCGGCTTCGACCGCGCCCTCATCACGGGCTACGGCCACGACGACCGCGTCTGCTCCTTCGCGGGGCTCAAGGCGCTCATCGACGCCTCGGACGACGTCCCGGACGTGACGGCCTCGATCCTCATGTGCGACAAGGAGGAGATCGGCTCGATGGGCTCGACGGGCATGCAGTCGAGCTTCTTCGAGAACACCGTCGCCGAGCTGATCGAACGCCAGGAGAAGAGCGCGCGCGACATCCTCGTGCGCCGCGCCCTGGAGAAGTCGACGATGCTCTCCGCCGACGTGACGGCGGCCGCCGACCCGCACTTTCCCGACGTCGATTCGACCGGCAACGAGGCGCGTCTCCACAAGGGCGTCGCGGCCTCGAAGTACACGGGCGGCGCGTCCAAGAGCGGGGCGAGCGACTGTGGGCCCGAGTTCATCGCGACCATCCGCGACATCATGGACAAGGGCGACGTCCGCTGGCAGATGGCCGAGCTCGGCAAGATGGAGAAGGGCGGCGGCGGCACGATCTCGCAGTTCATGTCGCGCTTCGGCATGAAGGTTCTCGACATGGGCACGCCCATGTGGAACATGCACGCCCCGTGGGAAATCGTCTCGAAGGAAGACTGCTACCAGACCTATCGCGCCTACTCGGCGTATCTGAGAAGCTGACGCCCCGGCGGCCGTCGTTTCGGAGACCCTGCCATGGTTGACTTCCGGGGGATTTCTGTTCACTACGGTCACCAGGACGTCCTCTCGGACGTCACCTTCCGCGTCAACAAGGGCGACCGCGTGGGCGTCGTCGGCCCGAACGGGTCGGGGAAGTCCACGCTCTTCAAGATCCTCCTCGGCGAGAAGTCGACCGATTCGGGCGAATGCATCGTCGAGGGGAATCCCCGCATCGGCTTCACGCGGCAGAACCCCCAGCCCGAGACGCCAGACGAGACGCTTCTCCACTACGCCCTGCGCGGCATCGCGGGGCTTGACGAGATCGAGCGCGAGATGGCCGAGCTCGCGCACGACCTCTCCGACCCGAAGAAGATGAGCCGCTACGGCGAGCTGCAGGAGAGGTTCGAGCGTCTCGGCGGCTACGACATGGAGACGCGCGTCAAGATCGCGCTGGGCGGCCTCGGGTTTTCGACGGATGCGTTCGAGAAGCCCTTCCTCTCGTTCTCGGGGGGCTGGCGGATGCGCGCGGAGCTCTCGCGCGTCCTCTCGTCGCGGCCTGACCTCCTCCTGCTCGACGAGCCGTCCAACTACCTCGACCTGCCGGCCGTCGAGTGGCTGCAGAAGTTCCTCAAGGCCTACGACGGCACGCTCATGCTCATCTCGCACGACCGCTACCTCCTGCGGACGCTGACGAGCGTCATCGTCGAGGTCGACGCCGGCACGGCGACGCGCTACGAGGGGAACCTCGACTGGTACCTGAACGAGCGCGAGGTGCGCTACGAGCACCTGAAGGCGGCGAAGGAGAACCAGGACCGCCACCGCGAGCAGCTCCAGAGGTTCGTCGACCGCTTTCGGGCGCAGGCGACGAAGGCCGCGCAGGCGCAGAGCCGCCAGAAACTCATCGACAAGATCGACGAAGAGCGCATCGTCCTCCCGAAACGCGCCCTGAACGCGGGGCGCGTGCGGCTCGCCGAGCCGCCGCACAGCGGCGTCGAGATGTTCCGCGCCGAGAAGATCGGCTTCTCCTACGACGACCCCGCCTTGGGCGACAGGCGGCGGTTCGTCTTCCGCGACCTCTCCTTCCAGATCACGCGCGGCGACAAGGTCGCCCTCATCGGCTACAACGGCCTCGGCAAGACGACGCTCATGCGCATCATCGCGGGGACGC
>CAVGMG010000048.1:3521-9894 GCA_963630185.1 Alistipes onderdonkii | reverse complement strand
CCGATTCGTGAAGATTCGTGGCTAAAACCTAAAACCTGAAACCTAAAACCTCTTCAGCTAAAACCTATCACCTAAAACCTTCCCCCCAACCTTTCCACTTTTCCACTCTTCAACTTCAACCAAAAGTACGCCGGCGAAACGGGAGGATGCAAAGCCCATACGCGAGCGCGCCCGCGAGGATGGAGGCGGCGAGCGAGAGGATCAGGGGCAGAGATCCGCTCCACGCACGGACGAGGAGGACGGCGAGCGCCATCACGAGCGTCGCGCTTAAGGAGAGCGCGAGAAACGCCCCGTCGCGGAAAAGACGCAAAGCCGACCGCGCCTCTCCCATCGCGCGGACGAGAAGGACGCACCCGAGGACGGCGCAGAGAAGCGTCGAGACCGCCAAGCCGACGTGCCGTCCCTCGACGGGGAGCGCGACGACGGCGACGACGTTGAGGACGGCGTTGACGACGACGGAGACGACCGAGACGCGGAGGGGCGTCTTCAAGTCCTTCTGCGCCTGAAACCACGGGATGAGCGACTTCTGGACGCCGAAGAACACGAGCGAGAGCGCGTAGACGCGGAGGGCGCGCGAGACGCGCAAGGTCGCCAGCGCGTCGAAGCGGCCGCCCTCGTAGATGACGGACGTCACCTCGGAGGCGAGGAGGCACAGTCCCACGGAGGCGGGCAGCATGACGACGGTCATCTGGCGGAGCGACGTCGCGAGGGCGCGTTCCGCGCCGGCGACGTCCTCCTTCGCGAAGAAGGCGGAAAACGTCGGCAGGAGAACCGTCCCGAACGCGACGCCGACGACGCCCAGGGGGAGATCCATGAGCCGCTCCGCGTAGCCGATGACGCCCGCCGCCCACGGCGAGGCCATCTGTCCGAGAACCTGGTCGAGCATGTAGTTGACCTGGATCGCGCCCGCGCCGAGGGCGGCGACGCCGAGGTTGCGCCACACGAGCCGCACGCGGTCGCTTCGCCACGACGCGAACGAGAATCGCGGCGCGAAGCCGGCGCGGGCCATCGCCGCGAACATGAACGCCATCTGGGCGAAGCCCCCCAGCAGGATGGCGCCCGCCACGAGGCGGATGCGCACGGCGACGGCAAGCGACGGAAAGCCGGCGAGGAGGAGGAGCGTCGAGATCCAGACCAGGTTGAGGAGCGTCGGCATGAAGCTGGAGGCCTTGAACTTGCCGAGGGCGTTCAGGACGCCCATGCCGAACGCCGCGCCGCAGATGGCGAGCATGTAGGGGGCGAGGATCGCGACGAGCGACAGCGTGAGGCGCGCGCGAGGCGAAAGCCCCGAGACGAACGCCAGCGTCCCGCCGAGGAAGGTCAGGGCGACGAGGACGACCGAGAGGAGCAGGAGGAGCACCGTCGTCATGACGGCGTGCGCGAGACGCGCGGCCTTCTCGCGCCCCTCCTCTTCGAGCGTCGACCTGAAGATCGGGATGAAGGCGGCCGTCAGGGCGCCTTCGCCGAAGAGCTTCCGCGCCATGTTCGGGATGGCGAAGGCGAGCGTGAAGGCCGACTGCTCGACCCCCGCGCCGATCAGGCGGCTCTGGAGCGTCTCGCGGAGAAGCCCCAGGACGCGGGAGACCATCGTGAGCCCCCCGACGGTGAAGATCGACCGCAAGAGCCCGCCGCGCCTCATGAGGCCTGCTTCTTGCGGGGCACGGGCATGGGGCGGCCTCGCGTCAGGAACTTCGAGATGCCGACGAGGACGCACGTGAAGACGAGCATGAGCGTCGAGAGCGCGAAGACGGCCGGCAGGTTCTTCGAGTGCTTCGTCATGGACGAGACGTAGGTCGGGAAGGTGTTCGTCCCCGCGCCGTTGACGAACGAGGTGATGACGACGTCGTCGATCGAGAGCGTGAAGGCGAGAAGCCCCCCCGCCACGATGCCGGGGAGGAGAAGCGGCAGCTCGACCTTGAAGAACGTCGTCCACGGGCCCGCGCCCAGGTCGAACGCCGCCTCCACGAGCCGGTCGTCGAAGTCCTGGAGCCGCGCCAAAACCGTCATGACGACGTAGGAGACGCAGAAGGTCACGTGCGCAACGAGAATCGTCCAGAAGCCGCAGGAAACCTGCGTCGCCACGAACAGCATCAACAGCGAAATGCCGATGAGGATGTCGGGCATGATCAGCGGCGTGTAGACGAGCGCGTGGTGGAGCGTCTGGAGGCGGTCCTTCCAGCGGTGGAGCGCGAGGGCGGCCGTCGTCCCCAGGACGCACGAGATGAGCGTCGAGAGCCCCGCGATGACGAGCGAGAGCCAGAAGCTCGCGAGCAGGGGGCGCACGGCGTAGCGGCCCTCGAAGATCTGCGCGTACCACTTGGTCGAGAAGCCGATGAACGAGCCCTGCGCGTCGAAGAAGCTCATCGCGACGCCGTTCGGCACGAAGCCGTAGACGACGACGAGCGCGATCGGGACGTAGAGGAACGCGAGGACGAAGCCGAGGACGGCGACGGAGAGCATCGAGCGCTTCATTCCGCCCTCCCCCGGCCCGTCACGATAAGCCGCGCCGTCTGCTCTTCGAGCCGCTTCTTGCCGCGCGCCTCCTGCCGCTTCTTCCACCAGATGGCGAGCCCCAGCGGAATGAGGACGGAGACGGCCATCAGCGTGGCGAGGGCGCTGGCGTGCGGGATGTTCCTGTTCTGGATCGCGCGCATGAAGATCTTGTTGCCGATGAGGACGCAGTCCGTGCCGCCGAGCATCTGCGGAATCACGTAGGAGCCGATCGAGGGGATGAAGACCATGAGGAACGCCGAGACGACGCCCTGCCAGACGCCGGGGATGAAGATCTTGCGGAAGGCGTAGAAGTTCCGCGCCCCGAGGTCGCGCGCCGCCTCCAGGAGCGAGAAGTCGAACTTCTCGGCCGCCGAGTAGATCGGCATGATGGCGAACGGCAGGAAGGAGTAGACGGAGACGAGGATGACGGCCGTCTCCGAGTCGAGGATCGTCGACATCGCCGGGTCGACGGGCCCTTTCGTCGCGAGCCCCAGCGAGACGAGGGCGGTCTGGGCGAACGAGGGCAGCCAGTCGAACAGCCATTCGCGGAGGCGCAGGAACACGAGGTAGCACGCCTGGAGCCACCCGTCGGGGTGGAGCATCGTCTTCCACGCGAAGACGCGCACGACGAAGCTCGTCCAGAACGGGAGCATGATCGCGCCCGCCACGAGCGCGCGGTACCGCTCGCCCATGCGCGCGATCGCGTAGGCGCAGGGAATCGCCAGGACGAGCGACCAGAACGTGACGATGAACGAGATGCGGATCGTGTTCCAGACGATGGCCGGGTAGTCGGGGTCGACGAGCTCGCGCCACGTCGAGAGCGACCAGTCCCCGACGCCGCCCGAGGCGTCCTGCCCGTGGAAGGTGAACGCGAGGACGATGACGGCCGGGACGGCGAAGAAGAGCGCGAGCCAGAGGAAGGACGGCAGCGTGACGAACCACTCGGCCCGCTTCGAACGGAGGGGGTTTCTCATCGCTTCTCCACCATGTAGCCGTCGTCGGGATGCCACCAGACGAACACCTTGTCGTTCCACGTGATCGGCTCCTGGTCGAGCAGGAAGCGCGAGTGCGGCTTGAGCGCCGCGATCTGGAGGGCGCCGGACGTGACCCAGTATTTCGTGTAGACGCCCTGGTAGACGATGTCCTTGACCGTCGAGGGGAAGACGTTGACGGACGCGCCCTTCTCGGGGAGCGGCGGCGCGAGCGTCACGCGGATCTTCTCCGGCCGGACGGAGAGGTCGACCGTCTGCCCGACCTTGAGGGCCTTGTCGTTGAAGGCCTTGATCGGGGGGAAGCCCTCCGTCGCGATCAGGCAGTAGTCGCCCTCCACGGACGTGATCTCGCCCGAGAAGAAGTTCGTGTCGCCGATGAACGAGGCGACGAAGCGCGACGAGGGCGCCTCGTAGATCTTCGCCGGCACGTCCAGCTGCTCGACCGTCCCCCGGTTGATGACGGCGATGCGGTCGGAGAGGCTCATCGCCTCGCCCTGGTCGTGCGTGACGTAGAGGAACGTGATGCCGACCTGGTCGTGGATCGTGTCGAGCTCCAGGAGCATGTGCTGGCGGAGCTTCAGGTCGAGCGCGGCGAGCGGCTCGTCGAGGAGGAGCACCTGCGGGCGGTCGACGAGGGCGCGCGCGATGGCGACGCGCTGCTTCTGGCCGCCGGAGAGCTGGTGCGGATACTTCCAGGCCTGGTCGGAGAGCTGGATCATCTCCAGGATGGCGTCGACGGCGTCCTCGATCTCCGCCTTCGGCTTCTTCGCGATCTTCAGCGAGAACGCGATGTTGTCCCAGACGGTCATCGTCGGGAAGAGCGCGTAGTTCTGGAAGACCGTGTGGACGCGCCGCTGGTCGGGCGGGAGGTCGGTGATGTCCTTGCCGCCCAAGTAGATGCGCCCGGAGTCGGGGCGCTCGAAGCCGCCGAGCATCCGAAGGAGCGTCGTCTTGCCGCACCCGGAGGGCCCCAGGAGCGAGAAGAACTCGCCCTTGCGGACGGTCAGCGACACGTTGTCGACGGCGGTCAGGGCGCCGAAGCGCTTCGTGACGCGGTCGAAGACCAGGAACTCGTTTTGCGTGGACGTCATGGCGTTCCCCCCGATGATAACGCCGTCACGTCGCGTCGGGCGACATGCAGAGCCTCTGCGCGAGCGCGGCGAGCTGCGCCTTGTCGCCCTCGCGGTTCTCGAAGGCGAGCGCGTCCCCCGCGAAGCGCGGCACGATGTGGAAGTGGAGGTGGCGCACCGTCTGGCCCGCCGCCGCGCCGTTGTTCTGGAGAATGTTGAAGCCGTCGCACCCGAGCGTCTTGCAGACGTGGGCGGCGACCTTCTTGACGCGGACGACGACCTCCTTCAAGACGTCGTCGGGCGTTCCGAGGAGATCCTCCGAATGCGCCTTGGGCATGACGAGGACGTGGCCCTTCGCGAAGGGGTTCACGTCGAGGCAGGCGTAGACGACGTCGTCCTCGTAGATCCTGAAGCTCGGCAGCTCCCCTGACGAGAGCGCGCAGAAAACGCAGTTCATGGTTTTTCCTCCTTTGAAGGCTGTGTGAAGAAAGGCCTGTCGGGCGCCTCGAAGACGAAGCGCGTCGACGAAAGGGGATGCGTGAAGGCGAGCCGCACCGCCCGGAGGCAGAGGCCCTTGCCCTTCCCGTGCCCGTAGCGGCGGTCGCCCACGACCGGATGGCCCGCCTCGGCGAACTGGACGCGGATCTGGTGCTTGCGCCCCGACTTGAGGACGGCCTCCACCAGCGTCTCGTTCCCGTCGACGCGGATGCGCCGCCAGAGCGTCCGCGCCTTCTTGCCGCGTCCGCTCCCCGGCGGCACGCTCCGGACGGCGAGCGTCTTCGGGTCCTCTTCGAGGACGCTCTCGAAGACGCCCTTCGGCGCGTCCAGCACGCCTTCCACGCGCGCGTGATACGTCTTCTCCGTGAGCGCGTTCCACTTCGCGCGCACGGCCTCGGCGAACGACGCGCTCTTCGCGAACATCATGACGCCGCTCGTCTCGCGGTCGAGGCGGTGGACGAGGAAGACGCGCTTCGCGCTGCGCCGCTGCCCCTTGCGGACGTAGGCGTTGAGGAGGTTCTCCGCCGTCGTCTGCGCGTCGCGCCGCGCGCGCCCGTGGAGGGCCGTGTGCGTCGAGAGGAGGCCTTCCGGCTTGTCGATGACGATGAGATCCTTGTCCTCGTGGAGGATCTCGAACGGCAGGAACTTCGACGTCATTTCAGGCCCGCCATCATCTTCTCCATCCGCGAGACGGCCTCGCGGAGGTGGTCGAGGCTCGTCGCATACGAGAGCCGCACGAAGCCCGCGCCGCACGCGCCGAAGGCCGAGCCCGGCACGACGGCGACGCCGTGATCCTGCAAGAGGCGCATCGCGAACGCCGCGTCGTCGAGGCCGGACGCGCGGACGTCCGAAAAGAGGTAGAACGCCCCCTGCGGACAGCGCGTCGAAAGCCCCATCGCGTTGAGGCGCGGCACGAGGAAGTCGCGCCGCCGCCGGTATTCGCGGCGCATGACCTCGACGTCGCGGTCGCCGTTGTTCATGGCCTCGACGCCCGCCGCCTGCGAGAGCGTCGGGGCGCACATGATGCCGTATTGGTGGATCTTCATCATCGCGTCGATGACGTCGGCGGGCCCGCAGGCGTAGCCCAGGCGGTAGCCCGTCATCGCCCACGACTTCGAGAAGCCGTTGAGGAGGATGACGCGGTCGCGGCTCCCGGGGAACGACGCGAACGAGGGCGGCTCGGTCGCCGCGTAGTTGAGCTCGGAGTAGACCTCGTCCGCCAGCAGGAGGAGGTCGTGCCGCTCGACGAAGGCGAGAATCGCCTGCATGTCGTCCGGCGAGAGCACCGCCCCCGTCGGGTTGCACGGGAAGTTGAGGAGC
>CAVGMG010000048.1:0-3475 GCA_963630185.1 Alistipes onderdonkii | reverse complement strand
TCAGGCGGAAGTCGTCCTCGACGCGCGTCTCGACGCAGACGGGGACGGCGTGCGCAAGGCGGATCGTCGGCGCGTACGAGACGAAGCACGGCTCGTGGTAGAGGACTTCGTCGCCGGGCGAGCAGACGGCCCGCACCGCGAGGTCGATCGCCTCCGAGACGCCGACCGTGACGAGAACCTCCTTCTTCCAGTCGAACGACGCGCCGAAGCGGCGTTCGAGATAGCGCGCAATCGCCTCGCGCAGCGCGGGCGTTCCGAGGTTCGAGGTGTAGTGCGTGCCGCCCTCCTCCAGACACGTCACGGCCGCGCGCGAGATGTGCCACGGCGTGTCGAAGTCCGGCTCGCCGATGCCCAGCGAAATGACGTCTTTCGCCTGGGCGACGAGGTCGAAGAACTTGCGTATGCCGCTCTTGGGAAGCGCGGCCACGTGCGGGGCGACGCGCGCGCGCATGTCAGGTCCGCACGAGCGCCTCGGCCAGGGCGTCCAGCTGCGATTCGGAGTCCGGCGAGAGGGCGCTTCGGATCGTCACCGTCGGCTCCACGAACGTGATGTTCTTCGACTTCTCGAAAAGCCCCTTCATGACTTTCGCCGCCGTCGGCGCCCACGAGCCGTTCTCGACGAAGCCGAGGACGCGGTTCTGGTAGTTGCGCTCCGTGAGGTGGCTGATGAACGTGCGCATGAACGGGAAGATGTCGCCGTTGTAGGTCGTCGTCGCGAGGACGAGTTTGCCGTAGCGGAAGGCGTCCTCCACCGTCTCGAACGTCTCGTCGCGCGCAAGGTCGGCGACGACGACTTTCGGGCAGCCCTTCGCCTTCAGGAGCTCGGCGAGCTTCTCGACGGCCTTCTTCGTGTGGCCGTAGACGGACGTGTAGGCGATGAGGACGCCCGGCGACTCGACGGCGTAGCTCGACCACGTCGTGTATTGCGTGAGGGCGTGGGCAATCGTCTCCGGCGTGTCGAGGACGGGCCCGTGCAGCGGGCAGACGATCCGGATGTCAAGCCCGCTCGCCTTCTTCAGAAGCGCGGCCGTCTGCGCCCCGTATTTGCCGACGATGCCGAAGTAGTAGCGACGCGCCTCGCAGTCCCATCCCTCCGGGTCCTCGACGTCGTTCGCGCCGAACTTGCCGAAGCCGTCCGCCGAGAAGAGAACCTTGTCCGCCGTGTCGTAGGTGACGATGACTTCCGGCCAGTGCACCATCGGCGCGGCGACGAACGCGAACGTGTGCCGCCCCGTCGCGAGCGTGTCGCCCTCCTTGACGACGAGCCGGCGGTCGGAAAAGTCCGTGCCGAAGAAGTTCTTCATCATCGCGAACGCGGGCGCGGACGAGACGACCGTCGCCGACGGGAACGCCGCCATGAACGCGGCGACGTTCGCCGCGTGGTCGGGCTCCATGTGCTGGACGACGAGATAGTCCGGCTGCCGGCCGCCGAGGACGGCGCGGACGTTGCCGAGCCACTCCTCGCCGAAACGCGCGTCGACCGTGTCGAAGACGGTCGCCTTTTCGTCGAGGACGACGTAGGAGTTGTAGGCCATGCCGCGCGGCACGGGATACTGCCCCTCGAAGAGATCGATTTCATGGTCGTTGACGCCGACGGCCCGAATGTCTTCCGTAATTTTCATAGTGCCTGTATTATCCTAAAAATCGCCGTGAAAATCAAGAAGCCCTTGACGGCGCACAGCATTTTTTGATACAATTTCTCCCAACTTGCCGATGGTGGGATGGCCGAGCGGTTAGGTCGCGGACTGCAAATCCGCTTACAGCGGTTCAACTCCGCTTCCCACCTCCAACTAAAGAAGCGGGCCCGTGAGAAGCCCCAGCAAGACCCCCAGCGCATACACGAGAGCGAGAATGAAAAGGTTCTCCTTCAGAGGCCTGTTGACGCGGAAGAGGACGAGAAGTCCGAGGCCCGAGCCCGAAAACGACGACGCCATCAAGGCGCCGGAACTCATCGCGCCCGAGAGGTAGAGCTTCGCGCCGGCCACCGAGACCGCGCAGTTGGGGACGAGCCCCAGGAGGGCGGCGACGCATTCTCCGAGGACGGGCGTCTTCAGCCGGAGCGAGGCGAGCGCCCCGTCGCCCCAGAAATGGAAGACCAGTTCGAGCGCCCCCGAGATGACGAGGACGAAGAGGAAGATTTCGGCGGTGTGGATGAGCGCGGGCACGAGGATGCCCTTGTGTTCGCGGCAGGCGCAGTGGCTGTGCGCGCAAAGCTCCTGCACGCGGACGGTGCGGCGCGGCGAATGGAGAAGCGCGGCGACGCCGCAGACGAGAAAGCCCGCCGCCGCCGCGCCGGCGACTTTCAAGGCGACGATCTTCAGGAGGAGCGCCACGGGAACGCGCTCGGAGATGAGGATGGGGACGAGTTCGTCCGAGGTCGAGAGGAAGACGGCGACGAGCGTTCCCAGCGCCATGACGCCCCCGGCGTAGCACGAGGACGCCGCCGCCGAAACGCCGCACTGCGGGACGACGCCGGCGAGGGCGCCCGCCAAGGGGCCCCAGAAAGACGTGCGCCCGAGAAACCTCTCGAGCGCACCTCCCGCATGCGCCTCCACCGCCTCCAGGACGAGATACGTCGCGAAGAGAAACGGAAGAAGCTGCAGCGTCTCCCAGAGGAACTCCATCACGCCTGCGTGATGGCCCCCGCAGGGCACTGCGCCGCGCACGCGCCGCAGTCCACGCACTTGTCGGGATCGATCACGTAGGGCGTTCCCTCGGTGATCGCCTCGGCAGGACACGCGTCCTTGCACGAACCGCACGACACGCACTTGTCGGCCGCAATCTTGTGAGCCATTTTTTTACTCCTTCATTTCGGTGGTTACAGAAAAGACGGCTCTTATTATAGCAAAAAATCTTCCGCGTGTTTTTGCTATAATATCAGAAAACTGCTTCAGGAGAACAACCATGATCAAGGCGCCCAAAAAAGGAATCAAGTGGGAATCCCTCGGGTTCGGATTCTCGGATGTCAACTGCCATCTCCGGATGACGTGGAAGAACGGCAAGTGGTCGAAGCCCGCGTTCGTCAAGGAGCCCTTCATCACCATGCACATCGGCGCGGCGTGCCTCCACTACGGGCAGGAGTGCTTCGAGGGCATCAAGGCGTTCCGCCAGAAGAGCGGCAAGGTCGTCATCTTCCGCCCCGACGAGAACGCGAAGCGGATGCACCGCACGGCGATCAGGACGTGCATGCCGCCGATTCCCGTCGAGACGTTCGTCGAGTGCTGCAAGGCCGTCGTCCGGAGGAACTCCGAATACGTCCCGCCCTACGGGACGGGCGGCTCGATGTATCTGCGCCCGCTCCTCATCGGCACGGGCCCGCAGATCGGCGTCGCGCCGGCGAAGGAATACACGTTCCTCCTCATGGTCATGCCGGTCGGGGCCTACTACAAGGGCGGGCTCAAGCCCGTGCGGGCGGTCATCTTCGACCAGTGGGACCGCGCCGCGCCGCACGGCATGGGCGACGTCAAGGTCGGCG
>CAVGMG010000047.1:0-10223 GCA_963630185.1 Alistipes onderdonkii | reverse complement strand
ACCTTCGGGTCGGGGCTGGAGAGCGTCAGGCCGTCCGCCGCCATCGGGTGCGAGAAGAACGTCGGGTTGAAGTCGAGCTTGACGCCGACCTTCTTCGCCCACTTCACCCACGGCGCAAACTCCTTGGCGGAGAGCCTGTCGCGGTCGGTCACCTTCCCCTCGTGGATGCCGTAGCAGGCGTGGAGGTTGACGCGGTGCTTGCCGGGGATGAGCGAGAGCGCGAATTCGAGGTCGGCCATCAGCTCCTGCGGCGTCCGCGCCTTGCCGGGATAGTTGCCCGTCGTCTGGATGCCGCCCGACGCGCCGCCCGTCGTCTCGAAGCCGCCGACGTCGTCGCCCTGCCAGCAGTGGAGGGAGATGGAGATGCGTTCAAGCTCCTTGATCGCCTTCTCCGTGTCGATGCCGATTTTCGCATACCGCTTTTTCGCGTCTAAATAACTCATGTTGACCTCACTTTTTGTGTTGTTTTTTACGAAGCTGCCTGATCTGGTCGCGGAGGTAGGCCGCGCGCTCGAATTCGAGATGCGCCGCCGCCTCGGCCATCTCCTCCGTCCATTCGCGGATGAGCGCGTCCTCGTCCTCGACGCCGCCCTCCTGCGCCGCGCCGCGCCGCGACCGCCCCGACGACGCGGCCTTCCGCGCCTCGGATCTCGCGCTCTTGAAGTCCGCCTCCTTGATCGTGCGCACGGCGGCGTGGGGCGTGACGTGGTGCGCCTCGTTGTAGGCCTCCTGCTTCGCGCGATGGTCTTGCGTCAGCGCCAAAAACTCGCGCATCGCCTCGGTCTCGTGATCCGCGTAGAGGATGACGCGCCCGTCCACGTGACGCGCCGCGCGTCCCGCCGTCTGGACGAGCGACGTCGTCGAGCGAAGGAACCCCTCCTTGTCCGCGTCGAGAATCGCGACGAGCGCGACCTCGGGGAGGTCAAGCCCCTCGCGCAGGAGGTTGATGCCGACGAGGACGTCGACGTCGCCCTGCCTGAGGCGTTGCAGGATGTCCACGCGCTCAAGGGCGTCGATGTCCGAATGAAGGTACGTCACGCGCACGCCGATGTCGCGGAGGTAGGCGCTCAGGTCTTCGGCGGAGCGTTTCGTCAGCGTCGTGACGAGGACGCGCGATTTCGTCGCGACGACGCGGCGGATCTCCTCGATCAGGTCGTCGATCTGGTGCGCCAGGGGACGCACCTCCACGCGGGGGTCCAGAAGCCCCGTCGGGCGGATGACCTGCCGCGCCACCGTCGTCGCCTCGCCGAACTCGAAGTCGCCGGGCGTCGCCGAGCAGTAGACGACGGGCCCCGTCTTCGCCATGAACTCGTCGAACGTCAGGGGGCGGTTGTCCTTCGCGCTGGGCAGGCGGAAGCCGTAGTCGACGAGCTTCTGCTTCCGCGCCTGGTCGCCCCGGAACATCGCCCGCACCTGCGGCACGGTCACGTGGCTCTCGTCGATGATCGTCAAAAAGTCCTCCGGGAAGTAGTCCAGGAGACATTCGGGGGGGCTCCCGGGCGCACGCCCCGTGAGAGGGCGCGAGTAGTTCTCGATGCCGTTGCAGTATCCGAGCTCCCGCATCATCTCAAGGTCGTATTCCGTGCGCTCGCGAAGGCGCTGCGCCTCCAGAAGCTTGCCCTTTTCCTCGAACGCGCGGAGGGAGTCGGCGAGCTCCGCCTCGATCCGCGAGAAGGCCGCCTGCAGCTTCTCCCGCCCCATGACGAACGGCTTGGCGGGCGTGATGACGACGGAGGGGCTTTTCACGCCGCACCGCCCCGTGACGGGGTCGAGCGCGCAGATCGAATCGACGCTCTCGCCGAAGAACTCCACGCGCACGGCCTGCGTCTCGTACGCCGGGAAGATGTCGACGGTCTCGCCGCGCACGCGGAAGACGCCCGGCTCGAAGGAGAAGTCGTTGCGCGCATACTGGGCGTCCAGCAGCCGCTTGACGAGGCTCTCGCGCCCCTCCGCCGCGCCCACGGAGATGCGCACGGCGAGGTCGCGATACTCCTCCGGCTCGCCCAGCCCGTAGATGCAGCTCACCGACGAGACGACGATCACGTCGCGCCGCGCGATGAGCGCGTTCGTCGCCGCGAGGCGGAAGCGCTCGATCTCCTCGTTGATCGCGGCGTCCTTCTCGATGTAGGTGTCCGTCTGCGGGATGTAGGCCTCGGGCTGGTAGTAGTCGTAATACGAGACGAAATACGTGACGGCGTTCTTCGGGAAGAACTCCTTCAGCTCCGCGTAGAGCTGCGCGGCCAGCGTCTTGTTGTGGCTCAGGACGAGCGTCGGACGAGCGGCGCGCGCGATCAGGTTCGCCATCGTGAACGTCTTGCCGGAGCCCGTCACGCCTTGCAGGACGAGACGCCGCTCGCCGCGCCCGAGCGCCTGCGAAAGGGCCTCCACCGCCTGCGGCTGGTCGCCCGTGAGCGCGAAATCGGAGACGAGGTCAAACATACGGCCACGCCCGCACGCGAAGCCCCTCGTAGGGGCAGTTCCGCGAACGCGACGCGAAATCCGCCACGCGGATCTCGCGCGGCTCTTTCAGGAGGGCGACGTCCGTCTCGCCCGCGATCTCAAGCCCCGGCGGAAGGATCTCGCGCGGCTTCTTCCACCACGCCTCGGCCCACGCGCCGACGGCCATCCCCTCCTCCTCGACCATGACGCGGTAGGTGAGGGCGATTGCCGTCTCAAGGCCGACGATTCCGTTCGCCGCCTTCGCGTAGCCGCAGTCCTTCGTCTCCGCACGGTGGGGCGCGTGGTCGGTCGCGAACATGAGGACGCCGTCCTTGACGGCCTGCCGCACGGCATCGCGATCCTCCCGCGTCGCGAGGGGCGGCGCCATCTTGTAGTTGCCGTCGTCGCCGCGCCGGTCGTCCGCGCACAGGAGAAGATGGTGCGGCGTCGCCTCCGCCGTCACGGGCAGCCCCTCCTTCTGCGCCGCGCGGACGAGCGCCACGCCCGATGCCGTGGAGAGGTGCTGGACATGGTAGCGCACGCCCGTCACGCGGCAGACCGAGAGGTCGCGGCGGATGCAGTCCGCCTCCGACATCGTCGGGCAAAGGGCGTGCTGCGAGACGACGAGCCCCAGCGTTTTCGCGCGGCGGCACGCCTCCTCGAAGACGGCCGCGTCCTGCACGTAGGCGCCGTCGTCCGTGAAGAAGACGGCCCCGGCGCGGGCGAGCGACTCAAGGTCGGCGACAGCGCGCCCTTCGCGCCCCCGCGTCAGGCACGCCGACGCCAGGAGGCGCGGCAAAGGGCCCGAAGCGCGGGCGGCTTCGTCCGCCTTTTCAAGCTGGTAGGCGATAATCTCCGGCGCGTCGCAGGCGGGCGTCGTGTTCGGCATCGTGACGACGGCGCGAAAGCCGCCCCGCTTCGCCGCGAGAAGCCCCGACGCGACCGTCTCCGCGCCGGGGTCGCCCGGATCGCGGAAGTGGACGTGCACGTCGACGAAGCCGGGAAAGACCAGCCGTCTCTCAATGTCCGGCACGATCCGTTTCCTTCTTCGGAAACTCCACGGGAATCCCCTTCTCGTCGATGGCGTAGCGGATGTTCGACTGCGCGACCTTCATGGAGTCATACGAAAGCGTCAGGGTCTTCTTGTCGAGATCCCAGTGATACGAGGAGGCCTTCACGCCGCGATACTTCGCCAGCGCCGCCTCGACGGTCGCGCAGTCCGCTTCTTGAAGATGCGGCATGACGACGGTCATGGTGCGGATGTCCTCGCGGCGGCAGCCGGCGGAAAGAAGAAGAAGCGCAAAAAGGAAAAGTCTCATTTTCCCCTCCTCACTGATACGTCGTCACGCCAACCTTCGGCCCGAAAGGCGAGAGGTCGCGCAGTTCGTGGATGACCGGCGGCACCTTGTCGAGGACGTAGTCGATCTCCTCGGCCGTCGTGTAGCGCGAAAGCGAGAAGCGGACGGAGCCGTGGAGCGCAATGAAGGGAACGCCCATCGCCCGGATGACGTGGCTGGGGTCCAGCGAGCCCGACGCGCACGCCGAGCCGGTCGAGACGCAGATGCCCAGGTCGGACAGCCGGTAGGCGATCGCCTCGCCCTCGATGTATTCGAACGAGAGGTTCAGCGTGTTCGCCAGGCGGTGCGCCCTGTCGCCGTTGACGCGCACGTCGGGGCATTTCGCGAGAAGCCCCGCTTCGAGGCGGTCGCGCAGCGCGGCGACGTCCACCGCCTCGCGCACGAGGTTCTGCCGCGCCAGCTCGCACGCCTTCGCGATCGCCACGATGGACGGCACGTTCTCCGTCCCCGCGCGGCGCGCGCGCTCCTGGTGGCCGCCGAGCATGAACGGCTTGAACTTCGCGCCCTTGCGGACGAAGAGGACGCCGATCCCCTTCGGGGCGTGGAACTTGTGCCCCGAGAGCGACAGGAAGTCGAACGGCACGGCCTTGACGTCGATCGGCACTTTGCCCGCCGCCTGCACGGCGTCCGAATGGAAGATCGCCCCGCGCGACTTCGCGATTTCCGCGATCTCCTTGACGGGGAAGACGACGCCCGTCTCGTTGTTGGCGAACATCGTCGAGACGAGGACGGGCCGCCCCTTCGCCGCGTCGATCTCGGACGCCAGCTGCTGGAGGTCGATCTGCCCCGAGGCGTCCACGCCCAGCTCGACCGTCTCGTAGCCGGCGGCCTTCAGGCGGCGGACGGGCTGCAGGATCGCGGGATGCTCGACGGCCGTCGTGATGACCTTCAGCTCCCGGCCGTAGAACTCGGCGACGCCGCGCACGGCCGTGTTGTCCGACTCCGTGGCGCACGACGTGAAGACGATCTCCTCGGCGTCGGCGTTCAGGAAGCGGGCGACCTCCTCGCGCGCCGCCCGGAGGGCGTGCGCCACCTCGCCGCCGAAGGCGTGCATGGAGCTGGGGTTGCCGTAGGCCTCCCCCAGGAACGGGAGCATCGCCTCGCGCACTTCGGGGGCGACGCACGTTGTCGCGTTGTTGTCAAGGTAGACGATCTTCTTCATTTGTCTCTCCGCAAAGCCACCTTCTTCTGCGCATCGCCAAGCGCGCGGCAGACGGCGCGGGAGGTGATGGTCGCGGACGCGATCGCCTCGATGTCGCCGCCGTCCTTCGCGACGGCCAGGGACGACCCGTCGCGCCCCGCGAACTGGCGGGCGAACTCCGGCGCGTTCAGCTTCATGCCAAGCCCGGGCGTCTCCGAGGCCGCCAGCGTCTTGTAGCAGACGAGCGTCTTGCCGTCGGCCTCGAAGCCCGCCATCAGCACGATGTCGCCGCCGTAGCCGGAAGGGTCAGCGCCCTTCGCCGCGAAGCCGAGCGTCCGGCCGACGGCGTTCGTCCCCGAGAAGACGTCCTCGCCAAGGGAGCGGACGCCGACGACGCCCGACGGCATGACGTCGCGGACGGCCTTCTCCTCGTTCCGCCGCGCCGTCTCGCGGATAGGCCCTTCCGTGACCGCGTTCACGAACGCGAGGACGCCCGCGCAGACGGCCGAGATGACCGTCAGGGAGGCGACAAGACTGAAGACCTTTTTCATGTTCCCATCATTATACCGAGCCGCGCCCGCGCCGTCAAGCGTCGTGAAAGGCGTCGAAGGCGGCCAGCACGGCGGGCGTGACGTCCACGAGGGAGGCGACGCGCGCGCGCAGGAACTCCTCGTGCGGGCCGAACGCGACGAACGGCACGGGGTTTCGCGTGTGGCCGCGCGCGTCCATCGCCTCGATGTTCCCGTGGTCGGACGTCATGACGAGCGTGAAGCCGTAGACGTCCGACAGCCGGACGAGCGTCGTCAGGAAGACGTCGTAGAGGCGCAGGACGTCGCACGCGCGGACGTAGTCCATCGAGTGGCCCGACACGTCCGTCTGGAAGAACTCGAAGAGCGTGAAGTCCTCGGCGCGGGCGATGTCGGCGAGGTGCTCGGCCGCCCGGCGCGGCGAGACGACGGGGATGTCCGGGTAGTGATCCTGGATCGTCTCGCGCGTGATGTCCTGGCAGAGGGCCCTGTTCGCCGCCAAGTCGGCGAGGGTCGAGATCGTCTCGGGACACGTCAGGGCCATGACCGTCGTGACCGACTTGAAGCGGCGCGACGCGAGATCCTTCGCGTCGTCGACGAGGTAGGCGTCGGCGAAGCGGACGCGCCGCCCGCGCCTCTTCAACTGGAGGAAGAGGTTGTCCTCCTCGATGATCTGGCGCAGGGCCAGGGGCGGAAACCCTTCGCAGTGCCGCCCCAGGGCCTGTGCGCAGTTGCGCCCCGTGAACATCGTCGCCTGCCCCGTCGCCGACTGGGGCAGGCCTTCGACGCCCAAGCACGCGTCGATCCCCTTCGCATGACGGGTCAGGAGACGCGCAAGCGTCGGGCAGACCTCCCGGTTCACGGGATTGCGGATGGAGGCCTCGGCGAGCCCCACCCCGTCGACGAAAAGGAAGAGAACGTTCACAAACTCATATTATAGCTTATTGCGCTGAATCTTTCCACTAATCGTCTTCGGCAAGTCGTCGCGGAAGACGACGATGCGCGGATACTTGTAGGGCGCGGTGTGGGACTTGACGTAGTTCTGGACGTCCTTCTTGAGCTCTTCCGTCGGCTCCGTGCCCTTGACGAGGTGGATCGTCGCCTTGACGACCTGTCCGCGCACGGGGTCGGGCGCCGCCGAGACGCCGCACTCGAGGACGTAGGGCAGCTCCATGATGACGTTCTCGATCTCCGCCGGGCCGATGCGGTAGCCGGACGACTTGATGACGTCGTCGGCGCGGCCGACGTAGTGGTAGTAGCCGTCCTCGTCCTTCCACGCGAGGTCGCCCGTGTGGTAGACGCCGCCGCGCCACGCCTCGTCCGTCTTCTCCTCGTCCTTGTAGTAGCCGAGGAAGATGCCGGGATGCGCGTCCTCGCGGGGCGTGCGGACGACGATCTCGCCGTGCTCGCCGGGCGCGACCGGGCGGCAGTCCTCGTCCACCAGGTCGACGCCGTAGTCCGGCACCGGCTTGCCCATCGCGCCGGGCTTGATCTCGTCGCCGACGAGCGTCGCGAGCGCGAGCGTCGTCTCGGTCTGTCCGAAGCCCTCGTGGATCTTCAGCCCCGTCGAGCGCTCGAACTGCACGAACACCTCCGGGTTCAGGGCCTCGCCCGCCGTCGTCGCGTGGCGGATGGACGAGAGGTCGTATTTCGAGATGTCCTCTTTGATGAGCATGCGGTACATGGTCGGCGGCGCGCAGAACGTCGTGATCTTGTACTTCGCGAACATCGGCAGGATCTTCTCCGCGTCGAAGCGCGTGAAGTCGTAGGTGAAGACCGCGCCCTCGCAGAGCCACTGGCCGTAGAGCTTGCCCCAGAGGGCCTTGCCCCAGCCCGTCTCGGAGATCGTGAAGTGCAGGCCGTCCGGCTCGACGAGATGCCAGTACTTCGCCGTCACGTAGTGGCCGAGCGCGTAGGTGTAGCTGTGCAGCGCCATCTTCGGGTAGCTCGTCGTGCCGCTCGTGAAGAACATCAGCATCGGGTCCTTGCCGCCGGGCGCGTCGTCGGGACGCTCGTAGACGGACGAGTAGCCGTGGATCTCGCTGTCGTAGGCGCGCCACCCCGGACGCTTCCCGTTGACGATGACCTTGACGAGGCTCGCGCCCAGCTCCTTCTCCGCCTGCTCGGCCTGCTCGGCGGTCTGCCCGTCGGCGGTGCAGAAGATGGCCTTGACGTCGCCGGCCTTGAAGCGGTAGGTGAAGTCGTGCGTCATGAGCTGGTTCGTCGCGGGGATGACGACGGCGCCGAGCTTGTGGCAGGCGAGGACGACCGGCCAGAACTGGTAGTGGCGCTTGAGGACGAGCATCACCTTGTCGCCGCGCCCGATCCCGAGCGCCTTCATGTAGTTCACCGTGCGGTTCGAGTCCTCCGCCATGTCCTTGAAGGTGAAGCGCCGCTCGGTCAGGTGGTCGGAGACGTGGAGCATCGCGAGACGCTCCGGGTCGCGCCGCGCGATCTCGTCCACGATGTCGAAGGCGAAGTTGAAGCGGCCCGTGTTCTTGAAGGCGACGTGCTTCAGGCGCCCCTCGGCGTCCTCCTCGACCGTGACGAACCGCTGGACGGCCCTCGCCGGCGGGACGGGCGCGGACGCCTTCTCGGCGGCGCGGGCGCGGCGCACCTGCGGGATCGCCTCCGCCGCCTCGTCCTCGGACGCCATGATCATCGCGAGGAACGTGCAGGGCCTGCCGCCGACGGCGATCATGCCGTGCGGGACGGACGAGCGGTAGAACGCGCTGTCGCCGGCCTTCAGCGTGCCCTCGTGGTCGCCGACCTTGAGGCGCATCTCGCCGCTCAGGATGTAGTCGTATTCCTGGCCGGCGTGGGTCGCCGTCGCGATCGGCCTGTCCTGCAGCGCCGGGTCGAAGTCGTAGGTGACGAAGTAGGGCGTCGCCTGGCGGTCGCGGAAGTTCGCCGCGAGGTTGCGGATCTCGATGCCGGGCTCGCGCGCCGTGACGACGCCCTCGCCGCCGCGCGTGACCTGCAGCGCGGCGAGCTTCGCCGTGTGGCCTTCCAAAAGCGCCATCAGGTCGACGCCGAAGACGAGCGCGCACTTGTGCAGGAACGAGAACGGCGGGTCGCTCTCCGCCGCCTCGATCGCGCGGCACTCGTCCTCCGTCACGCCCGCCTGCGCCGCCAGCTCGGCGACGGACAGCCCCTTGATCTCGCGCATCTCGCGGACGCGCGCCGCGATCCCCTTGAGGGTCTCCTGTGTTTCGACGGTTTTCATTCTCGCTTTCTTTTCCTTCCTTGTTTTCCTGTAAAACGAAGCCCCGCTCTTTGTGGGAGCGGGGCGCCGGATGTCTGGATGTCGTGATGCTCGACTCTTCAGATACAGCCACCCGCCCCGCGACGGATAATCGCGGCGGCCGAGATAATAATCGAAAGAGCGTTCTTCATCACAACATCGTCCTGTTTTTCAAAAGTGCGGATATGATACCAAAATCACGTCCCCTTTGTCAATCACATGTTCGAGAAGAACTGGAAGGAGGCGTAGGCGTCCTGTCCGTGCTCGCAGAGGTCGAGGCCCTTGAGCTCGGTCTTCTCCGAGACGCGCAGCAGTTTCATCCTCTTCAGGACGTAGAACAGCACGAGGCCGAGTCCGAACGCCCAGAGGCAGGTCATGCCGACGCCGACGAGCTGGACGCCGAGGAACTTGAAGCCGCCGCCGTAGAGGAGCCCGACGAGCTCGTTGCCGTAGCCGAGGGAGGTCGGCGCGGCGAAGAGGCCGACGGCGATGGTGCCCCAGACGCCGTTCACGCAGTGCACGGACACGGCGCCGACCGGGTCGTCGACGTGGATCTTGTCGAAGAAGAACACGCTCAGGACGACGAGGACGCCGCCGACGGCGCCGATGGCGAGCGCGGCGTTCGGGGTCACGAGGTCGCAGGGCGCGGTGATCGCGACGAGTCCGGCGAGCGAGCCGTTCAGGGCCATGGTGAGGTCGGGCTTGCCCATGACGATCCAGGCGGTCGCCAGCGCGGTGCAGGTGCCGGCGCAGGCGGCGAGGTTCGTGGTCATCGCGACGCGGCTGATCGAGCCGATGCCGGCGGTGTAGCTGGCGGGGTTGAAGCCGAACCAGCCGATCCACAGGAGGAACACGCCGAGCTCGCCGAGGACGAGGCTGTGGCCGGGGATCGGGTTCGCGGTGCCGTCGTGGCGGTACTTGCCGATGCGCGGGCCGAGCATGATCGCGCCCGCGAGGGCGAGCCAGCCGCCGACCGAGTGCACGACCGTCGAGCCCGCGAAGTCATGGAAGCCGAGGGCCTCGATCCAGCCCTGCGAGTCCGCGCCGTGCAGGCTGCCCCACATCCAGTGGCCCGTGACCGGGTAGACGAACGCGGAGACGACGACCGTGTAGATCAGGTAGCTCCGGAACTGGATGCGCTCGGCCACCGCGCCCGAGACGATCGTCGCGGCGGTCGCGGCGAACATGGTCTGGAAGAAGAAGAACGTCCAGTCCCACGTCCCCTCGCCGGCGAAGACGCTCGGCATGCAGATGCCGCCCCAGCCGAGGGCGCCGCACGCCTTCGACGCGCCGAACATGATGCCCGCGCCGATGAAGTAGAACACGATCGAGCCGAGCGCGAAGTCCATCAGGTTCTTCATCATGATGTTCGTCGCGTTCTTCGCCCGCGTGAAGCCCGTCTCGACGAGCGCGAAGCCCGCCTGCATGACGAACACGAGAATGCCGCCGACGAGCGTCCAGACGACGTTCAGGTTCGTCTGCACGTCCGCCGCCGTCGGCGCCGCCTCTTCGGC
>CAVGMG010000046.1:4094-10405 GCA_963630185.1 Alistipes onderdonkii | reverse complement strand
AAGCCATCGCCAAGGACGAGGCCGAGAAGATCGCCGAGCAGCTCAAGAAGGCCGGTGCCGAAGTCGAGGTCAAGTAAGACCCTCCCTCTGCATCGCAGAAAGCCGCGTTCCGAACGAACGCGGCTTTTTTTATGCGGCGGCGATTTGGTATAATACGTGGAAAGATGATCTACAAATACCTCTACCAGGACAGGAACAACCAGAACTGCGCGGGCGAGATCAAGGCCAAGAGCCGCGCCGAAGCGTATCTTCTGCTCCGCAAGCAGAAAATCCGCCCGTATCGCGTGATCGGCGACGACCCCGTCGACTTCAAGCCGTGGCTGATCGGCTTCTCCTACGCGATTCTCCTGCTGGTCATCCTCGTGCTCGCCCTTGTCCTCGTCGCCAAGGTCTCCTCGGAGGAGGAGGCGACGCCGACGATCGCCCTGTCCGCCGAAGAGGGGCGGCTCTTCCGCCAGCAGGCCGAGGAGTCGCTTGCCAAGGCCCCGGCGTTCTACCGCTACACGATCTGGAAGGGGCTCAACGCGCGTCTCCAGGAGCGGGGGCTCGATCCGCTGCCGCGCCCCGACGACCTCATGGACGAATGACGATGACGGACGCGGAGAGAAGGTGGCGGCGGCGCTGCCGCTGGAAGAAGGTCAAGCACGCTCTTCAGGCGCCGTTCGAGTGGCTGGGGATCGGCCTCGGCCTCCTGATCCTGACGCCGCTTCCGCACCGGGCGTTCCTGGCCGTCTGCGACCTCGCCGCCTGCGTCATGTATGCGTTCGACTACCAGGGCCGCCGCCGGTCGCTCGAAATCCTGCACGTCGTCCTCGGCACGTGCCGGGGCGCGGAGGGGACGCACCTCTTCAAGACGGAGAAGGCGCCCTACGACCCCACGCCGCGCGAGCGGAAGATCATCCGGGGGGCGTATCGCAACATGGCGCGGGCCATCGGCCACGCCTTCTGGACGTGCTTCGGGGCGAAGCGGAAGGTCAGGGCCGTCGGCGTCATGTGCGCGGAGGGCTCGGCGTTCCTCCGCGCGAACCGCCCCGCCGTGACGGTCTCGGGCCATTTGGGGTGCTGGGAGATCCTCTCGCAGCTCGCCTATCTGGAAGGCCACGCCATGATGTCCGTCGCCAAGAGCATCGGCACGAAGGGGATGACGCGCCTCCTCATGCGTTCGCGCGAGTCGATCGGCCAGGAGATCGTCCCCGCCGAGGGCGCGTTCCGCCCGCTGATGGCCGGCATCAAGGCCGGCAAGTCCTTGGGGCTTCTCGTGGATCAGACGGTCGACCCCGAGAAGGGCGGCGTGTGGGTCACGTTCTTCGGCCGGAAGATGCCCGTCTCGTCCGCGCCCGCCTTCTTCGCCGCGAAGGCGAAGGCGCCCATCGTCGTGGCCTGGTCGCGCCCACTCGCGGACGGTCGCTACCGCTGCGAAGTCCTCGACGTCATCACGCCGTCGGAGGCGCGCGACATCCGCGCGACGACGCAGCGGTGCGCCAGCGACCTCGAAAAGGTCATCCGCCGCCACCCCTCCAAGTGGGTGCTCAACTACAACTACTTCAGCGAGCCTCCCCAATAAAATGCGCGCGCTCGTCTTAGGTCTCGGGAAAAGCGGAAAGGCCGCACGTGCTCTCCTGTCCGCGCAGGGCGTCGAGAGCGTGCCCCTGGACGGCGCGGACGCCTTCCCGGCGGACGGGCGTTTCGCATTTGCCGTCGTCTCGCCCGGCATCGCCCTCGACCATCCGTGGATTCAAGCGTGCCGTGCGCGGGGCATCCCCCTCAAGAGCGAGCTCCAGCTCGGATGCGAAGACCTTCTCTGGCGCGGGTGGCGTCTTCTCGCCGTGACGGGCTCGAAGGGGAAGTCGAGCGTGGTCAAGCTTCTGGCCGACGCGATTTCGCGGACGGGCGCGCGCGCCGTCGCGTGCGGCAACTACGGCACGCCGGTCTCCGAGGTCGCCCTCTCGTCGCCCGCCGCCGGATGGGCGGTCGTCGAGGTGTCGAGCTTCATGATGGAGACGACTTTCCTTCCCGCCGACGCCTTCGAGGCCGCCGCGCTCCTGAACCTCCAGGACGACCATCTCGACCGCCACCGTTCGCGCGAGGCCTACCATGCGCTGAAGCGGCGCCTCCTCTCGTTCGCACGTGTCAAGGTCGACGGCACGGCGCTTCCGGCGTCGTCGCCCGATCTCAAGCTTCTCGCGCATTCGTATTTCGACAATCCGTGCCTTCGCGTCAACGGGCTTTGCGCCATCGCCCTGATGCGCGTGGCGGGTCTTTCGGAGGCGGACATCGCCTCGGCCTTTCGCGCCTTCGTGCCGCTCAGGCACCGGATGGACGTCGTTCTCGAACGGGGCGGCGTCCGCTACATCGACGACTCCAAGGCGACGTCGCTCGCCGCGCTCGCGGCCGGCGTCGTCATGGCCGCGTCGTCGTCGCCGCGAAAAGACCGCCCCGTCCGCCTCATCGCCGGGGGGCTCGCCAAGGGCGACGATCCGATTTCCGTCGTTCCAATCTTGACAAAGCACGTCAAGAAAGTGTATCTTATTGGTCAAAGCGCATCATCGTTTTATTCGGCCTGGAACGCCGCGCTCGATTGCGAAATCTGCGGGACGCTTCCGGTGGCCGTCGAAAGCGCACGGCGCGATGCAGTCGATGGCGAGACCGTTCTCCTGTCGCCGGGGACTGCAAGTTTCGATCAGTTCAAAAGTTTTGGAGAACGCGGAGACGCTTTCGCTTCTCTCGTCAAAAATGAAGGAAAAAGTGAACATGAATAAGGTTGTGGCCGTGTTGGGCGTCGCCGCCGTGGCGACGCTGGCAGGATGCAAAGATCCGAACTACAAGACGATGTCCTCGTCGCCCGACGAGGTCAAGACGATTCCGTCCGCGCCGGCGCAAGAGGCGAAGCCCTCCTGCTCGTGCCCGCGTGGCACGGTGCACGCCTCGCCCTGCGCCTGCGGCGCAGACGACTGCGCGTGCCAGGTGGCCGTGCCGCCGCCCGCCCCCGCGCCCCAGGCGACCCCGGCGCCGGCGAAGGAGGCCGACTACACGATCTACATCGTCCAGCGCGGCGACTATCTGGCGAAGATCTCGAAGAGATACAACGTGCGAATCGACGCCATCAAGGAGCTGAGCGGGCTCAAAAGCGACACGATCCGCCTGGGCCAGAAGCTCAAGCTCCCCGGCAAGATCGACGTGGGCGAGCAGAAGACGCCGACGCAGACGCCCGCGCCCAAGGCGAAGAAGGCGCCCGAGGCCGACTACACGGGGGCGACCAAGGACTATGTCATCAAGCGCGGCGACACGCTGGGCGGCATCGCCTACGGCCACGGCTGCACGATTCGCCAGTTGAAGAAGCTGAACAACATGACGAGCGACGCGATTCGCGAGGGGAAGACCCTGAAGGTCCCCGCCGACGCGAAGAAGGCCGCGCCCGCCCCGGCGCCGAAGAAGGACGCCGCGCCGAAGGCCCCGGAGAAGAAGCCCGAGGCGAAGGCGCCCGAAGCCGCGCCCGCTCCGGCGACGCCCGCGCCCCAGCCGGCCGCCGTCGAGGCCGAGCCGACGGAGGCGGAAGAGGCCGCTGACGCGCCCGCCGCAACGCCCGACACGATCTCCTACACCGTCAAGGAGGGCGACGACCTCATCGGCCTTGCCGTCCGCTTCGGCGTGGACGTGAGCGTCATCCAGGATCTGAACAACATGCCGCCCGAAGCGCAGGTGACCGTGGGGCAGGTCATCAAGATTCCCGCCAGCGGGCTCTAAGCTCCGTGCGCAAGACCGCGCTGGTCGTCTTCGGCCTGGTCGTCGCGATCATCGTGGCGCTGGGCCTTGTCGTTCTTTCGAGCGCAAGCGGGCCGAACGGCTTGCGCCTGCACCACGACTCCTACCACTTCATGAAGCGCCAGTTCCTCTATCTGGCGGCCGGTCTCGTCGTGGCGGTCGTCGTGGCGCTCGTCGACTACCGCATCTGGCGCGACCACGCGGTTCTTTCGTGGCTTTTCTTCGGCGTCGTCTTCCTGCTCCTTTTGGCGGTCTTCCCGCCCTTGGGACGTCCGATCAACGGCTCCTACCGCTGGATTCCCGTGGGGCCCGTGAACCTCCAGCCGAGCGAGCTGGCGAAGCTCGCCCTCGTCATTGTCCTCGCGGTCTGGCTTGACAAGGCCTCGTGGCGCGTGGAGCTCTTCTGGCGCGGGGCCGTCGGCCCCATGGCGCTCGTGGCCTTCTTCGCGGCGCCCGTCTTCTTCGAGCCCGACTTCGGGTCGACGGCCGTCCTGGGCATGACGGGCGTCCTCCTCATGTTCGTGGCCGGCGTCCGCCTCCTGCACATCCTCCCGTTCCTCGTGGCCGGCGCCGCCGTCGTCGCCGTGAAGGTCGGGATGAACGCGAACCGCATGGCGCGCATCGCGGCGTGGACGGGCGGCTCGCTCCCCTTTCTCGGCGGCGTCGACGTGTCCGACGCGGCCGCGAAGAACGCGGAGCATCAGGGCGACATGGCGCTGGCGGCCATCGGGCGGGGCGGCCTCGGCGGCGTGGGGCTCAACGAGTCCATGCAGAAATACCAGTATCTCCCGGAGGCGCATACGGACATGGTGTTCGCCATCGGCGCGGAGGAGCTGGGGCTCGCCTTCTCGGTCGGCGTCTTCCTCCTCTTCGTCGTCTTCTTCGTCCTGTGCGTCTATTTCGCGTATACGGCGGCCGACCGCTTCGGACGGCTGCTGGTCATCGGGATGTCCTTCGTCATCTTCTTCGCCGCGATGTTCAACATGGGCGTCGTCTGCGAGGCCCTGCCGATGAAGGGCATGGCGCTTCCCTTCTTCAGCTACGGCGGCACGAACCTCGTGAGCGCCTTCTTCGCCGTCGGGACGATCTTCTCCGTCGCGCTCCACGCCGACCGCGTCAGCCGAAAGCGCCAGGTGTCGCATGGCTGACCTCGGCTCGTCCCCGGAGGCGGCGTATACCGTCTCGTCGCTGTCGGCGGCGCTGAAGGGCCTCCTGGAGAGGAACTTCTCGCGCATCTACGTCGAGGCCGAGATCAGCGGGTGGCGTCGCTATCCGTCGGGGCATTGCTATCTGACGCTCAAGGACGAGGGCTCGCAAGTCTCGGCCGTCATGTTCTCGCGGGCCTTCGAGCGCTGCCCCGTCAAGGACGCGCTCAAGGACGGCGTGAAAGTCCTGGTCTACGCCGACGCGACCGTCTACGTGCCGCGCGGGAACTACCAGCTCGTCATCCTGGCCGTCCGTCTGGCGGGCGAGGGCGAACTCATGCAGAAATACCTCGCGCTGAAGGCGAAGCTGGAAGGCGAAGGGCTTTTCGAGAGCGCGCGCAAGAGGCCGCTCCCCTACATGCCGCGCCGGATCGGCCTCGTGACGAGCGAAGCGGGGGCGGTCGTCCACGACATGTGCACGGTCTTGACGCGCCGCTTCCCCGCGCTCGAGATCCGCCTCTACCCGAGCCTCGTGCAGGGCGAGGGCGCCGCCGCGTCGCTGGCGGAAGGCCTTCGGTGGTTCAACGCCTGCCCCTCCTGGCGGGCCGACCTCCTGATTCTCGCGCGCGGCGGCGGGTCGTTCGAGGATCTCTTCTGCTTCAACGACGAAGGCCTCGTGCGCACGCTCGCGGCCTCGGAGATTCCGACGATCAGCGCGGTCGGCCACGAGACGGACTTCACGCTGTGCGACTTCGCCGCCGACGTCCGCGCCGGCACGCCGTCCATGGCGGCGGAGCTGGCGGTCCCCGTCCTGGCCGACGTCAAGGCCACCCTTGAGGATCTCCGGACGCGCCTTGCGCAGGCGCTGCGCCAGCGCGGCGACTTCTTCGCGCAGCATCTGGACTTCCTCCACGCATCGCTCGGCAAGGCCCTCGAAAGCGCACACCACCGGGCGGCTCTTCGCCTGAAGAGCCTCTCGCCGCGCCTTCTGCCGTCGCTGCAGCTTCGCTTCCAGGCCGCGCGCGCGCGTCTCGAAAAGGCGTCCGCGCAGCTGGAGGCCTATTCGCCGTATGGCGTCCTGACGCGCGGCTATTCGCTGACGACGCGCAAGGACGGCACGCTCGTCCACTCGGCACGCGAGCTCCGCGCGGGCGACGAGATCGTCACGCGCCTGTCCGACGGCGCCGTTTCGTCGCAGGTTCTTTAAGAAGAGGAGAACGCTGATGATTCACTTCAATCGGCCCTACATGACTGGCAAGGAGACGGACTACATCCGCGAGGCCGTCGCGCTCGGCAAGATCTCCGGCAACGGCGCGTTCACGCAGAAGTGCCAGGCCTATTTCGAGAAACGCTACGGCTTCCGCAAGTGCCTGCTCACGACGTCGTGCACGGACGCGCTGGAGA
>CAVGMG010000046.1:0-3862 GCA_963630185.1 Alistipes onderdonkii | reverse complement strand
CATGGCGATTGCGGACCGCCACGGCCTTCTCGTCGTCGAAGACGCCGCCCAGGCGGTCGACTCGTATTATTTCTCCAAGAAGGGGTGTAGCCACGAATCTCCACGAATCGGCACGAATGTTTCCGCCTCACAATCCGTTCGTGAAGATTCGTGTTCATTCGTGGCTGAAGAAGCCCCTGCCGCATCGGGTGTTGTCCACGAATCTACACGAATGGACACGAATCTTGAAACCCCTGTCATTCGTGAGGATTCGTGTCAATTCGTGGCTAAAAAACTCGTGGTTAAAAAACCTCTCGGCTCAATCGGGCATTTGGCGGCGTTCTCGTTCCACGAGACGAAGAACGTCATCTCCGGCGAGGGCGGGATGCTCGTCGTCAACGACGAGCGGTTCGTGCGCCGCGCCGAGATCGTCTGGGAGAAGGGCACGAACCGCGCCGAGTTCTTCCGGGGCGAGGTGAACAAATACGGCTGGGTCGACACGGGCAGCTCCTTCCTGCCGACGGAGATCGTCTCGGCGTTCCTCTGGGCGCAGCTTGAGCATCTCGACGAAATCCAGACCGAGCGCAAGCGGCTTTGGCAGACCTACTGGGATTTCTTCAGTTCCCTGATTCGCGAAGGTTCGTGCCGATTCGCGACGCCAACGCTTCCCGTCGTGCCGGACTACGCGACGAACAACGCGCACATGTTCTACTTGCTCTTCCCCGACCTCAAGGCGCGGACGGACTTCATCGCGCAGATGAAGGCGCGGGACATCCTGACGGTCTTCCACTACCTGCCGCTCCACTCGTCCGCGTTCTACAAGGCGTATTCGGAGAGCCACAGGCCGTCTTGCGCCCCGCAGATCCCCGATCTCCCGAACTGCGACCGCTATGCGGACACGCTCGTGCGCCTGCCGCTCTACTGCGGCCTCGCCCCCGACCAGCCCCAAGTCCTTGCCGCGCTCCGCGACGTTCTGGGAGGGCGATGAACGCCGCCGTTCGCGACATCGCCTTCAGCTGCGACAACAACGGCGCGAAGTTTCTTTGCGTCACCGTCTGGTCGCTCCTGAACGGCTATCGCGGCGACGCGCCGCTTCGCATCAACGTCTTCGAGGGCTTCGGCGGGCATTCGCCAGAAAGCAAGGCGAAGCTTCGGGCCGTCGTCGACTCCTTCAACGCGAAGGACAATTGCAAGACCTCCTGCGGGCGCATCGGAGATGCGCCCCTACCACGCGAAGGCGCAGACCGTGACAGGTCTTTCAATTGCCCTTCGGCCGCACGACACGAATCCCCATGCCCCGATACGAATCCAATCCGTGAAAATCCGTGTCAATCCGTGGACAAATCTGCGTCCTCCGCCAGTCGGTTCTCCGTCCGCTACCACAATGTCGAGCCGTTCCTCGAACCCTACAAAGACCTGATTCTCAACCGCGCCGGGTCGCGCTGGAACGTCTTCACGTGGACGCCGATTTTCGCGCCGCAGATTCTCGCCGACGCGACGGGGAACATCGTCCACCTCGACATCGACATGCTCGTCAACGCCGACATCTCGCCCCTCTTCGAGCTTGATCTCAACTCCCCCCGCTCCGATGCGGATCCAATCCGTGGAAATCCGTGCCCATCCGTGGATAAAACCACCCGCTCGTCGCACCCCTACCTTATCGCGGCGGTGGCGGAATACGGCAAGGGCGACCCCGTCATCACGGAGGCCGTCTGGGGAACGGGCATCCTGCCGCCCTCGGTCACGCGCTACTTCAACACGGGGACGATCGTCTTCAACGCGGCGGCGTGCCGCGCGGAGCGGACGTGGGAGAAGATTCTCGCCTGGTATCGCGACCATTACGCCGTCGCCGACCGCATCGAGCAGGACGCCTGGAACGCGCTCTACCATGACCGGACGCTTCTCCTGCCGCTGAAGTGGAACTTCCACGACCGCCTCGTCAAGAGCTATCCGAAGCGCGATCCGCGCCTCGCGCTCTGGCAGGGGAATCCGCCCCTCGAATGTCTCGACGCCGCGCTCCATCCGGCGATTCTCCACTTCTGGGGGCCGAAGAAGCCGTGGAAGCCGTGCCACCGCCCCTACCGCAGACTTTACCACGCGGCGATGCGCGCCGTCGGGCAGACGCCGCCGAAGGAACGGCTCTCGTGCCTCTGGCATGACTTTCTCGCGCATCGGCAGTTCAGGAAAATCGCCCGTCTCCGCGACAGGCTCCTCTCGGCTTTATGAAACTCTCGCGCTTCTTCCCGTTCGCCCTCTTCACGTCCGTCTTCGGCGCGCTCGTCGCGTTCGTCTTCTGGGGGACGTGGTCGCTGGACGCGGCGCCCGTCATGCCGGACGACACGATCGTCCATCCGATGGCGTATGCGGACGTCCTCCTGGCGTGCGTCCGGAAGTTCCTGACATCGGGCAAGCTCATTCCGAGCGACGTCCTTTGGGACGGGCTTCTCGTCTCGCCCTACTTCTGCCAGGAGCTGAAATACGCCGTCGCCCTCTACTGCGCGGGGCTGGGGCTTGCCTTCTTCCTGAAGGGGCGCGGCCTCTCTCCGCTCGCGTCGTATGGGGCGGGGCTTCTGCTGTCGTTCTGCGGCTATTGGTCGACGCTCTTCTCCGCCGGGCACGGCGGCTGGTTCGTGTGGATGACATACGGCGTCTTCGCGTTCGGCTTCGTCGACCGCGTCGTGCGGACGGGCGCTTTCCGCCACGGACTTCTGCTCGGCGCGTGCGTCGCGTGGGGCAGCTTCTGCCAGCCCGACCTCTGGCTTCTCTTCACGGCCCTGACGGGGCTTTACTTCGTCTGGCGCTGCGTGTGCGAGCGGACGGTTCCCTGGAGGGGAACGCTCGTCGCGGTGGCGGTCTTCTTCGTCATCGGCGCCCCGAGCTTCCGGTCGGCTCTCGTCAACGACTTGGCGGGGCGCGACCGGCAGATCGCCGCCGGCGAGACGGTGGCCGACGGGGCGGCGGCGGACGACGCGGAGAAGCGCTGGATCTTCGTCACGAACTGGTCGCTTCCGCCGTGCGAGGCGGCGGAGTTCGTCGTGCCGCGCCTCAACGGCGACACGAGCTGCCCGCTGACGCTCTCCATCGGCTCGCGGCACGCGACGGGGGTCCGCCCCTACACGGGTGCGCTGGGCCGCCCGAAAGGCGCGGCGCACGGCAACTACCGCCAGCATTCGCTCTACGTCGGCCGCGTCACGTGTTTTCTGGCGCTCGTCGGCGTCGTCGCGTTTGCGTTCGGCTTGCGCCTCCGCACGGGACAGTCGCACGAAACGTCGTGGCGGTCGGACGTGCCGTTCTTCGCCATCGCGGCGGTCGTGTTCCTCCTGTTCTCGTTCGGACGCAACTGCGAGAGCGTCTACCGCCTCGTCTATGCGCTGCCGTTCGGCGACTACCTGCGCGCGCCGGTGAAGTGGCATCACCTGACGGAGTTTAGCCTCTGCGTGCTGGCGGGCTACGGCATCGAGGCCCTCTTGCGCCTGCCGTGGCTGAAGGGGCGGCGCGGCCTTCTCGCCGTCGGCGCGCTCGTCCTCGTCGGGGCGTTCGACTGCGCCCGGATCGACCGGCTCTACTGCGCCCCCGTGGACTTGCGGCGCGTGCGCCAGACGGACAGCGACATGCAGCTGAGCGTCCTCCGGCGCGAGGACTTCGCGAACCCCCAGGTGGCGGAACTGGTGCGGCGCGGGCGGATCGTCTCGCTTGCGAACTATCTCGGAAACCCCGACTACTACCTCGTCGAAGTCTTGACGCCGCGCCAGCCGAACCGCGAACCGCTGCCGCCCTGGACTCTCGCCACGACCCTCGGCTGCCTCTCGCTCGCCGGAACTCTCTTCGTCGCAGGCTACCTCCTCTCTTCGTGGCGGAGAAGGTTATAGGTTTTAGGTTTCAG
>CAVGMG010000045.1:0-10457 GCA_963630185.1 Alistipes onderdonkii | reverse complement strand
TTCGAGGCGTTGCCGACGGCGACGACGACGGTGTCCACGTCGAGGACGAACTCGCTCCCCGGAATCGCGACCGGGCGGCGGCGGCCGGAGGCGTCCGGCTCGCCCAGCTCGTATTTGAGGCACTCAAGCCCCGTGACGACGCCCTTGTCGCCGAGGACGCGCTTCGCGTTCTCCAGCAGGTGGAACTCGACGCCTTCCTCCCGGGCGTGGTGGATCTCCTCGCGCCGCGCCGGCATCTCGTCGAGGGAGCGGCGGTAGACGAGATAGACCTTCTCCGCGCCGAGGCGGAGCGCCATGCGGCTCGCGTCCATGGCGACGTTGCCGCCGCCGAGGACGGCGACTTTCTTGCCGTGCCAGTAGGGCGTCGCGGCGTGGTCTTCGTCGTAGGCCTTCATGAGGTTCGCGCGCGTGAGATACTCGTTCGCGCTGAAGACGCCGTTGAGGTTCTCGCCTTCGATGCCCATGAACTTCGGAAGCCCCGCGCCCGTGCCGACGAAGACGGCGTCGAACTTTTCAAGCAAGTCCTTGACGCGGAGGGTGCGCCCGACGCAGACGTTCGTCTCGATCGTGACGCCGAGGGCGCGGAGCGCGTCGATCTCGCGCTGGACGATCTTCTTCGGCAGACGGAACTCCGGGATGCCGTAGACGAGGACGCCGCCGCACTTGTGGAACGCCTCGAACACCGTGACCGCGTGGCCGGCCTTGGCGCAGTCCGCCGCGCACGTGATGGACGCGGGGCCCGAGCCGACGACGGCGACGCGCTTGCCCGTGGGCGGGGCGCAGGGGACGCGCTCGTCAAGGCCCCGCTCGCGGACGAAGTCGGCGGCGAAGCGCTCGACGCGCCCGATGGCGACGGCCTTGTCGACGTCCTTCAGGAGCTTGCCCATCGTGCAGAGGCTCTGGCACTGCTTCTCCTGGGGGCAGACGCGCCCGCAGACGGCGGGGAGAAGGGAGGCCTTCTTGATGACGCGGAGCGCGCCCTCGAAGTCGCCCGCCGCCGCCTTCTCCAGGAACGCGGGGATGTCGATGGCGACGGGGCAGCCCTTGACGCAGGGCTTCGTCGGGCACTGGAGGCAGCGCGACGCCTCCTTCTGGGCCTGCTCGGCGGTGTAGCCGAGCGCGACCTCCTGCATGTTGCGGGCGCGGCTCTTGGGCTCTTGCTCCGGCATCGCCTGCGGCGGAATCGACATCTTATCTTTGGTGGTCATAAATTAAGCGGTTGAAGGGTTTATAAAAAGAGCGACTTAAGAGACACGAGAGACGGGAGGCCTCAGGTTTCTCGCGCCCCTCGCGTCCCTCATGTCCCCTCTCACGTCACACCTTTCAGCAAGTTGCACTCGCGTTCTCTCGCGGCTTTTTCTTGCGGCTTGAAGGCGCCCATTCTCGCGAGCATGAGATTCCAGTCAACGGCGTGGCCGTCGAACTCAGGCCCGTCCACGCAGACGAACTTCGTCTCGCCGCCGACGGAAACGCGGCAGCCGCCGCACATGCCCGTGCCGTCGATCATGATCGTGTTGAGCGAGACGGTCGTCTTCACGCCGAAGGGCTTCGTCGTGAGGGCGCAGAACTTCATCATGACGGGCGGGCCGATGGCGATCACCTCGTCGACCGCGCCTTGCTCGCAGAGTTCCTTGAGCGGCTCGGTGACGAGTCCCTTGCGCCCCTTGGAGCCGTCGTCCGTCATGAGAACGAGCTTCTCGCCCGCGATGCGGCGCATCTCGTCCTCCATGACGAAGAGCGACGACGTCCGCGCACCCATGATGATCGTGACGTCGTTCCCGGCGGCCTTGAGGGCCTGGGCGATCGGGTGCATCGGCGCGACGCCGATGCCGCCGCCCACGCAGACGACGCGCGAGGGCCTTTCGGGGAGGCGCGTCGGCTTGCCCAGGGGGCCCAGGACGGCGGGAAGGGCGTCGCCCGCCTCCTTCGCGGCGAGGCGCATCGTCGTCGCGCCCACCGTCTGGAAGATGATGGTGACGGAGCCCTTCGCCGCGTCCGCGTCGGCGATGGTGAGCGGGATGCGCTCGCCCCAGTCGTCGTCCACCATCAAGATGACGAACTGCCCCGCTTTTCTGTTCTGGGCGATGAGAGGGGCCTCAATCTCCATTTGGCACACCGTCTCGGAAAGCATGCGTTTGGTCAAGATCCTGTTCATAGTTGACGTATATTATACAATAACTTATGATATAATAAAACATTATGGCACAGGAAACTAACGAATACCGGGAACAGCGGCTCCAGTCGATGAAGGCGCTCGCCGAGATGGGCTACGCGCCCTACGGGGCGAAGTTCGACCACCAGGATCTCGCCGACGTGCGCCGCTCCTTCGCGGAGGGGGCGTCCGCCCGCGTGGCGGGGCGGCTTCTCATGATCCGCCGCATGGGGAAGATGAACTTCGCGACGCTCAACGACGGCACGGATCGCTTCCAGCTCATCTTCAAGCGCGACGAGCTTTCCGAGACGGCGTTCGCCGCGTTCAAGCAGCTGAACCTCGGCGACATCATCGGCGCGGAGGGCGTCCTCTTCACGACGCAGAAGGGCGAGAAGTCGCTCGTCGTCAAGGCGTGGACGATGCTTGCGAAAGCCCTTGAACAGCCGCCGGAAAAGTTCCACGGCCTCGCCGACCAGGAGGAGTGCTACCGCCGCCGCTACGTTGACCTCATGACGAACGACGAGTCGCGCCAGCGCTTCTTCACGCGCTCGCGGATCGTCATGGAGATGCGCAAGTATCTCTGGTCGAAGGGCTTCGTCGAAGTCGAGACGCCCATTCTCCAGGATCAGGCGGGGGGCGCGGCCGCCAAGCCCTTCGTGTCGCATTTCAACGCGCTCGACAAGGACTGCGTCATGCGCATCGCCCCGGAGCTCTACCTCAAGCGGCTCCTCGTCGGCGGCATGAACAAGGTCTTCGAGCTGGGCAAGGACTTCCGCAACGAGGGCATCGACCGTACGCACAACCCGGAGTTCACCGTCTGCGAAGTCTACGAGGCGTATGGCGACCGCACGTCCATGGAGGCCCTGATCGAGGGGCTTCTGCCGCACCTCTGCGACACGGTCATCGGCTCGCGCCTCGTGCCGTATGGGGAGGCGAAGACGCCCATCGACTTCAACCCGCCGTATCGGCGCGTCGCCTACCGGGACCTCGTCACGGACTTCATGGGCGCGGACTGGTTTGGCCTGCCGTTCGAGGCGCAGCTGGCGAAGGCCCAGGCGAAGAGCCGCGAGCTTGACGTCAACCTGGAGCTCGACGGCGTGACGACGGAGCTCATGCTCACGCACGAGGTCTACGACAAGATGATCGAGAAGACGCTCTTCGCGCCGACGTTCGTGACGCGCCTGCCGCACGAGTTCGTGCCGCTCGCGAAGGCCTGCCCGGACGACCCGAAGCTCGTCGACGTCTTCGAGTTCGTCGTGGCGGGGCGCGAGCTCTGCCCCGGCTACACGGAGCAGAACGACCCCATCGAGCAGCGCAAGGCGCTGGAGAACCAGGCGGGCGAAGACACGGAGAAGATCGACGAGGACTTCATCAGCGCGCTCGAGTGCGGCATGCCGCCGACGGGCGGGCTCGGCATCGGCGTCGACCGCCTCGTCATGTTCCTGACGGGCACGGACTCGATCCGCGACGTCGTCCTCTTCCCCCAGATGAAGCGCACGTGAGGTCACACGCATGAAAGGCATTCTCTCCATCCTTCTCGTCGGCGCGGCTCTTGGGGCGTTCGGGCAGTCCGGCCACCAGGTCGGCACGACGCCCGACTTCGGGACGCGCTATGCGACGGACGCCTATCCCGGCTTCGACACGGACTTAGGCCCCTTCAGCCTGGAGCGCAAGGAGCCCCGCTGGTTCGCGTTCCTCAACGGGCCCGCGAAGGACGCGCCCGCCGAGCAGTTCCTCTACGCCAAGGGGCTTGAGGAAAAAGGCGCGTGGGGGAAGGCCGCGAAGGAATACGACGCGCTCGTGCGCGAATGGCCCGCCTCGAAGGAGGCGCCGGCGGCGCAGGAGCGTCTCGCGCAGATCCTGGACGAGAAGGAGGGCGACGCCTTCGAGGCGTTCCTCGCGTATCTCTATCTCGCGGACTTCTACTCCTTCCAGTGCGACTACGCCGCGTGCCTCAAGACGATGTACCGCCTCGCGGGGCGGATGGAGGAGGAGGGCAAGACGATTCTCTTCTTCCGCTTCCGGAACACGGTGGACGTCCGCCGCGCCTACGAGAGCTGCGTCCTTCGGGCGCCGGGGGCTTCGTGGACGCCGCAGGCGATGCTGACCGTCGCCCGGCTGCGCGAAGACGACGGCCAGTGGGAGGAGGCCGTCAAGGTCTACGAGAACCTCCAGAACCTCCACGGCGGCACGCCCGAGGCGACCGAGGCGTGCTTCCGCGAGGCGTCCGCGCGCATGAAGATCCTCGACATCCGGGGCTACAACCGCGAGAGGTGCCAGGACACGCTCCTCTTCCTGAAGAGGGCCGAGGGCCTCGTGGCCGACGCGCAGAAGCCCGAGATCCGCCGCCTCGCCGAGTCGCTGCGCCGCCGCCTCGACGACGAGGACTACCGCGCGGCGGCGTTCTACGATTCGCGCATGCGCACGCGGCGCAGCGCCATCCACGCCTACGGGCAATTTCTGAAGGATCACCCCGACAGCGCATACGCCGAGAAAGTCCGGCTGCGCCTGGCGGCGCTGAAAGAGGAAGGAGACAAGGAATGAGGAAGAGTGCTGTTCTCGGGCTTTGCGCGGCGTCGCTCGCCCTGTGCGGGTGCGCGGCGCATTATGCGTGGCAGCCGAAGGTCAAGGCGTCCATGCGGAGCGTGTGCGTGCCGACCTTCCGCAACGAGACGAAGCTGTCGGAGATCGGCGCCGTCGCGGCGCGTCAGGTCCTGCGCGAGATCCAGCGCGAGGGCACGTTCGCCGTCGCCCCCGCCGCCGACGCCGCGCTGGAGATCCAGGGCGTCGTCAAGTCCGTGGACTCGTCCGTCCCCGTGTCGAGCCGCCGGATCTACGGGCGGACGTCCGCCTCGGAGATGACGGCGCTCGTCGAGGTCTCCGTCGTCGACAGGCGCGAAGGGCGCGTCCTCGTCGAGAACAGGCTCTACCGCCCCCGGACGACGTTCATGTCGGACGCCGACCTGACGACGGCGCAGCGCGACGCCTCGGGCCGCCTGGCGGACGACCTGGCGAAGCAGGTCGTCGACGACTTGCTCAACTTGAAGGAACTGAAAGACTAAGGAGGGATGCCATGGACGACGTTCATGCCGTTATCGAAATGAAGATCACGCCCCAGCGCGACTGCGGGTTCGGGAAGATCGCCGAGCACGTCTCGCGCTTCAGCGAAGTGGAGGCCTGCTTCCTGATGAGCGGGGGCTACGACCTGCTCGTCTTCGTCAAGGGCTCGTCGCTGCAGGACGTCGCCCAGTTCGTGGCGCAGGATCTCTCGACGATCGAAGGCGTGCTTTCGACCGCGACGCATTTCATGCTCAAGACGTACAAGGCCAAGGGGATCGCCGAGTCGCTGGGCATCGATTCCAGACTGGAGGTGTCGTGATGGCCGTCGATCTCGCCCAGAAGGCGCAGAACTTCACGAACCGGGGGCGGCAGGCCCTCGAGACGGGGAAATACGACCTCGCCGTCGACATGCTGATGGAGGCCGTCGCGGCCGCGCCCGACGTCCTGGAGACGCGCAAGCTCCTCCGGGCGGCGCAGATCGCGAACTTCCGCAAGGGCGGCGGCAAGTCCGGCCTCCTCGCGAAGCTCGGCTTCGCGCTGGAGCGCCAGAAGATCATGGGGCTCGTCAAGAAGGGCGACGGCGCGGCGGCGATGGCGGCGGCGGAGAAGCTCCTCTCGCAGAACCCGCTGGACCCCGACAACATCGAGGCGGCCGTCAAGGCGGCGGAGGCGGCGGGCAAGGCCGACCACGCGGCCGTGACGATCGAGGCGGCCTACGAATGCTCGAACAAGGACCCGTCGCTCCTGGAGCGCGTCGCGGCGTATTACACGATGGCGAAGCGCTGGGACAAGGCGCGCGACGCCTACCGCAAGCTTTCCGAGATGAAGCCGGGCGACCAGCGCGTCATGGGGCTGCTCAAGAACGCCGAGGCGCAGGCGACGATGAACGCGGGCTGGACGGACGCCGTCGGCAAGAAGGGCGGCTTCCAGAGCCTCATCGCCAACAAGGAGCAGGCGGCGAAGCTGGACGCCGCGAACAAGGCCGTCGTGGCGGGCGAAGACGCCGACCTTCTCATCCAGGAGAAGCTCAAGGCCATCGAGGCGGACCCGAAGAACATGAACGCGCGGCGGGCGCTGGCGCGGATCTACATCCAGGCGAAGCGCTACTACGAGGCGATCGACGTCCTGCAGCAGGCGATCGACGCCCTGGGCTCGATGGACCCCGAGCTGGACCGCTTGCTCTCGCAGACGAAAGTCCAGTATTACGACCAGCAGATCGACCTCCTGCGCGAGCAGGGGCGGGCGGACGAGGCCGAGGCGCTGGAGGGCGAGAAGAACCAGTTCGTCTTCGACGACCTGGCGCAGCGCGTCGAGCGCTACCCGAACGACCTGCACCTCCGCTACGAGCTGGGCAAGGAGTATTTCTCCTACGGCTACTACGACGAGGCCCTGACGCACCTGCAGCTGGCCCAGAAGAGCCCGAAGGACCGCCTCTGGGCCCTCTACTACCTGGCGATGTGCTTCCTCCACCAGGGGCAGACGGACATGGCCGTCATGCAGCTCGAAACGGCGCGCGACGCCCTGCCCACGATGGACGACCTCAAGAAGAAGGTCGTCTACCAGCTGGGACGCTGCGCGGAGGACGCCGGCGACCTCGAAAAGGCGTATCAGTGCTACAAGGACGTCTACTCGACGGACGTCGGCTTCGAGGACTTGGGCGAGAGGATGCTGGCCGTCAACCAGGCTCTCAAGAAGGCGCATCAGGGATGAGGGGGAAGTGGCAGCCCCAAGGAGAGTCGAACTCCTCTACCAAGCATGAAAAGCTCGTGTCCTAGCCGATAGACGATGGGGCCGTGTCAGCGAAAGTGCGCATAGTATACCAAAAGTCATGACCGAGCGTCAAGCCTATCTCGCGTTTCACCTGACCTCCCACGTGGGGTCCGCGACGCTGGCGCGCCTGGTCGAGCGGCACGGCTCGGCGGTCGCGGCGTGGGAGGCGCATCCCGGCAAGGTCTCGCGCACGGGCGACGACGTGGACGTCGAGCGGGAGGAGGCCCGTGCCAACGAGCGGGGCGTCACGATCCTCACGCTGCTGGACGAGGGCTTCCCGGCCCGCCTCAAGGCCGCGCCCCAGCCGCCGCTCGCCCTCTACGTGAAGGGCGACGTCGCCGCGCTGCAGAAGCCGTTCGTCGCCCTCGTCGGCACGCGCCGCGCCACGGCATACGGGCGCGAGACGGCGCGACGCCTTGCGCACGACCTTGCGCAGGCGGGCTGGGGCGTCGTCTCGGGGCTTGCCGTCGGCATCGACGGCGAGGCGCATCGCGGGGCGCTGGACGCGGACGGCGTGACGGTCGGCGTCATCGGCTCGGCGCTTGACCGGTTCTATCCCGAAGAGAACCTTGCGCTGGCGCGCGAGATCGTCGAGAGGGGCGGGGCCGTCGTCAGCCAGTTTCCGTTCGGGCATCCCGCCGACCAGACGACGTTCCCGATCCGCAACCACGTCGTGGCGGCTCTCGCGTCAGGCGTCGTGGCGGTCGAGTGCCCCCTCCGCTCCGGCACGCTGATCACGACCTCGATGGCGGCGGACCTCGGGCGTCCCGTCATGGCCGTTCCGGGGCGGGTCGACCAGCGCATGAGCGCGGGCTGCCTCCACCTGATCCGCGAGGGGGCGACGCTCGTGCGCCATGCCGACGACGTCCTGGAGATCGTCTCCGACTTCTTCGGCGGGGCGAAGCGGCCGCCCCGCGACGACGGCGCCGCCGAGCCCGACGAGGGGGCGTCCGAGGCGCCGCCGCGCTATTCCGTCGAGGAGGCGCTTCTCATGACGCACATCGACCGCGAGGGCGTCTCGCTCGACGAGCTCGTCCGCCGCACGCATCTTCCCGTGGCCAAGGTCAACGCGCTCGCGATGGAGCTTCGGATCAAGGGCTTTATCCGCTTCCTCCCGGGGCACCGCGTCTCGCTCCTGTAGGCCGGGGCGTCCAAGAGAGAAAGGCACGAACATGAGTTACTACCTGATGATCCTCGTCGGCTCCGTGCTGGTGAACAACTTCGTCCTGAGCCGCTTCCTCGGCTGCTGCCCGTTCCTCGGCGTCTCGAAGCGGACGGAGACGGCGCTCGGCATGTCGGGCGCGGTCGTCTTCGTCATGACGGTCGCCGCCGCCGTGACGTGGTGCGTCGACCACTGGCTCCTGCGGCCGAACGGCCTCGGCTACATCCACACGCTCGCGTTCATCCTCGTCATCGCCGCGCTCGTCCAGTTCATCGACATCGCGATGAAGCGGTTCGCGCCGCCGCTCCACGCCGCGCTCGGCATCTTCCTGCCGCTCATCACGACGAACTGCGCCGTCCTCGGCGTCGCGGAGATCAACTGCAAGCAGGGGACGGGGCTGTTCGAGTCGGTCTTCTTCTCGTTCTCGGCGGCCGTCGGCTTCGGCGTCGCGCTGCTCATATTCTCCGGCATCCGCGAGAAGCTCGCCCACGCCGACCCGCCGCGGTGCTTCCGCGGCATCGCCGTCGCGCTCGTCACCGCCGGACTGCTCTCGCTCGCGTTCATGGGCTTCGGCGGCATGGTCAAAATGCCTTACTGAACTTGACGGACTGAAAGAAGGAAAGAGAACATGAAAGTCGCTATCGTTGGCGCCGCCGGGCGCATGGGCCGGAAGCTCGTCGAGCTGGCGGCGTCCGCCGGCATGGAGGTCGTCGCGAAAGTCGACGTCGCCGACGGATACGACCGGTCGTGGCCGGCGGAGGCCGAGGGCGTCATCGACTTCTCTCACCACTCATGCGTCCCCGGCTTCGTCGCGAAGGCGGCGGATCAGGGCATCCCCTACGTGATCGGCACGACGGGGCTTTCCCCGGACGAGCAGGCGGCCGTCGACGCGGCGGCGCGGAAAGTCCCCGTCGTCCAGAGCGGCAACTACTCGCTCGGCGTGAACCTGCTCCTTGGGCTGGTCGAGCGCGCCGCGTCCGTCCTCGGGCCGGAATACGACGTCGAGGTGACGGAGATGCACCACCGCCACAAGAAGGACGCGCCGTCGGGGACAGCCCTGATGCTCGCGAAGGCCGTTGCGAAGGGGCGCGGGACGGACGGCGCGTTCGTCTACGGACGCCACGGCGACGTCGGGGAGCGCCCAGTCGGCGAGATCGCAATCCACGCGCTTCGCGGCGGGGCGGTCGTCGGCGACCACTCCGTCATGTTCGCCGGCGACCTCGAGCGCGTCGAGCTCGTCCACAGGGCGCAGGACCGCGCCGCTTTCGCCGCCGGCGCCCTGAAGGCCCTCGAGTGGGCGAAGGGGCGCGGAGCCGGCGTCTACACCATGCGCCACGTCCTCGGCTTCGCCTGATGGGCTTCCTCGAACGGTACCTGGAGTGGATGGAGGCGCAGCGGCCGGACTTCGGCGGACTGCGCTTCGCCGTGGACTGCTCGAACGGCATGGCCTCGCTGCTCGTGCGCTCTCTCTTCCCCGGCGCCGTCGTCCTGAACGGGACCCCGGACGGGACTTTCCCCTGCCATTCGCCGAATCCGCTCAAGGCGGAGGCGCGCGAGCAGGTCGCAGAGCGCGTGCGCGAGCTGCGGCTCGACTGCGGCGTCGTCTTCGACGGCGACGCCGACCGCGCGACGTTCGTCGACGAGCGCGGCGAGTTCGTCCAGCCCGACTACCTCATACCTGTCGTCGCCGAGGCGACGCGGAAGGCCGTCGCGCCCGCCGCGTCGGACGCGAAGCCGGTCGTCCTCCACGACGTGCGCACTTCGCGCGGGGCGATCGAGGCGTTGCGCAAGCGCGGCTTCTCTCCGGCGATGGTGCCGGTCGGGCACGCCTTCGCGAAGCCGAAGATGCGCGAGCTCAATGCCCTCTGCGGCGGCGAGCTCGCCGGACACTACTACTTCGGGGACTTCTTCGGCTGCGACTCCGGGGCGCTCGCGGCGATGCGCGTCCTGGGCGAGGTCGCCGCCGCGAAAAGGGGAGGGACGACGTTCTCCGCGATGATGCGCCCGATCGTCTCGCGCTACGCGAACTCCGGGGAGATGAACTTCAGGGTCGACGACAAGGACGCGGCGATCGCCCGCGTCCTGGCGGCGGCAAAGGGGTTCGGCGCGGAGACCGGCAGGAGCGAGATCGACGGCGTCCGCCTCGAGTTCGCCGACGGATGGGTGAGCGTCCGCAAGTCGAACACCGAGCCGTTCCTGCGCCTGCTGGTCGAGGCGGACGGCGCGGAGCTGCTCTCCGCTCGCGTCGCCGCTCTCCGCCGCGCGATCGCCCAGTAAGTCACGCCTGACGCGCCGGGCGGGCTCCTGGCGCAC
>CAVGMG010000044.1:0-11247 GCA_963630185.1 Alistipes onderdonkii | reverse complement strand
TGACCGTCGCCTTCGGCCAGCCTTTCTGCTGCCAGTTGAATTCCGCAGTCGGGAGGGATGTCGTCGTCTGACTCATGTCCCTATTATACCAAAAGAAAGGCCCGGCCGCCTCTACGGCTGGTAGGTCGCCACGCTGTCCTGCGTCTCCCAGACCTTCACGGAGAGGAGCCGGACGCCGTCCGCGAGGCGCGGGGCGATCGCGTCGAAGAAGTGGTGCGCCAGGTTCTCCGCCGTCGTGCGGAACGGCAGCGCGACCGTCCGCATGCCGTGCCGCTCCACGACTTCCGCGATCTCGCGCTCGCCCGGCGAGGAGGCGTCGTACATGAAGGCGTGGTCGAAGCGCGAGACGACGGCCTCCTCGGCAATCGCCTTGAGCTCCTTGAAGTCCACGACCATGTCGTTCGCGTCCGACCCCGTCGCCGAGACCTCCACGCGATACGTGTGCCCGTGCAGGTTCTTGCAGAGCCCCTTGTGGTTCGTCAGGATGTGCGCCGCATCGAAGCGGACCGTCTTCGTCGCGATCAGCATGGCCTACTGGAGGAGGTTGAGGATCTCGCACGCGAGCCGGCCCGAGCGGAAGAGCGACTCGACGGACAGCTTGTCGCACGTGTCCTCCGCCGTGTGCCAGAACGAGTGGTTCGGCCCGTAGGAGAAGTCGATGAGGTCGATCGCCGAATACCCCGCCTCCAGGAACGGCACGTGGTCGTCCGTCAGGCGGAAGTCCGCACACTCGACGAGATCCCCGTCGCCCACGCGCCGCGCCGCGTGCCGCGCGATCTGCGCAAGCGTCGCCGTGCCGTTGGCGGGGATGGTAATTTTCAGATCGCGGTCGCCCAGCATGTCGAGGCAGACGACCGCCTGGACGGGGACTTTGTTCTCCTTCAAAAAGCGGGCCGCCCGCCGCGAGCCCTGAAGGCCGTCGTCCGGCGCATACGCCTCTCCCAGGCACTCCTCGCCGTCGAGCCACATCAGGATGACGTTGCCGCGCTCGCCTCGCGGCGTCCGCGCAAGCGCGTCGGCCAAGGCGACGAGAAGCGCGCTCGTGGACGCGCCGTCGTTCGCGCCGGGGCAGTCGCCCTTCGTGTCGTAGTGCGAGACGAAGACGGCGTAGCGGTTCGTCGGGTTCGACGCGAACGTCGCGTAGAGGTTCGTGAAGCGGCGCGTCCCCTCGGGCGTCTCCGCCCGGAAGATGTCGCGCTTCACGTTCGCCCCGGCCGCGCTCGCGACGTCGAGAAGCCAGCTCGCGGCGAGATGCCCGCGAATCGTCCCCGCCTCGCGCGGCGTGCAGTCGCGCACGAAGTCCTCGGCGACGGCAAGGGCGCGCGCCGCGTCGTTCGTCGTCCAGAGAAGCGCCGCCAGAAGGAGGGAGGGGAGCATCACTCGACCGTCACGCCCAGCATCGCCAGCAGGCGGTCCAGGTCGTCGTTGTCCAGGAAGTCGAACTCCAGGACGCCCTTCGTGTGGCGTCCGTTCGGATGCGTCACGCCCGGCGTCAGGCGGACGGCGCAGCCCGTGTGCTTCTTGAGCCGGTCGACGAGCGAGCGCACGTAGTCCTCGGGCAGGTCGCTCGTGCCGCGCGCGCGCTCGACGACGGGCGCATGGAGACGCGCCACCCGCGCTTCGAGGGCGCGCACCGTGAGCGAGCTGTTGACGCACTCGCGCGCCAGGAGGACGCGGTCCTTCTCGTCGTCCACGCCGAGCAGCACCTTCGCGTGGCCGGACGAGAGAAGCCCCGAGGAGATGAGCCCGCGCACTTCGTCGGGCAGCTCCAGAAGGCGCACGGCGTTCGCGATCGTCGCGCGCCCCTTGCCGACGCGCTCGGCCACGTCGGCCTGCGTCAGGTTGAACTTCTCCTGGAGCGTCCTGTAGGAAAGAGCCTCCTCGATCGGGTTCAGGTCTTCGCGCTGGAGGTTCTCGGTCGTCGTCATGACGGCCGCCGTCTCGTCGTCGACGTCCTTGACGAGGACGGGGATCTTGCGCCAGCCCGCGATCTGCGCGGCGCGGAGACGCCGCTCGCCCGCGATCAGCTCGTAGCGCCCGACGCCGTTCTTGCGCACGATGGGCGGCTGGACGAGGCCGTTGTTCTTGAGCGACTCCGCGAGCTCTTTAAGCTCCTCCTCCCGGAAGTCGCGGCGCGGCTGGTAGGGCGAGCGCTCGATGTCGAGGATGGGCAGCTCCACGAGCGGCGACGCGCCCGCCGCCGGGGCCGGCGGCTCGGCCGGGCGCGGCAGCGCGGGGGCGGCCGGGATCAGGGACGAGAACCCGCGCCCCAGGCCGTGCTTTTTCTTCGCCTCAACCGAAGCGGGGGCCTTTGGAGCCCCCGTCGCCTTTTTGAGAAAGGTGTTCTGTTTCGCCATCGCCGCGCCGATCAGAAGTAGAAGTTCGTGATCGGCAGGACTTTGACGACGTTGTCCATGATGATGTTGACGAGGCCGATCTGGATGCCGGAGGGGCACTTCTCGGCGATGTTGAAGAAGCCGAGCTGGACGCCCTTGAGCTGGTGGGCGAAGTTGATGCCGCCCGCCTGGAAGCCCGTGACGTCCTTGGCCATGTTGAGGCCGAAGGCGATGTCGCCGCCCGTGAAGTCCTCAAGCGTGAAGTTGCAAAGCCCCGCGACCTGGACGCCCGTGTAGCTGCGCTGGTGCGAGCCCATGAGGTTGATGTCGAGGCCCTGCATCTCCTGGCGCATGCTGAAGAGGCCGATCTCGACGCCGTAGACGTTCGCGAACTCGATGTTCGCGCCGAGCGTCGCGTTGATGCCGTAGACGTCGGTCTCGTTCCAGTTGCACAGACCCGTCAGGACGACGCCCTTGACGTCGTCGCGCGAGCGCGTCGCGATGCCGGAGATGGCGAGGCCCTGGAGCTTGACGTTCTCCATGTAGAAGAGGTTGACGCCGACGCCCTTCAGGTCCCAGTCGCACTCCCACGGATACGAGACGGGCGAGAAGAGGCCGATCTGCGCCGGGGTCCAGCCGATCGCGCCCTTGCCCTGGCCGGAGACGTCGTCGTCGGCCGCGAAGATGGATGTGGTTGCCGCCATGGCGAGAAGCGCCACGGAAAGTTTACGAATGGACATAGCTTTCAGACTCCTTCATTGATAGTGGAATATTGTACACTTTTGCGCGTCGTGCGTCAACCTCCGCGTCAGACGCCCTGGGCGACCATCGCGTCCGCGACCTTCGTGAAGCCCGCGATGTTCGCGCCCATCACGTAGTCGCCCTTGTGGCCGTATTTCGCCGCCGCCTCGAAGGCGTTGTCGTGGATGGCCTTCATGATGCCGCGCAGCTTGCGGTCGACCTCCTCCGCCGACCACGAGAGCCGCTCGGAGTTCTGCGACATCTCCAGCCCCGACGTCGCCACGCCGCCCGCGTTCGCCGCCTTGCCGGGCGCGAAGAGGATCTTGGCCTTCTGGAACGCCGCGACGGCCTCGGGCGTCGAGGGCATGTTCGCGCCCTCCGCGACGAGGCGGCAGCCGTGCTTGAGGAGGTATGCCGCGTCCTTTTCGTTCAGCTCGTTCTGCCGCGCGCACGGGAAGGCGCAGTCGACCTTGTCGACAATCTGCCACGCATTGACGCCCTTGAAGAACGTCGCGCCCTTGATCTCCTTGACGACGTCGGCGAGCTCGCCGCGCGTGACGGTCTTGAGGAACATGACCTTTTCGAGATCCTTCTGCGTCAAGCCCGCCTTCACGAAGATCGCGCCCGAGCGGTCGGACAGCGTCACGACCTTCGCGCCCAGCGAGATGAGCTTCTGCGCGGCGAACGTCGCCACGTTGCCGGAGCCCGAGAGGGCGCAGCGCTTGCCCTTGAGCGTCTGCTTCTTCGTCGCGAGCATGTCCTCGGCGAAGTAGACGCACCCGTAGCCCGTCGCCTCCGGGCGGATCAGCGAGCCGCCGAACGACAGCCCCTTGCCCGTCAGGACGCCCGTCCACTCGTTGCGGATCTTGCGATACTGCCCGAAGAGGTAGCCGATCTCGCGCCCGCCGACGTTCATGTCGCCCGCCGGCACGTCCGTGTCAGGCCCGATGTGGCGGAAGAGCTCCGTCATGAAGCTCTGGCAGAAGCGCATGACCTCGGCGTCGCTGCAGCGCGTGCCCGGCGTGTGCGGCGAGACCTTCGGGTCGAAGTCGGACCCGCCCTTGCCGCCGCCCATCGGAAGCGTCGTCAGCGAGTTCTTGAAGATCTGCTCGAAGCCGAGGAACTTGAGGACGGAGAGGTTCACCGTCGGGTCGAAGCGAAGCCCGCCCTTGTAGGGCCCGATGGCCGAGTTGAACTGGACGCGGAAGCCCCGGTTGACGCGCACGACGCCCTTGTCGTCCACCCACGGCACGCGGAAGAGGACGACGCGCTCCGGCTCGACGAGGCGTTCGAGGATGGCGTTCGCCTGATATTCGGGATGCGCGTCGACGACGGGCGAGAGCGTGGAGAGAACCTCCTCCGCCGCCTGGATGAACTCGCTCTCATGCGCATTCTTCGCTTTCAAGTCCCGGATGACCGAATCAATGTATGTGCTCATGGGTTTCCTCTTTTTGATGTTGACAGATCCAACGTGCGTATTAACAAGAAAGTATACCAAAACTTGCGCCGTCCGTGTGCGCTTTTTTTTACGGCAGGACAAGGCTCACGGCGCGGTTCTCCGGCCGGAAGACCGCCTGCGCGACGTCGCGCACGTCCTCCGCCGTCACCTCGCGCACCTTGCGCACCTCCTCGGCAAGCCCGTCGTATCGCCCGAACGCGAGCATCGCCGCGCCGCACGCGAAGAGCTTCGTCGACGTCTTCTCGTAGGAAAGTCGCATGTTGCCGACCATGAACTCCTTTGTCCTTTTGAGCTCTGCCGCCGGCACGCGCGTCTCGCAAAGCCTCGCGATCTCGCGGTCGACGACGCGCGCAAGCTCGTCGCGCCGCGCCGCGTCAAGCCCCGCCGCGATCTGCAAGAAGCCCGTCTCCTGGAAGAAGTGCGGCGACGACGAGATGTCGTAGCTAAGCCCCCTCTTCTCGCGCACCTCCTGGAAGAGGCGGCTCATCATGCCGTGCCCCAAGACGCCGTTGAGAACGCCGAGCGCATACCGCCGTGCGTCCGAAATCCCGAACGTCCTGTAGCCGAGCGCCCACTGCGCCTGCTGGACGTCCTTGCGGACGACGGCCTCCGGCGTGACGGGGCTCCTCTCGCGTTTCGCGGCGAGACGCCCCTTTTCGCCCCATGCGCCCGTCGGAAAGCGGCGATTCAATTCCGCCACCGCCTTGTCGCGGTCGAACGCGCCCACGAGGACGGCGACCGTCGAGGACGACGCATAGTGCGCGGCCTTGTAGTCCCGCAAGTCCTGCGGCGTCAGGGGGCCAAGCGTCTTGGGCGAGCCCGCAATGTTCCGCCCGAGGCCCGACGACGGAAAGAGCGCATGCTGAAGGCTCTCCAAAACGACCGACGACGGATCGTCCTCGTACATCTTGATCTCTTCGAGGATGACGCTCTTCTCCCGCGCGAAGTCCGCGTCGGGAATCGAGGCGTTCAAATACATGTCCGAGAGGATGTCCACCGCGTCCGCCAGGTATTCGCTCGGCATGTGCGCGTAGAACGCCGTCGCCTCCTCGCCCGTCATCGCGTTGAACGTGCCGCCGCGCCCCTCGATGGCCCTCGTGACGTCGAGCTGCGAGCGCGTCCGCGTCCCCTTGAAGAGCATGTGCTCGATGAAGTGCGAAATCCCCGAAAGGCTTGCTCGTTCGTGGCGCGAGCCCGACGCGACGAAAAGGCCGAACGCGACCGACTGCGCTTCGCACGGGAGGAGAACGGCGCGAAGCCCGCTCTCAAGATTCAAGACGTCCATATTCTGCGGAAATTATAAAGAGAAGCACGGCGAAGAGAGCCGTGCTTCCGTTCTTGTGCGAGACCCCTTCTCGCTTACCAGCGCGTCTCGCGCCGAGGGCCGCGATCGCCGCCACGGCCGAAACCGCCGCGACCGCCACGGAAAGAGCCGCGCTCTTCGCGGGGCTTGGGCTGAGACTCGTTGACGCGAAGGGTGCGTCCGTCGAGGTCATGCCCGTTGAGGGCGTCGATGGCTGCTTGTGCTTGCGCGGGATCGGGCATCGTCACGAACCCGAAACCTTTGCTCCGATCGGTCACTCGATCCTTGACGACACGAGCGGCGGTAACTTCGCCATATGTCGCGAACGCCGCCTTGAGACCTTCGTCGGTCGTCGCGTACGCGAGGTTACCAACATAGATTTCCATTTGAATCTTTCCTTATTGAATTTTCTGTCTCGGCCGAGGCGACACGCGTCGCCTTCACCCTCAACACCGCGAATTATATCACTTTTTTGTGCGATTCGTCAATTGTCGATGTTTTGGGTGAGCGAGGCCTTGGCAGGCGGAAATTCGGCGCAGAACCGCCGCGTGAAGTCGTCAAGGGGGATCGACCACGCCGCGAAAACCTTCCCCATGTCGGCGTCGACCGTGCGCGAAAGCGTCCGCGCGAAGACGTTCCACTTCTCCGCGTCGGAGGTCGGGTGCCTGAACGTCGGCTCGAAGTAGCGGGCGAACGTCCTCTTGTAGGCGTCCCACCCATACGCCTCCTTGATGCGCAAATAAAGCTCCAGCGCGAGGAAGTAGTCGCCCTTGAACCCGGCGAACGTCTTGCCGCGCTTGACCCAGTTCTTGACCCGCGCCTCCGCCTCCCGTGCGCCGCACGGATAGCGCGCGTCGCGCAAATTCGCGCCCGCGACCGTCTCGATCGCGTACATCGTGAAGAGGTTGACCGTCACTTCGCTCGTCCCCTCCGGCGTCCAGTCGCGGTTCTGGTGCATGTGGCCGATCTCGTGGAAGACGCCCCACCCGTCGCCGGCGGCGAGGAGATCCTTGTTGATCGCCCAGTCGTATCTCTCCGCGTTGATGTGGCTCATCAGGGGATACCCGTCGTGGAGGAAGCCGCCCGTCAGCTGGACGTCCGAGCAGATCCGCTCGTGGTGCGTCCGCACCTTCCACTGCGCGAGATCCTGGTCGGCCTCCATGACCTTCTGCCAGAAGTCCGCGATCCACGCGGGATCCGTCACCTTGCGAAGCCCCTCGATCTGCGACGTGACGACGAAGTCCTTCGTCTCGATCTCGCCCCACGGGGCGGCCGTCGCCGCGCACTCCGCGATGAATTTCTCGTTCGTGTCGCGCCCCGCCTTGAACCACGGGGCCATGATGCCGCCCGCGATCTCGACCGTCGTCTCGCCCTTAAGGCGGAACGGCACGTCGATGTAGACGAGCCCGCCGAACGGCGAGGCGAATGTCGTCTTCTCCTTCACGAGCGGCAGCTCCACCGTGACGAGCGGCGCGCGCTTCCACTCGCTCTTCGCCGAGAGGTCGTCCGCCGTCGTCCCGACGCGGACTTTAAGCCCCTTCGCGAGAACGTCTTTCGGCAGCGTCACGGTGATCGCCTCGCCCGCGACGGCGTAGACGCCCGTCGAATGCCACTTCGGGATCGAGAGGTCGACGGCAAGCGTCCGCACGATCTTCTCCGCGCCCGCCTTCGCGAGGCCGGGATACGTGACGGCGGCGGGATCCGCCCCCCAGGCTCTCTCCGGGTCCGAGAGATAGGCGTTCTTGCGCTTCAGCGTCGCCAGCATCGCGGGAATCGTCTTGTAGGAAATGGGATGCTCCGGCGACGGGATGAGTGCCGCCTCGGGCCGCTCGCAGATGGCGTCAAGCCGCGCCGAGATGGCGGGAGCGACGCCCGAGCCCAGCGCGTTCATGAGCGTCGAAAGCGTCTTCGCGACCTGCCGCCGCGTCGCCTCGACGTCCGCCGCCGCGCCCTCCGCGAAGTCGAGCGCGGAAAGGGCCGAGACGCCCTCTTTCAGCGGCTCGCGCACGGCAGGGAAGCCGCCCGTGCGAACGCCCGCGTCCGACATGAGGACGCCCATCGCGCCGCTCAGGCGGTTGTCCGTGAAGTCCTCCGCGAAGCAGGCGTTCTTGTTGAAGTAGAGAAAGCCCCAGCCGAGCGACGCCTGGATAAGGCCGCCCCCCTTCTCGACGAACGCGAGAATCTGGGGGATGTCCTCCTTCCGCACCGACGTGAGGGCGATTGTATCGATGCCGTCGAGTTTCCCCAAGTCGGAGACCTCGACGACGTTCGTGATGCCGGCGGCGCGAAGCGTCCGCGCGATCGCGCCGTTGCGCAGAGCGCCGACGCGACCTGTCGTGCGCCCCTCCCACGCGACGGCGTTCTGGAGGAAGCGCACCATGTCGCCTCGGAAGTCCTGCGAGGTGAGGGCGTTCGGGTGGTTCAGGAAGACGGCTCGGCCTGCGCCGTAGAAGGCGCCGGCGGCGGCGACGGCGGTGGTGCCGTCGTCGTAGCGGCAGGTGGCGAGGGGAAAGGCGTTCGTCGAGAAGAGGACGAAGCCGCCGGGGAGTGCGCCGCCGCCCACGTCAAGGACGCGAACGTCCTTGAGGAGCGCGGTCTGCGCCTCGGAGACCGTCTCGCCCTCTGCCATCAGCGCCCCCACCAGCGCCGCCATTATCGCAACCTTCACTCTCACCAAAAACCTCACTCGCTAAAACCTCTATCGCTAAAACCTAAAACCTGAAACCTAAAACCTAAAACCTAAAACCTTTCCACCTTTCCACTCTTCCACTTTTTCACTGTATAATTATCGTCAACGACTTCGCCGGCGGCAGGAGGTAGCCGTCCGCATTGAGCGTCATCTGGGCTTCCTTCCCGTTCGCCTTGCGGTAGACGATCGCGGCGAGCTGGTCGGCGGTCAGCGCGTCCGCGCTCGTGCCGATGCGCACGGAGCGAGCCGACATGTCGCCCGTGAAGACGAGCTTCTTGCCAGCCGTCCACGCGATCTCGCTCGAATCGTCGAACGTGATCCTCGCGCTGGAGGCGACTTCGAGGACGCCGTCGCCCGTGACCTGGAGCGCGCCGAACGCGCCGCCCGACTTCGCGGGGAAGCGCACCGTGCCCGCCTCGACCTTGAACACGCCCGTCGTGCAGCACGAGTTCGCCGCCGAAAGCTCCAGCGTGCCGGCGCCCTGCTTGTAGACGCCGACGTTCCCGCGGCAGCCCTCCGAATACTTGAGGCCGCTTTTCACTTCCGTAATCGGCGACGAGACGTAAAGGTCTGTCGCGTCGTCGCCCGTCACGTCATTGACCTGGAACTGGATGCCGACATACGTGTTGTCGCCCGCCGAGTTCTGATAGCCGATTTCAATGGCGTCAAGATCGACGTAGCTCGGCGTCTCGCCGCCCGCGTTGATGAAGCTCCACTTGTTGTAGTAGGACGTGAAGCCGACGCGCATGCCGTAGCCCATCATGCGGGCGCCGTTCTTCAGATACCACTCGTAAAGGATGTTGTCGCCTTTTGCGACGTCATTCGTGACGGTGCCGCCGTTGATGGTGTAGCCCATGATGACGCCCGACGAGTCGGTCTTCGTGAACCGCAAAAGGCCGTTCGTGTAGACGGTCACGCCGTCAACGTCCGTCCACACTTGAGGCCCCCAATAGCCGTTGAACGACCCCATCACGAGCTCGCCGCCCGCCAGGACATGGGTCTTTCCACTCTTGCCGGCATTGGCTTGAGCACCGCCTCCAGCCAGCGTGCTATACCCCGACGCCGAGGTCGTGCCGGCGATGCGAAGTTCCCAGCAGCTGCCGATGTTCGAGCAGAAGTCGACCGCGCTGCCAGGCTCCGTGATGACGTAGCCCTCGCCCTTCTTCGCGACGTCGATCTGCCCCTTCATCGTCTGGGCCGCCGTCGAGCCAAGCGACACGACGCCGCTCTCCTTGATGGCGAGCGCCTGCGCAAACGTGCCGCCCCCCAGCGTGCCCGTCTCGACCGTCTTGAAAAGGGCGCGCGCAATCGTGTGCGTCCCCGTGATCGCGTCGTTCCCGGCGATTTCAAGCGCGGAGGAGGGAACGCCCTCCGTCACCGCCTCGACCGCGCCCGTGACGACGAGGCCCGCCGCGCCCGCGATCTCGTTCGCAAAGCGAATCGCCGCGTCCGCCACGTTGAACTGGACGGTCGCCGGGGCGACGAACGTCACCGCCTGCTCGCCCGTCAGCGTGACCTTCTTCGCCGCGCCCAGGAGAATGACCTTGCCGAGCGTCACGCCCTCGTCGACGGCGACCTCCGCATCGCACGCGAAAACGGCGGTCGCGCCGCTCTTCCAGGTCGAGTAGACGCCGCCCGCCGTCGCCCAGTTCTTGGTCGTCGCGTTCCACGAGTTTGCGCCCTGCGAAACGCCGCAGTAGACGAGGACGTTCTCTTCGCCCTCCAGAAGACCCGTTTCCGTCGCCGCCTTGACCTCGGGGGCCGCCTCGCCGTAGACGGCTGTTACCGTGAGTTCGCTCGTCACGTTTTTAAAGTCCTCCGTGTCCCAGCCAAGCCAGCCCGTCTTGCCTACCAAGTCGTTAGGCTCTTCGGCGGCGCACGTCTCCTCGACCATCTGCTCGGAGAGAACCGTCCCGTCCTGATCCTTGAAGACGACCTTGAAAAGCTTGTGATACTGCGCCGTGATCGTCGTCTCGCCGCTGATGTTCGTGTAGTCGCCGCTCCACTGGTAGAACTTGTAGCCCTCGACCTCCGGCGCCTCCGGCGCAACGGCATCGCACGTCTCGGCGACGTTCGTCTCAAGAAGCACGACGTCATTGAAGCCCAAGAAGGTCACTTTGTAGAGTTTCAGGTATTTCGCGTAGATCGTCCGGTCTTCTGTCACGTTCGTCAAGTCGCCCTCCCACGAGGAGAACACATAGCCTTCCACGGCAGGGGCTTCCGGGGCCTCCGCATCCTCTGTGCGCTTGACCTGCTTCTCTTCGATGGCAGTCTCGCCGTCAATGCCGATGAACGTCACCGTGAAATAGGACTTTTCGTAGTGGGGGTAGATGTAGAGGTCGTCGCGGACATTGGAGAAGTCCGTTTCCCAGTCGATGAAATCGTAGCCCTCGACGGTGGGAATGTTCTCCGGCGCCGTCGCCGCCGTGCCAAACTCCACGTCCTGCTCCGAGAGGATGTTTCCATCGTTGTCGTAGAATATCACGTGCCGCGTCGCCCCGTCCGCTTCGAACTCCAGCTCCACGTTGTGGAGGGACGTCGTACCATGGTCACGACCGTGTGCCTTGTCCAGCGTGGAAAGGTCGTCCACGTATTTGTTGCCATCGGACAAGGTTCTCGAATCTGTGCCATAGGGGCTATAAGCAGGATAGCAGGACTTCGTCACCATGGCGTAGACGGCCTTGCCCTCTTGCTTGAACTCAACGGTCACCGTCACCAA
>CAVGMG010000043.1:0-11394 GCA_963630185.1 Alistipes onderdonkii | reverse complement strand
CGCAAGCTGAAGGAGGACGCGGAGGCGTTCCTCGGCGAGAAGATCACCGAGGCCGTCATCACCGTGCCGGCCTACTTCAACGACCAGCAGCGCCAGGCGACGAAGGACGCGGGCCGCATCGCCGGCCTTGACGTCAAGCGCATCGTCAACGAGCCGACGGCGGCCTCGCTCGCCTACGGCCTCGACAAGAAGAAGAACGAGAAGATCGCCGTCTACGACTTCGGCGGCGGCACCTTCGACATCTCGATCCTCGACATCGGCGACGGCGTCTTCGAGGTGAAGGCCACCAACGGCGACACGCACCTCGGCGGCGACGACCTCGACCAGGCGATCATGAAGTGGATGATCGAGGACTTCAAGGCGCAGCAGGGCATCGACCTCGGCAACGACATGATGGCGCTCCAGCGCCTGAAGGAGGAGGCCGAGAAGGCGAAGTGCGCCCTGTCGAGCGCGACGACCTACGACATCAACCTGCCGTTCATCACGGCGGACGCGACGGGCCCGAAGCACCTGACGACGACGCTGACGCGCTCGAAGCTCGAGACGCTGACGACCGACCTCGTGAACCGCACGACCGAGCCGTGCCGCAAGTGCATGGCCGACGCCGACCTCACGTCGGTGGACGAGGTGGTGCTCGTCGGCGGCCAGACGCGCATGCCGCTCATCCAGGAGAAGGCGAAGAGCCTCTTCGGCAAGGAGCCGCACAAGGGCGTCAACCCGGACGAGGTCGTGGCGATGGGCGCGGCGATCCAGGGCGGCATCCTGAAGGGCGAAGTGAAGGACGTGCTGCTCTTGGACGTCACGCCGCTCACGCTCGGCATCGAGACGCTCGGCGGCGTCCTGACCCCGCTCATCGAGCGCAACACGACGATCCCGACGAAGAAGAGCCAGGTCTTCTCGACGGCGGCGGACAACCAGCCGGCGGTGACGATCGCGATCTTCCAGGGCGACCGCAAGATGGCGCGCGACAACAAGGCGCTCGGCAACTTCAACCTCGACGGCATCCCGCCGGCGCCGCGCGGCGTCCCGCAGATCGAGGTGACGTTCGACATCGACGCGAACGGCATCCTGAACGTCTCGGCGAAGGATCTCGGCACCCAGAAGGAGCAGAAGATCACGATCACCGCGGCGGGCGGCCTCTCGAAGGAGGAGATCGAGAAGATGCGCAAGGACGCCGAGGCCCACGCGGCCGAGGACGAGAAGCGCCACGCCGAAGTCGAGGAGCGCAACAAGGCCGACGGCCTCGCGTTCCAGGTCGAGAAGACGCTGAAGGACGCGGGCGACAAGATCGCCGCCGACAAGAAGGCGCCGGTCGAGGCCGCGCTGAAGGAGCTCAAAGACCTGCTCGCCAAGCAGCCGCCGGCCCCGATCGCCGACGTCAAGGCGAAGCAGGAGGCGCTCATGAAGGCGATGGAGCCCGTCGCGCAGGAGATGTACGCCTCCGCGCAGGCGAACGCCGGCGCCGCCGGCGCGAACCCGGGCGCGAACCCCGGCGCGGGGACGCCGCCGCCGAACAACGGCGGAACGTCCGGCAACGACGGCGACAAGAAGGGCGGCGATGACGTCGTCGACGCCGATTTCACGATGAAGTAAACCATAAAGCAAGGAAACACGAACATGAACATCAGACCCTTAGGCGATCGCGTTCTCGTCGAACCGATTGAAGAAAAGGAACAGACCGTCGGCGGCATCATCATCCCCGACTCGGCGAAGGAGAAGCCCATGCAGGGCAAGGTCCTCGCCGTCGGCAAGAAGCTCGACAAGGACGGCAAGGAGATCGCCTTCGACGTCAAGAAGGGCGACACGGTCCTGCTGCCGAAGTACGGCGGCACGGAAGTCAAGATCGACGACAAGAAGCTCCAGCTCGTGAGAGAGGAAGACCTTCTCGGCGTGATCGAGAAGTAACGGCAACGGACGGGGGAGACGCGTCTCCCCCGAACCCCCACACAAGGAATCGGAGACTAAAGAAATGGCTAAGCAAATCAAGTTCGACGCGGATGCGCGTCAGAAGATCCTCGCCGGCGTCGAGAAGCTCTCGAACGCCGTCACCTCGACGCTCGGGCCGTCCGGCCGCAACGTCATCCTCGACAAGAAGTTCGGCTCGCCGCAGATCACCAAGGACGGCGTGACCGTCGCCAAGGAGATCGAGCTGCCAGACCCGTTCGAGAACATGGGCGCGCAGATGGTCAAGGAAGTCGCCTCGAAGACGAACGACGTCGCGGGCGACGGCACGACGACGGCGACGCTCCTCGCCGAGGCGATCTACCGCGAGGGCCTCAAGAACCTCACGGCCGGCGCGAACGGCATGGCCCTGAAGCGCGGCATCGACAAGGCGACGCAGGCCGTCGTCGACTCGATCGCCAAGCTCTCCAAGAAGGTGAAGTCCGCCGACGAGATCGCGCAGGTCGCGACGCTCTCCGCCAACGGCGACGAGGAGATCGGCAAGATGATCTCCGAGGCGATGGAGAAGGTCGGCAAGGAAGGCACGATCACGGTCGAGGAGGCCAAGACGCTGGAGAGCTCGCTCGACGTCGTCGAGGGCATGCAGTTCGACAAGGGCTACCTCTCGCCCTACTTCGTGACGAACCCGGACGCGATGGAGTGCGAGCTCGAGGACCCGTTCATCCTCCTGTTCGAGAAGAAGATCTCGAACCTGCAGGACATGCTGCCGCTGCTGCAGACGGTGGCGAAGTCGGGCCGTCCGCTCATGATCATCGCCGAGGACGTCGAGGGCGAGGCCCTGGCGACGCTCGTCGTGAACAAGCTGCGCGGCACGTTCCAGGTCTGCGCGGCGAAGGCGCCGGGCTTCGGCGACCGCCGGAAGGCGATCCTCGAGGACATCGCGGTCCTGACGGGCGGCCGCCTCATCAGCGAGGACATCGGCGTCAAGCTCGAGAACGTCCAGATCACGGACCTCGGCCGCTGCAAGAAGGTCGTCGTCGACAAGGACAACACGACGATCGTCGACGGGCTCGGCAAGTCGTCCGACATCAAGGCGCGCGTCGAGCAGATCAAGAAGCAGATCGAGGACACGACGTCCGACTATGACCGCGAGAAGCTCCAGGAGCGCCTCGCGAAGCTCGCCGGCGGCGTCGCGCTGATCAAGGTCGGCGCGGCCACCGAGGCGGCGATGAAGGAGAAGAAGGACCGCGTCGACGACGCGCTCCACGCGACCCGCGCGGCCGTCGAGGAGGGCATCGTCCCCGGCGGCGGCGTCGCCTACCTGCGCTGCCAGAAGGCGATCGACGCGCTCGCCCTCGAAGGCGACGAGAAGGTCGGCGCGGCGATCATCTCCCGCGCGATCGAGGCCCCGCTCCGCAAGCTGGTGGACAACGCCGGCATCGAGTCCGCCCTCGTCATCGCCAACGTCAAGAAGGCGACGGGCACGAACGGCTACAACGTCCGCACGGGCGAGTACGTCGACATGCTCAAGGCGGGCGTCGTCGACCCGGCGAAGGTCACGCGCTCGGCGCTGCAGAACGCGGCGTCCATCGCGGGCCTCCTGCTCACGACCGACTGCATGGTCACGGACATCCCGGAGAAGAAGGAGTCCTGCGGCTGCGGCGGCCACGGCCAGGGCGGCATGGACGGCATGATGTAAGCCGGTTCGCCGAAAACGCGAAAAGGGGCGAAATCCGCTGCGGCGGGTTTCGCCTCTTTTTTCGGATATTATGGTATAATGCGCATACCATTTTGTTTTGAAGATGAAAGAAGACTTCCATTCGGCGGTTCATTCCGTTTTTCTCTGGGTTCAGACGCACGGCGCGGCGTGGGCCGTCCAGGCCCTGTCGGCCCTTGCGATCCTCCTCGTCGGCGCCGTGGCGATCTGGATGCTCTCGAAGATCCTGAAGAAGGCCCTTTTGAAGACGCGCCTCTCCCAGTCGTCGCTGATGGCCCGCTTCGTCGTCTCGGTCATCGTCAAGAGCGCGTGGGCGGTTCTCGCCGTCGTCGTCCTGGGGAAGCTCGGCGTGGACGTCGCGCCGCTCGTCGCGGGGCTTGGCGTGACGGGCTTCGTCCTGGGCTTCGCCTTCCAGGAGTCGCTGGGGAGCCTCGCGGCGGGGCTCATGATCGCGCTCAACCAGCCGTTCAAGGTCGGCGACTACGTCCGCGTGGCCGACTACGAGGGGACGATCCTCGCGCTCGACATGATGGCCGTCACCCTGGCGACGCCCGACAACCGCCGCATCACGATTCCCAACAAGCAGGCGTGGGGCGCGCCCATCGTCAACTACTCGTCGCAGGCGTCGCGCCGCGTGGAGTTCCCGATGACGGTCTCGTCCGACGCGGACGTGACGCGCGCGCTGGAGGTCGCGAGGACGTGTGTCGCGTCGCTCCGGGGCGTCCTGCCCGATCCCGCGCCGATGGCCGAGATCTCCAGCCTCTCGGGCCAGACGGTCGCGCTGACGGTGCGCGTCTGGACGAAGACCGCCGACTTCTGGGACGTCTTCTTCGCCGGCAACCGCCTTCTGAAGGATGCGTTCGACCGCGCGGGGATCGCGCGTCCCGTGCAGAAAATCGATGTTCAAATGAGAAAGGACTGAAAATGAAGACACTTCTGATGGCATCTCTCGCTCTTCTCGCGTCGTTCGCGCAGGCGAAGGCGCCGGAGACGACGCCCGCCAAGACCTCGACGCCCGCCGGGTGGACGGACGACTACGAAAAGGCGCTCAAGCAGGCGGCGAAGGAGAAGAAATTCCTCCTCGTGGACTTCTCGGGCAGCGACTGGTGCGGCTGGTGCAAGCGGCTCGACCGGGAGGTCTTCTCGACCGAGGCGTTTCTCGCGGGGGCGACGAACCGCTTCGTCCTCGTCATGGTCGACATGCCGAACGACCAGACGCTCCTGAGCAAGAAGGCGAAGGAGCAGAACCCGCGCCTCGTCAAGAAGTTCGGCATCCGGGGCTTCCCGACCGTCCTCGTCCTCGACAAGAAGGAGAAAGTCCTCTTCAAGACGGGGTATCGCCCGAACGGGCCGGAGGCCTACCTGAAGGAACTCGCGGACGCGCTTGAGGGGCAGAAGAAATGAAAAAGCCGCTGAACGTCACCGAGAAGATCCTCCTCCCCCATCTCGTGCAGGAGGAGGGCGCCGACCCGTCGGAGTGGGCCCTTCACATCGACCAGACGCTGACGCAGGACGCGACGGGCACGATGGCCTATCTCCAGTTCGAGGCGATGGGCGTCGACCACGTCAAGACGGATCTCTCCGTCTCCTACGTCGACCACAACACGATGCAGATCGGCTACGAGAACGCGGACGACCACGACTTCTTGCAGTCCGTCGCCAAGCGCTACGGCCTCGTCTACTCGAAGTGCGGCAACGGCATCTGCCACCAGCTCCACCTGGAGCGCTTCGGCAAGCCGGGGACGACGCTCCTGGGGTCCGACTCGCACACGCCGACGGGCGGCGGCCTCGGGCAGATCGCGATCGGCGCGGGCGGCATCGACATCGCCGTCGCGATGGCGGGCGGCGCGTTCCACATCCCGAAGCCGCGCGTGCGGGCCATCCGCCTGACGAACCGCCTCCGCAAGGGCGTGAGCGCGAAGGACGCGATTCTCGCCGTCCTGAAGAAGTTCGGCACGAAGGGGAACGTCGGCTGGATCTTCGAGTATACGGGCCCGGGCGTCGCGACGCTCGACGTGCCGAGCCGCGCGACGATGACGAACATGGGCACGGAGCTCGGCGTCACGACGTCGGTCTTCCCGTCGGACGAGGTCACGCGCCAGTTCCTCGCCGCGCAGTCCCGCGTGCGCGACTACCGGAAGATCGTGGCGGACGAGGGGTGCTCGTATGACGACGTCTTCGAGCTCGACCTCGCGAAGGTCGAGCCGCTCGCCGCCGCGCCGCACTCGCCGGGGAACGTCGTGACGGTCAAGTCCCTCAAGGGCACGAAGGTCAACCAGATCCTCATCGGCAGCTGCACGAACAGCTCCTACCGCGACATCCGCACGGTCGCGCTCTACCTCAAGGGCCGCCGCGTCGCGGACGACGTCGAGGTCGGCGTCGCGTGCGGGTCGCGCCAGGTCGTCGAGATGCTGATGAAGGACGGCTCGATGGAGATCCTCCACCGGGCGGGCTGCCGCCTCCTGGAGAACGCCTGCGGCTTCTGCATCGGGGCGCACATGTCGCCGCGCACGGGGGCCGTCTCGCTGCGCACGAACAACCGCAACTTCGAGGGAAGGTCCGGCACGAAGTCGGCGCAGGTCTATCTCGTCTCGCCGGAGACGGCGGCCCTCTCGGCGCTGACGGGGAAGGTCGAATGCTCTCTCGCCAAGACGGTTGCCGCCGTGCCCGCGCCGAAGAAGTTCCCCGTGGACGATTCGCTCTTCCTCTACCGCGAGACGGCGGGAAAGGGCGTCAAGGGAACGGCTCTCGTGCGAGGCCCCAACATCGCCGCCGTCCCCAAGGGCGAGAAGATGCCGGCGAGCCTCAAGGGCGCGGTCGCCATCTGCGTGGGCGACAAGATCACGACAGACCACATCATGCCCGCCGGGGCGCGGCTCAAGTTCCGCTCGAACATTCCCGAATACGCGAAATACGTCTTCGAGCCGTGCGACCCGACGTTCCACGACCGCTGCCTCGACAACAAGAAGAGGGGCCAGGCGAACTTCATCGTGGCGGGCGAGAGCTACGGCCAGGGCTCGAGCCGCGAGCACGCCGCGCTCTGCCCGATGTTCCTCGGCGTCAAGGCCGTCTTCGCGAAGTCGATCGAGCGCATCCACCGCGCGAACCTCATCAACTTCGGCATCGTCCCGTTCCTCTTCGAGAACGGGGAGGACGCCGAGAAGCTTCGCCTGGGCGACGAGATCTCCCTCCCCGACGTGCGCGCGTCGCTCCTTGAGTCGGGGCGCGTGAAGGTCGTCTGCGGCAAGGCGTCCTTCTTCGTCCGGGCCGACCTCTCGCCGCGCGAGAAGAAGGTGCTGCTCGCGGGCGGCCTTCTGGCGACGCTGTAAAGGAGTCTCTCCCATGTATCGGATTCTCGTCATCAACCCCGGCTCGACGTCGACGAAGGTGAGCCTCTTCGAGGACGAGAGGTGCGCGTGCGAGCGCAACCTCTTCCACGAGGCCTCCGTCCTGCTCGCGTTCCCCCACGTGAACGACCAGGTGCCGTTCCGCACGCGCGTCATTTTGGAGATGCTCGCGGAGGAGGGCGTCGACGTCGCCTCCATCGACGCCTTCGCCGGGCGCGGCGGAAGCGCCTGCACGCAGACGGGCGGCATCACGGAGATCGACGCGCGTCTCTACGACGACACGGTGCGCGGCGTGGGCGGGTCGGAGCATCCGGCGAAGCTCGGCGTCATGATCGCGTGGGAGCTTGCGCGCGCCTACGGGAAGCGGGCGTTCACGCTCAACCCGACGAACGTCGACGAGTTCTGCGACCTGGCGCGGCTCACGGGCATCAGGGGGGTCTACCGCGTGGAGCACGCGCACGTCCTCAACCAGAAGGCCGTCGCCATCTACCATGCGACGAAGACGCTCGGCCGCCGCTACGAGGACTGCAACTTCATCGTCGCGCACATCGACGGCGGCATCACCGTCCACGCGCACGAGAAGGGGCGCATGGTCGACGGCAACATGGGCGCGGACGGCGAGGGGGCGTTCACGCCCACGCGCATCGGCTCGGTCCCCGTCCTGCAGCTTCTCGACTACATCGACAGGAAGGGAACGGACGACGTCCGTCTCAAATGCACGCGGTCGGGCGGCTTCGTCGACCTCGTCGGCACGTCGAGCGCGGACGCCCTGCACGCGAAGGTGGACGCGCTCGACCCCAAGGCGACGCTCGTCTGGCGGACGATGATCTACCAGATCTGCAAGATGATCGGCGCGATGAGCGCGGTTCTTGCCGGCAAGATCGACGGCATCCTGCTGACGGGCGGCTTCATGCGCTTTCAGGATCTCATCGACGAAATTCGCGCGCGGTGCGGCTTTCTCGCGCCGATCAGCGTCTATCCCGGCGAGATGGAACAGGAGGCTCTGGCTCTGCCGACGCTGGCCGTCCTGCGCGGCGAAGTCGTGCCGAAGACGTATACGGGCAAGAACGTGTGGAACGGTTTCGGGGAGATCGGGCTATGAGCCTTCTGGAGAGCGTCTACGAAAAGGCGCGTCGCGCGCCCACGCGCATCGTGCTGCCGGAGGGGCATGAGCCGCGCACGCTCAAGGCCGCCGAAATCGTCCGCCGCGAGCGCCTCGCCGAGCCGATTCTCCTGACGCCCGAGACGATGCGCGACAGGAAGGAAGCGTATGCCGAGCGTCTCTACGAGCTGCGCCAGGCGAAAGGCGTGACGCGCGAAGAGGCCCTTCGCCTCGTCGAAGACCCGATGTATTACGGCATGATGATGGTCAAGTGCGGCGACGCCGACGGCCTCGTCTCGGGGGCGGAGCACTCGACGGGCGACATGCTGCGCCCCGCGCTCCAGCTCGTCAAGACGAAGAAGGGCGTGCGCATCGTCTCGTCGAGCTTCCTGATGGAATGCCCCGACCCGAATCTCGGCGAGGGCGGTCTTCTCGTCTTCGCCGACTGCGTCGTCAACCCCTGCCCCACCGCCGAGGAGCTCGCCGACATCGCGCTCTCGACGGGCGAGACGGCGCAGGCGCTCTGCTCGTTCGACGACGTCCGGATGGCGTTCCTCTCGTTCTCGACCAAGGGGAGCGCCCGCCATGCGCTCGTGGACAAGGTGCGCGAGGCGACGGCGCTCGCCAAGGCGCGCGCGCCGGCCGCGTGGAAGATCGACGGCGAGCTCCAGCTCGACGCCGCGCTCGTCCCGGAGGTCGCCGCCCTCAAGGCGAAGGGAAGCCCGCTCGGCGGGCGCGCGAACATCCTGATCTTCCCCGACTTGCAGGCGGGCAACATCGGCTACAAGCTCGTCCAGCGCATCGGCAAGGCGACGTGCTTCGCCGTCTTGCAGGGGCTCGACAGGCCGTGCAACGACCTCTCGCGCGGCTGCTCGGTCGAGGACATCGTCAACACGGTCGCGATGACGGCCGTCCAGGCCGGGGGCGAAGGGGCGTCGTGAGGGCGGTGCGTCCCATGACGGCGGGCGAGGAGATCGCCAACACGGTCACGCACGTCGTCGGCTCGCATCTGGGGGCGGCGATGCTCGCGCTTCTCGCGTGGAAGGGCGCCGCCAGCGCGTCGGACGTGGCGTGGAAGGTGACGAGCGCGGCCGTCTTCGGCGCCAGCACGATCTTCCTCTACGCGATCTCGTCGGCCTACCACGCCGTCCGCGCCGCCCGCGCGAAGAGCGTCCTCCACGTCATGGATCACATGGCGATCTTCGTCCTGATCGCCGGCAGCTACACGCCGTTCTGCCTCGTCTCGCTGCGCCCCGGCCATCCGGGCCTCGCGTGGACGATCTTCGGGATCGAATGGGGCTTCACGCTCGTGGGCATCCTCTTCAAGGTGAAGACGACGGGCCGCTTCCGCTTCGTCTCGACGCTCGCCTACGCGGTCATGGGCTGGGCGGCCGTCCTGGCCCTCTTCCCGCTCGTGAAGGCCTTGCAGGGGCTGGGCACGATGTGGCTCGTCCTGGGCGGCGGCCTCTACACGCTGGGGTGCGTCTTCTACCTCTGGAAGTCGCTCCCCTACGCGCACATGGTCTGGCATCTCTTCGTCTTGGCAGGGACCGTCTGCCATTTCTTCTGCCTCTTCTGGTATGTGATGGCCTGACGGCCTTTCGGGAGGATAAAGCATGAACGTCGTGTCGCTCGTCGGCCGCCCTAACACGGGTAAAAGCGCACTCTTCAACCGCATCGCGAAAAAGCGCGTGGCCATCGTCTTCGACCAGCCGGGCGTGACGCGCGACCGCGTGACGCGCGAGGTGGAGATTCTCGGTCGCAAGGTCATGCTCGTGGACACGGGCGGCATCGCGTTCGACAGCCGCGTCACGAAAGACCCGCTGGACGACGAGACGCGCCGCCAGGCGGCTCTCGCCGTCGAGGACTCCGCCGTGTGCGTGATCGTCGTGGACGCGCGCGAGGGCATCGTCCCGCTCGACGTCGAGGTCATCAAGCGCGTGCGCGACTCGGGCGTGCCGTGCATGATCGCCGCCAACAAGTGCGACACGGACGCGGACGACGACCGCGCGTTGGAGTTCGAGCGATTCGGCCTTCCCGTCTTTCCCGTCTCGGCCGAGCATGGCCGGGGGGTCGAGCCCCTTCTGGAGTCGTGCGTCGGGCGCCTGCCCAAGGCCGACGAGGAGGCGCTTGCGCAAAAGCCCCTGCGCGTCGCCATCGTGGGGCGGCCCAACGTCGGGAAGAGCTCCTACATCAACCGCCTTCTCAAGGCGCCCCGCGTCATCGTCTCCGACGTGGCCGGCACGACGCGCGACGCCGTCGAGGTCCCCTTTACGATCGGGTCGGGGCCGGACGCCCGGCACTACCTTCTCGTCGACACGGCGGGGCTCAAGCCGCACACGAAGATGTCCAAGACGAGCGTGGACAACTTCTCGCTCTTCCGCTCCGAACAGGCCATCGAGGAGGCCGACGTCGTCGTCCTCATCCTCGACCCCTCGCTCGGCCCGACGATCCAGGACAAGCGCATCGCCGGGAAGATCCTCGACGCGCACAAGGCGTGCGTGCTGATGATGAACAAGTGGGACCTCGCCGTCAAGTCGGGGCTGACCGACGAGACGAAGGCCGCCGCCGCCGTCCGCCAGATGATGCCGTTCCTCTCGTTCGCGCCCGTCGTCTTCTGCTCGAATGCGTCCGGCTACAACATCCGCAAGACGGTGGAGGCCATCGACCGCGTCTCCGAGAGCGCGTCGATGAAGCTGCCGACGGGCATCCTGAACCGCACGATCGAGGCCGCCGCCAAGAAGACGCTCTCGCCCATGGTGCGCGGCAAGCGGCTCAAGGTCTACTACGCGCTCCAGGTCTCGACGAATCCGCAGACGCTTCGCCTGTTCGTGAACGACCCGAAGCTCGTCACGCCCGCCTACCTCGCGTATCTCGACCGCAGCATCCGGGCGCGATTCGGCGTGGAGGGAGCGCCGTTGCGGCTCTTCCTGAAGGCGCGTTCGCGCAAGGAGCTTTCGTAGTCATGCACCGTCTTCTCGTCAGCCCGCCGGAACTTGGCAAGGATCGCCCCGCCCTCTCGAAGGAGGCTGCGGCGCATCTGCGCGTCCTCCGTCCGAAGACGGGGGAGGAAATCGAGCTTTTCGACGGCTGCGGGCGGACGCGCCGCTGCCGCTTCTCGGCCGACGGCCTCGTGCCGTCGGCGGACGTCGTCGTGCATCCGAGGAGTTCCGTCGCCACGACGCTCTTCGCCGCCGTGACGAAGGGATCGCGCTGGGACTGGACGGTCGAAAAGGCGACGGAGCTTGGCGTCTCGCGCCTCGTCCCCGTCCTCTCCGCCCGCACGGTCGTCCGCCTTGAACCGTCCTCTCGCGAGGAGAAGAAGG
>CAVGMG010000042.1:0-11824 GCA_963630185.1 Alistipes onderdonkii | reverse complement strand
CATGGTGATCATGATGAAGTAGGTTGCGGCTTTCAGCCGCAAAAGTGGAAAAGTGGAAGTGTGGAAAGGTGGAAAAGTTGTTAGGCAGGATGACAGGATTGTGTGCTAGCCACGAATGAACACAAATCTTCACAAATCTGATTTGTGTTCATTCGTGAAGATTCGTGGATAAAACCTAAAATCCGAACCCTCAAGCCTTCCTTTTGGTATAATAGTCGGCATGGCAAGCGAGAATCGTAGACATAAAGAGGTGCAGTCATTTTGCCGTTAGGCGAGAAGGCGATTGAAAGAGGAAAAGGAATGACGACGACTCTTGATAAAACCGAGGGGGCGTGACATGTTTCCATACGCGGAAAAGGAGATTGCGGCTAAGGTCGCGCAGGCGGCGGCGTTCTACTGGAAGACGCGACGCGGTCAGGCGCGAAAGCAGCGGAAAAGCGGGACACGGGACGCCGGAACGCGCGGTCAGGTGACGGGCGGAAAGCATCTGGACGGATTCGCGAACCTGGTCAGGGAAATCGGGATCAGGGCCGGATGCAGCGAGTCGGACGTCTTCTTCAACACGTCGATTCCCCTGCCGGGATATTACCGTCCGCAGAAGAACTGGGACGTCGTGTTCCTTCGTGACGGCAAGCTGCTCGCGGCAATCGAGCTGAAATCGCAGAGCGGCAGTTTTGGAAACAACTTCAACAACCGGTCGGAAGAGGTCGTCGGCGTCTCGCGTGACTTTTGGACAGCTTATCGCGAAAAGGCGTTCGGGACGGGCGATGCGCCGTGGCTCGGCTATTTCTTCTTCCTTGAGGATTCCGAGGCCTCTGCGCATCCCGTTGCCTTGTCAAAGAGCCCTTTGCCGCCGTTCCCCGTTTTCCAGGGGACGAGCTACCAACGTCGATACGAGATCCTCTGCGAGCGCTGATGCTTGAGCGCGACTACACGGCGACGGCTCTCGTCTTCTCCGAGAAGACGAGCGGCGCTGTTCGCGACGGAGGCCCGAACGTCACGGCTTTCGCCTTTTTCAGGTCGCTCTATCTCCATCTCGCTTCGCGGATCTGAACCATGAGGAGGGGCAAGCGGCAAGGCGAAGCGACAGGCGAGGTGTTCACGCGCCCCGAGGTCGTCGCCTACATGCTGGACAGCGTTCGCCATTGCGGAGGCGTCAAGTCGCTTGCCGGTCTGCGCGTCCTGGAGCCGAGCTGCGGGGACGGCGCGTTCGTCCTGCCGCTTGTCGAGGCGTGGCTCGCCGAAACGCCCGATTTCTGGTCTGCGGCTTCTGAGGCGTTTTTGTGCGCATGCGACATCTCGGCGGACAGCATCGCGAAACTGCGCGAAGCCTTGAAGAGCCGTCTTGCGGCAGCGGGCTGCCCGTCCGTTCGCGCCGACGCGCTCCTGTCGAGGTGGCTGGTCTGCGACGACTTTCTCCTGCACGACTTCGGCGAGAGGTTCGACGTCGTCATCGGAAACCCGCCCTACATCCGCTTTGACGACATTCCTGCCGCGAAGCAACGGGAATACCGAGCTCGCTTCTCGTCGTTTTCCGAGAGGTGCGACATCTATGTGCCGTTCTTCGAGAAGTCGCTGACGCTTCTCGCCGACCAGGGCGTGTTCTCGTTCATCTGCACGAACCGGTTCACGAAGAGCAGTTACGGCAAGCGGCTTCGCCGTCTGATCGCGGACAGGTTCCATGTCGCGCTTTACCTCAACATGGAGCATGCCCAGCCCTTTGTCGAGGAGGTGTCAGCGTATCCGGCAATTTACGTCATTGACAGAAAGCGCGGCCGCGAGACTTGTTCCGCGACGGTCGATGCGGCTGACTCTTCGACGCTCCGCCGTGTGCGAATGGGCTCGCGAAAGAGTGAGCTGAACGTTTTCCCGCAATGGTACAGGGGCGACGCCCCCTGGGTTTCGACCGATTGCCGCGAACGCGAGGCGGCAGACCGGATCGCCACGACATTTCCGACAATCACGGACTCCGCCGAGGGGACGGCCATCGGAATCGGCGTCGCCTCCGGCGCAGACGACGTCTACGTCAATGCGCAGCGCGTCGCCGACATCGAGCCGAACTGCCTCTTGCCGCTCGTCGCGTCCGAAGACATTCACGGCGGCTGCGTCTCGTGGAACGAGCGCTATCTCCTCAATCCGTATGACGACGACGACGACAGGCGAATGCGCGACCTCGAACGCTATCCGCATACCGCCGCATATCTCGACTCGCACGCGCAGAAGCTCAAGGCGAGGTATTGTGCGCGCAAACATCCGCATGACTGGTATCGGACGCTTGACCGCGTGAAATACGCGCTCTTGAAAAGCCCCAAGATCCTGATCCCCGACATTCAGATGGGCGGCAACGTCGCGCTTGACGAAAAGGGGAACTACTATCCGCATCACAACGTCTACTGGATCACGTCCGAGAAGTGGAATCTCAAGGCCTTGTGCGCTCTCATGCGCAGTTCCTTCGTGACCTCGCAAGTCCGCAGCGTCTCGGTCCAGATGCGCGGCGGCAGCATCCGCTACCAGGCGCAGAACCTCCGAAACGTGCACATCCCCGCCTGGAGCAGCCTTAGGGAGCGCGATGTTGAAAGGCTTGTCGAGGCATACGAAACGAACGACGCCGAAAGGCTCGACGGCGTTGTCGATGCCATTGTGCGCGAGTCGGTCACGCGACAGCCTGGGCGACGACATTGGCAGGCGGAGTTGTTTTAATCGTTCGCATCGACGGTTGTCAGATGTCAGAAAGGGTTAAAAGACTCGATTCTCACTTTTTTAAAAAAGTGAGAATTGAGATAGCGAGTTTCGCAGTTCCCGCATTTCATTAAAAGTGGGAAGCGGGAGGGTGGAGATGCTCGGATGTTCGGTTGCCCGGTTGGTCGGATGAGAGATGGCAAATCGCCAGTCCACGAAGTTGAGAAACGATTGGTCATCCGTCATCGCGTCATCCGATCAACCGGGCAACGGGGCATCGGAGATCGTCAGTTGTTTAACATAGAGACACAAGGGTGCAGAGGGGTTAGGAGCAGGGGTGGAAAAGTTGAAGAGTGGAAAAGGCCGCCGCTCTTGCCATTGGCAGCACGAGACCATTATGCCAGAATCTGCGCCCGAGTGGCGGACGATGCCGAAATTATGCTATAATGAACGCATCTTGTCCGAAACAATGAATTTGAATACACGAGAACGTATACGCGAACGCAAGCCTGATGTTTTGCGGATTGCCGAAAAGAACAGGATTGACGAAATCCTGCTCTTCGGTTCGTGCGCTCGCGGCGATGCCACCTCAAAGAGCGACATCGACTTCCTTGTGTCTTTCGCGCCAGGCGCGTCATTGCTCGACCAAGTCCACGCGCGGAACGAATTGCAGGACTTGTTCGGGACGCCTGTTGACGTCGTCTCGCGACGCGGGCTCAGCCCCTATGTCGCGTCGAGCATCCTGTCGGAGGCGGTGCCACTGTGAGCGACCACGATCTTTCCGCCTACCTCGGCCACGTCGTCTTGGCCATGGACACAATCGCCGAGTATGTCGCGGGCATGACCGCAGACTCCTTCTATGCCGACCGAAAGACGCAAGATGCCGTCATCCGGAACTGCGAAATCATCGGCGAGGCGATGAAGCACGTGCCGGACGACTACCGCCGTGCGCATCCCGAAGTCGACTGGCGCGGGCTGGCGGGGCTGCGCGACATCCTGATCCACCAGTATTTCGGGGTGGACTACTATGTCGTCTGGGAAATCGCCGCGACCGAATGTCCGGTCTATCGCCAAGTCATCGCCGCGTTGCCAGAATACAAGGACCCCCCGGAAATGGTCTAAAGGGGCTCGCCTTGACGAATTTAGACGTGACATCCTTTTGACACGAATGTTGTCGCTTCGTCGGGACACCTTGCTCCGAGCTTTTTCAGGTGCCTCGTTGCCCCCGCCCGCCAAACGCTGACGCGACGCATTTTGGCATAATGATGATGCCGTCGGGTCGCTTCGTCGGGGCGATGGGAGGGATCTTAGGGACGTGAGGAGAAAGCGAAGTGTGTAAAAGCGGTTGCCTTTGCTTTAAGTCTTTCGTTTTTGGTATAATACATGCCGTTTTCGCCCTCAACGGCGTTGACGAATGATCTTTGAAATCGCGGGGTGGGCGACCGCCCCGCACCGAGTAAACCCTCGGCCGACATCTGTGGCCAAGGTGATACGCGTAACTGTGTATCTTGCTTCACTAGAAAACTGGAAACTTTCTATTGCCTGACAGCAAGGTAGACGGTCGCGCAGAGTGGTATGGCTCTGAAGCTATGCACTTTGCGCACCCCTACTCCTATTTCAGGCAAGGCTTTTCCAGTGCCTCTAGTGAGATACGATTAGAGGTGCGCTCTTTTTGTCCGCAGGGAGTTCGCTTCTATCCTGTAAAGTTGCGGACAAGAAAGAGACGGAAAAGTGACGAGCGCAAAGGAAAGATTCCCTGGCGTTGACCTGGCCAAGATCATCGCCATCTTCTTCGTGGTGATTCATCATGTTTCGGATTGTGGCCTTGATGTGCAGTCCGGCAATTTGACATTGGCGTATGTTCACAGATTTCTTCACAGTATCAGCCGCTCGTGCATTGACTTGTTTGCTTTGGCGACCGGCTTCCTTTGCGTCAACTCTTCTTGTCGCTATTCGCGCATCGTCTCCCTATGGGTATCGACAGTGTTTTGGGGAGTCACGGTGTTGCTCTTCTCGCATTTCTGCCTCGGCTATTCGATCCCGTTCAAGTCGTGGTTCAATGCCCTGTTCCCCGTTTGGCGTTCACAGTATTGGTTCTTCACGGCCTACTTTATGCTGTTCTTCTTCATGCCATGTCTCAATCGCAGTGTCAAGAACATGACCCAACGGGAATTCCAGCATCTTCTTGTCGCGATTGGAATCTTCATCTGCGGATACTCGCTTTATCCGGGAGACCTCTTCAGCATGCGTCATGGATATTCATTTCCTTGGCTTTGCATTGTGTATCTCATGGGCGCGTATTTGCGAATCTACCCACCTCGCAAACTGAAGCCGCGATTCTGCTTTTCGATGGTGTTTCTCATTGCCTTCGTCGCCTGCCTTCGCCAATTGCTGTCGATCTTGATTGGGGTTCGGATTCCGGGAGATCGCTTCCCGATAAACAGCTATGTGTCACCGTTTACCCTCGGTGTCGCCATTATGATCTTCCTTGGGTGCATCAACATGACGATCGGAGCCAAAGTCGGCCGACTTCTCAAGACAACGGCAGCCACGACTTTTGGAATTTATCTCATTCATGTCCAACCTTTTGTCTGGCAAAACATCTGGCATACGAACCTTCACAAAATCAAGGTTGACTCGCCGATTGAATTGGTCGCGCTTGTCTTGGTTATCTCTACTGTCGCTTTTGTCGGCTTTGCCACCCTTGAACACTGCCGTCTCAAGTTGTTTGCCATCCTTGGAATCGACAACTTGATTCAAAAAGTTGACACCTTCATCAGGGGACCAACCCTGTCAGAAACCGCGTAAAGAGACAACGCCCGCAGCCCTCGCGTCGTCACTCTCAATATGCTTGAACTTGCCCCTCCTCCTCCGCCCGCTTCGTGCCGATTCGTGAAGATTCGTGGCTAAACCATCACGCCTCAGGCAAGGGACTTTGGCGTTTCAGCGGTCGAACTTCCGGTCGAGCTCCCGCGTCGACGTGAAGACCATGACGGGCTTTCCACGCGGCGAGACGTAGGGCATCCGCGTCTTGGCGAGATCTTCGACGAGCTGCGTCGCCCCCTCGGGCGTCATCGCCGTCTGCGCCCCCGCGAAGGCGCGCGCGAGGGCTTTCGCGATCCGCTCCTCCTTCCACGCGGCGCCGCCCTGCCTGCCGCTCCCCTCCGCGAGGTCTTGCGCGATGGTCGAAAGAAGCGCGGCAAGCGGCTGCGATCCGAGAAGGACGGGCACGGCGTCCACCTTGAACGTGTCGCTCCCGAACGGCTCGATGTGAAAGCCCGTCTCGCGAAGGGCGTCGAGGGCGGCGGAGAGTCGCGCGAAGTCGCCCGGCGCGAGGCGGACGGTCTCGGGGATGAGAAGCGTCTGCGAGAGGTTCGCGTCGCGCGCGCGAAGCCTCTCGTAGAGGATGCGCTCCTGCGCGGCCGCCGGATGGACGGTGACAAGCCCCGCGTCCGTCTCGACGAGAAGGTAGCCCGACGCCATCTGCGCGAGAAACCTGAAGCTCTTCCAGGGACGCGCGTGCTCGCCGTCCGCCGCCGCCTCCAGGCGGATCTCCTCCTGGACGGGGGCGGCTTCGAGAGGCGCGGCGGGGCGTTCCGCACGGGGCTCGCCGAACGGCGCGTCTTCGCGGAAGACCGCCGTCGAGACGGTCGCGGCAGCGCACGGCGGCTCGTCGGCGGCGGGCGCGGCGGCGGGGCGCAGGGCCTTCTGGATGGCGTCCACGAGAGCATGCTTGACGGCGGCGTCGTCGCGGAAGCGGACGTCGCGCTTCGTCGGATGCACGTTGACGTCGACGCCCTTGGGATCGAGGTCGATGAAGAGGATCGCCGCCGGCCTCACGTCGCCTGCGCGGCGCGGATACGCTTCGCGCAGGGCGTAGGCGATGGACGGGGACGAGGCGGGGCGGCCGTTGACGAAGACGAACTGCTCGCGCCTTGTCGGGACGGAGAGGTTCGGCTTCTCGACGAAGCCGCTGACCCGGACGGACGCCGCCTCCTCGGGCGGCGGCAGGGGGAGGAGGGACGCGAAGAAGTCCTCCCCGAAGAGGTCTCGGATGCGCTCGGACGCCGTCGCGGCGCACGGCGCCTGGGCGACGTCGCGCCCGTCGACGGCGAGCGAGAACGCGATGGCGGGATGCGCGAGGGCCTGGCGCGTCCAGACGTCCCGGACGTGGCTCTCCTCCGTCGCGCGCGAGCGCAGGAACTTCTTCCGCGCCGGGACGTTGCAGAAGAGGTCGCGCACCTCCATGCGCGTGCCGGGCGGGCAGCCCGCCGCGTGGACGCCGACGAACGCGCCCGCCTCGACCTGGATCGAGACGCCCTCGTCGCTGTCGGCGCGGCGCGTCGTCATGGTCAGGCGCGAGACCGACGCGATGGAGGGGATCGCCTCCCCCCGGAAGCCGAGCGTCGAGATGCGCTCGATGTCCTCCACGTCGCGGATCTTCGAGGTCGCCTGCCGCTCGAAGGAGAGCCGGGCGTCCTCCGCCGTCATGCCGCAGCCGTCGTCGAGGACGGAGACGAGCTTCGTGCCGCCCCCCTGGATCGAGACGCGCACGTGCGTCGCGCCGGCGTCGATCGCGTTCTCGACGAGCTCCTTGACGACGCTCGCGGGCCTCTCGACGACTTCGCCCGCCGCGATCTTGTTCGCGACGTGGAGCGGCAGGACGCGGACGGTGTTGTCGAGGGGCATCGTCACATCTCAAGCGTGATGTTCTGGCGCAGGAACGTCGGCACGTCGACGTCCTCCCCGTGCCACTGCGTCCGCTCGGCGTTGTTGAAGCGCCCCCGTCCGCTCGGCCCGACGGCGAGCGGGTTGCGGTCCCTCTCGCGCCCCCGGCGCGTCGCGTGCGCCCCGGCGGTCGCGCCCTCCGTGCGCTTGCCCTCGAAGAGGAGGACGACGACGCTCAGCCGCCCCGAGAAGGTCGTCTCGTCGTTGACGGTGCCGAGGCTGAACGAAAGGGACGTGCCGAAGGCCTGGAGAAGCCCCGTCGAGATCGTGTCGAGCTCGCTCAGGCGCAGGTCTTCGCCCGCGAGGACGCCGCACAGGGCGGCGCGGACGGGCCCGTGCGCCGTCGCGAGCATCTCCGAGCGGACGAGCGCGTCCACGGCCTCTTCGGCGCGGTTCGCGCCCTGGCACGTGACCGTCGCGAAGCGTCCGCGCCCCGCCCCCTGGACGAGGTGGCGGATGCGCTCCAGGTCGAGGCGGATGTAGCCCGGTTTCGCGACGAGCCGCCAGAAGAGCGTGAGCCCGCTCGACACCGTGTCGATGGCGCGGCGGAAGGCCTCCTCCATGTTGTCGACGCCGCCCACGAGCTTGTCGAGCGGCAGGAAGAACGTGGCGTTCGCCTCGTCCTCGATCATCGAGAGGATGCCGCGCGCGTTGCGCTGGCGCTCGTCGCCCTCGAAGGCGAAGGGCAGCGTCGCGAAGACGACCGTGGGGATGCCCGCCTCCGCGAGGCGCTTGACGATCTCCAGCGTCGCGCCGCCGCCCGTGCCGCCGCCCAGCGCGGCGACGAGGAGGGCGAGGCGCACGCCCGTGAGGTGCGGCTCCAGCGAGGCGATCGAGTCCTCCGCCGCGAGCCGGGCGTTGACGACGTCGCCGCCCGACCCGAGCCCCGAGAGGCGGTCGCCGCCCAGGAGGACGAAGTTCTCGTCGGCCAGCTCCGCCGACGCGGCGTCCGTGTCGAGCGTGACGTGCCGGAGGGGCTCACCGAAGGCGCGGAGGACGCCGCGCACCATGCGCGCGCCCGACGTGCCGACGCCGACGAGGAGAAGGGGGGACGTTTCGTTCATTTGAAGAGCCTCCTGAAGATGCCGCCGAAGAGGGGCGTCGCGTCGGCGGACGACTGGCGGGCGTAGAGGAGCGCCCCCGCGAGCGCCGCGTAGGACGCGGGGGCCTTCGCCTCCTCGAAGCCGTCGACGCCGAGGGGCGTTCCGACGCGGACGTGAAGCCCGAGCTCGCGCTCGGCGACGGCGTCGATCCCCCTGAGGGAGGCGCCGCCGCCCGTGAGGACGCAGCCGGCGTGGAGGAGGTGGAGGAGATCCTGCTCCTCCAGCCGCTCCCGGATCATGGCGAAGAGCTCGCGGACGCGGGCGTTGACGACGATGTCGAGGGCGCGGTGCGAGATGGTGCGCCGCTGCATGAGCGACGTCGAGCCGAGGACGGGGACGCGGGACTCGTCGCCCTCGTAGGGGACGATCTCGGCGGACGCCTTCGTGACCTTCAGCTCCTCCGCCTGCGCGTTCGTCGTCTGGAAGGCGTGCGCGATGTCGTTGGTGACGTGGTCGCCCCCGACGCCGAAGACGCCTGCCGAGAGGATCATGCCCTGGGCGTAGGCGGCGTAGCCCGTCGAGCCGCCGCCGAGGTCGAGGACGAGGACGCCGTTGCGCCTCTCGTGGTCCTCCAAAACGGCGTCCGCCGCGCAGGTGGCGGCGAAGACGGGCTCCTTGATTTCGAGGTGGGCGTTCTGCGCCGCGCTCCGCGCGTCCTGGATGCGGTTCGCGTCGGCGTGGATCTGGAGCGTGTTGAACTTGAGGACGCGCCCCGCCATGCCCTTGGGGTTCGAGAGGCCGCCCCGGTCGTCGAGGACGAAGTCCTGGTTGACGATGTCGAGAAGCTCGCGGTCTTTGTGGAGGGGGATCTGGCGGGCGGCCCGCTCGGCCTCCTCGATCGTCGCTTCGCCGACGCAGCGGCCTTCGACGAGGGCCTGCCCCTGGGCGGGCGTCGCCTGGATGTGCTGGCCCGAGACGATGAGGTAGGCGTTGCCGATCTCGACCTTCGAGCCTTGCGCGTCCTGCTCCTGCTCGATCTTGCGGATGACGGAGCGGATGGACTGCGTCGCGTCCGGGAGCGAGAGGATCTGGCTCTTGCGGACGTTCGACGAGGCGATCTCCGCGTGCGCGAGCAGGCGGAGCTTCTCGGGCCCTTGCGCTTCGGCGAGGGCGAGTGTCGTGCGTGTCGTGCCCAGTTCGAGGGCGGCGTAGAGCGCGCTCATCAGAGGTTTCCTTTCGTGTCGGCGTAGATGCGCCCGGGGTAGGAGTAGTCGGTCGCGTTCCAGATGACGGCGTTCGCGCCGACGTCGGAGCGGATGGCGTCGCGGACGTGGGTCAGCTGGCGGACGAGGCTCGCGCGCGAGGCGGGCGTCTCGTCGTCGTCCATGCCCTCCCACGCGATCTTGAGCTGGACGTAGCTGCGCCCCGTGTTGAGCGTCGCGAGAAGCCAGTCCGCGTGCGAGACGTCGACGTCGAGCGGGGCGACCTCCTGCAAGGCGCTCTCGTGGCACGCCTCGACGAGGCGCAGGGCGGCGCGGGCGCGTCCCGTCAGGCGCTGGCCCTTCGCCGTCCCGGGCGGCGCCTTCTCGCGGATGACGGGCAGGAGCCTCGTGCCGCGCAGGGACTCGAAGACGACGCCCTGCGCGTCCACGACGCGGCCGGAGTCGGCGCGGCGCCCCTTGACGTTGAGCCGCGCGATGGGCTTGCGCTCCTCGACCGTGACGAAGACCTTGTCGGGCATCTGGCGGCGGATGTGGACGTCGCGCAGGTTCGGGATGCGCCGGAGGATCTCGTCGCGCCGCTCGCCGAAGTCGAGGACGGCGAGGTTCGCGCCGTTCGTGAGGCCGAGGTAGTAGGCGATGACGCCCTTGCCGACCGTCTTGCCCGGCTCGATGAAGACCTGGCTCTCCGCGTGGCGGACGAGGCCCTGGTCGAGAAGCGTCTCGCGCAGCTTGCCGAAGAAGAAGACGAGCCCGCCGAGGGCGCAGAGCGCGAGCGCGCCGAGGAGGAGGGGGACGAGGAGCCTCCGGCGGGAGGCGTGGATGCGGTTGCCTTTCATGATGGTTCGTCGAATCGCGCCGTGGCGAGGATGCGTTCGCAGACGCCGGCGAAGGAAAGCCCCGTCTTCATGCCGGCCTTGGGGACGAGGGAGTGCGGCGTGAAGCCGGGCGACGTGTTGAGTTCGAGGACGTAGGCGTCGCCCGCGTCGGTGACGCGGAAGTCGACGCGCGTGACGCTCCGGCACCTCAAGGCGCGGTAGGCCTTTTTCGCGAGATCCTGGAGACGCGCCGAGAGCGCGGCGTCCCCGAGGAACTCGTAGCGCGTCTCGGAGGAGACGTATTTCTCCTCGTAGCCGTACCAGCCATGCGGCGTCACGATCTCGAGGACGGGCCAGGCCTCTCCGTCGAGAATCGCGACGGTCATCTCGCGCCCGGGGATGAAGTCTTCGACGAGGACTTCGGCGCACGAAGGGCCGGCGGCCTTGAACGCCGTGTCGCGGGCGGCCGCCCAGGCATCGGGCGAGGAGACCTTGACGACGCCGACGGAGCTGCCGTCGCAGGGCGCCTTGACGACGACGGGAAGCGTTCGCGGCGACGCGGCGCACGTGCGCGTCACGCGGGCCCACGGCGCGGTGGGGACGTGCGCGGCCTCCAGGGCCTCCTTCGTCAGGATCTTGTCCATGGCGAGGCGCGAGGCTCTCTCGCCGGGGCCCGTGTAGGGGATGCGGCGCGCGTTCAGGAGCCTCTGCACGCCGCCGTTCTCGCCCCATCCGCCGTGGAGGGCGATGTAGACGGCGTCGACGCCGTCCGGCAGGGCGTCGAGGCTCTCGTCCTTGACGTCGACAGCGAGGACGCGGTAGCGGCCGAGGCTTTCGAGCGCCTCGGCGACGTGCGTTCCGGAGACGAGCGAGACGTCGCGCTCGCTCGTCGTCCCGCCCATGAAGACTGCAACCGTTTTCATAATTCCGTCAATTATACCACATTCGGCGCAGGAAGGTGGAGGAGTTGGAGAGTGAAAAGGTGGAAAAGTTGAGGGAAAGGTTTTAGGTTATAGGTTTCAGGTTTTAGCATGGCGGCTGCTTTGGCTGAAACCTAAAACCTAACACCTAAAACCTCCGCCCAACCATTCCACTTTTCAACTTTCTCAACGCAAAGTCCGCAAAGGACTTGACGCAAAGAGCGCTACTTTTCAGACAGTATTTAAAGGATTTCCTTTCTTCTGTTAATCCTGTCTCGTTCGCGCAGAAGCGATGACGGCTCATTTCCGCGCCCGAAATTATGGTATAATCAGACCTGCATTCAGATGGAAGATCATTTGCTATAGAGACGGCAAAGAAATATAGTGATTTTTCGGCGCGGATTTGGTATAATACG
>CAVGMG010000041.1:0-11834 GCA_963630185.1 Alistipes onderdonkii | reverse complement strand
CGTAAGGTCCCACGGAAAACGTGTCGATGTTCATGTCGGACATTATACCAATTTTAGGGCTGTAGCAATAGAACAACTTGACGCCGTCCTTCACGGGGGTGCCATTTTCTCCGCGCCAAGTCCCGTTGACAGGGGTGGGGGGATTTGGTATAATCAACAGTCAATCGTCATCGAGGGTTGAAATCGGTGGCGACGCAAACGAAACACAGGCGGACAAAACCCTCGCGGCACAAATCCGCCCCCAAAAGAAAGAGACAAGATGCAGAAGAGTACGCGTGCTCAGAATCCGGGCGACAAGCGCCCGTGGTTCATCATCGACGCGAAGGACCGCCCGCTGGGCCGCCTCGCCGTCGTCGTCGCCAACAAGCTCCGCGCCAAGGACCTCCCCACGTTCGACCCGTCGGTCGACGCCGGCGCGTTCGTCGTCGTCACGAACGCCGCGCTCGTGAAGCTCACGGGCAAGAAGGAGGAGCAGAAGGAGTATCAGCGCTATTCCGGCTACCGCGGCGGCCTCAAGCGCTTCACGGCCGCCCAGATGCGCGCCAAGCACCCCGACCGCATGATTTCGGAAGCCGTCTGGGGCATGCTCCCCAAGAACAACATCGCGCGCAAGATGATGACGCGCGTGAAGATCTTCGCGGGCGAGGCCGACCCCGGCCTCTTGGCCGCCCAGAAGCCCGTGGCGATCACGCTCTAAAGGAGAGGACATAAAAATGGCTACGAAAAAGGCAATTTCCGCAGGCACAGGCCGCCGCAAGACGGCGACGGCGCGCGTGACGCTCTTCGAAGGCACCGGCGTCTGGACGGTCAACGGCGTCGCCCTTGAGGCGTATCTTCCGTCCGAGGCCCTGCGCGACTATCTCAAGCAGCCCGTCGCGATCTCCGGCTACGACATGGAGAAGGTCGACGTCGTCGCGTCGGCGAAGGGCGGCGGCATCTCCGGCCAGGCGGGCGCGATCCGCCACGGCCTCGCCCGCGCGATCGTCGCGGCGGACGAGACCACGCACGCGGCCCTCAAGAAGGCCGGCTGCATGACGCGCGACAGCCGCATGAAGGAGCGCAAGAAACCCGGCCAGCCCGGCGCCCGCAAGCGCTTCCAGTTCTCGAAGCGCTAATCGAGGCGGTCTATGGCTTTTGGCTTCCTGAAGAAAATCGTCTCGGCCTTGGCGGGGGGGAAGAAACCCTCGCCAAGCCCCAAGAGGCCGCGCCGCGCACACGGCGGCGCGAAGCCTTCCTCTCCGGCGAACAAGCCCCACGGCAACCGTGGCGGCCGTCCGCCGCAGAACAAGCCGAAGAACGGCCGTCCAGGTTCCCAAAAGCCGCCCCAGCGCGACAAGCGGCCGTCGTCGAGTTCGCGCGCCCCGCGCGCCCACAACACGGCCGCCAACGAGATGCGTCCGGGCGGCGAGATCTCCGCACGGGAGCGCGCCGCCCGCCACGCGGCGCATCTGGCGTGGGATCCCGCCTCCTTCGTCGTCGAGCCGCAAGAGGGGAAGAAGCGCTTCCACGACTTCAACCTGCCCTCCGAGGTCATGCACGGCATCGCCGACCTCGGCTTCAAGTATTGCACGGAGATCCAGGCCCTCTCGCTTGAGCAGGCCCTCGCGGGCAAGAACATCGCCGGCAAGGCGCAGACCGGCTCCGGCAAGACCGCCGCGTTCCTCGTGGCGATCCTGACGCGCTATCTCCAGACGCCCGAGCACCGCGCCAAGACGGGCGGGCGGCCCCGCGCCCTCGTCATCGCGCCGACGCGCGAGCTCGTCATCCAGATCTGCAAGGACGCCGACGCCATCGGCAAGTATACGGGGCTCAAGTCCCTCGCCGTCTACGGCGGCATGGACTACGACCGCCAGCGCCGCGAGCTTCTCTCGTCGCCCGTGGATCTCCTCGTGGCGACGCCGGGGCGTCTTCTCGACTTCACGAAGAGCCACGTCATCCACCTGGAGGACGTCGACACGCTCGTCATCGACGAGGCCGACCGCATGCTCGACATGGGCTTCATTCCCGACGTGCGCCGCATCATGAGCTACCTGCCGCCGAAGGACAAGCGCACGACGATGCTCTATTCCGCGACGCTCAACGAGACGGTCATGCGCCTCGCGTCCAACTGGATGGAGGAGCCGTTCAAGGCCGAGGTCGCCAGCGAGACGAACGCGACGTCGGCGGTCAAGCAGGTCGTCTACGTCATCCAGGCCAAGGACAAGTTCACCGTCCTCTACAACCACATCGCGCTCCATCCCGAGGCGCGGACCATCGTCTTCTGCAACCGCAAGTCCACGACGGAGGACGTCTACGAGTCCCTCAAGGTGCGCGGCGTCTCGGTGGACATGCTTTCGGGCGACGTCAACCAGAACAAGCGCCTGAAGGTGCTCGACGACTTCCGAGACGGCGCGGTGAAGGTCGTCGTCGCGACGGACGTCGCCGGGCGCGGCATCGACGTGAAGGGGCTTGAATACGTCATCAACTTCGACTTCCCCTACGAGCCCGACGACTACGTCCACCGCATCGGCCGCACGGGCCGCGCCGGCTCGACCGGCGTCGCGATCTCCTTTGCGGACGAGTTCGAGAGCTGCCAGATCCCCGACATCGAGAAGTTCATCAACGAAGAGCTCAAGTGCACGGTGATCGGGCCCGACGATCCGCTTCTGAAGCCGCTTCCCGCCCGCCACACGAAGCTCGGCGCGGTCGACGCCGACGCGAAGGCGGCCGTCGACGCGCGCGAAGCGGCCGGCGACGAGGAGAAGGCGGCGGCGGCGGCGCTCGTGGGCATCCAGGCCACGACGGCCTCCGGCGCCCCGGCGGTTCTGCGCGAGCAGCCGATCTCCCGCCCCCTGCCGACGTTCGAGCACGCGCTCGACCCGAAGAAGCCGCCGGTCGACGAGTCGGACATCTACTCGAAGCCCGTCGCCCAGACGGAAAAGACGCAGGAGTGGAAGCCCTGAGTGAACCTCCTCCCCCGGAAGAGCGTTCAACAGGGCATGAAAACACTACAAACGGGGCTTTGCGCCTCCTTCCTTCTCGTCGCGTCCGGCGTCTTCGCCTCGGAGACGAACACGGTCGTTGACCTCGGCACTGTCACGGTCGAGGCGACGGCCCTCTCGAAATACCGCCCCGAAACGGTGACGGGCGGCACGTTCACGGGCGAGCCGCCCGAGAAGCTCCCCTGCACCGTCGACGCGCTCACGGAGGACTTCATCCGCGAGAAGAACCCGACGGACATGAACGACCTCCTGCGGCAGGTGCCGGGCGTCGAGACGGGCGGCACCTCGCTCCTCGTGCGCCAGCCGGGCCTCTTCTCCATCCGCGGCATGGGCGGCACGGAGCCGGCGTTCGACGGCGTCATCCCCGTCGGGCGCGGCGCGGGGCTCTTCATGGACCCGGCGATGATGGAGCGCGTCGAGATCGTCAAGGGCCCGATCGCCTCGCTCTCGGGCGGCGCGGGCGCCCAGCAGAACAACAACGGCGCGGGCGGCTCGATCAACATGTATCTGAAGGGCGCGCACTTCCGCGAAAGCGAGATCCTCTTCTCCGAGCAGACGTCCGTCGGGCGCAACGTCTGGCGCCAGCGCGGCATGGTGGACGCGAACGAAATCGTCCTTGACGACAAACTCGCGATCCGCCTTCCCGTCTCGTTCGACTTCTACTCGCCCGCCTACATCTCCAGCGGCTCGCAGGAGGGGGCGCGGCCCCGCGAGCAGTGGACGACGGCGCCGTCCTTCCTCTTCAAGGCGACGGACTCTTTGACGTTCGGCCTCAAGACGATGTTCGTCCTCTCCGACAGCCCCAGCTACATCGGCATCCCCGTCTGGCGCGGCAAGCCCGCCGGCGGCTACGGCTGGAACGAGTCCTCGTGCCGCCCCTCCGACCGCACGAAATATGCGGGCTTCATGGTGAACCCCTACGTCGACTGGCAGGTCACGGAGGACTGGCTTCTCAAGTTCGGCGGCGCGTTCATGTATTCCGACTGGGAGCAGAAGACGCGCGAGCCCTACACGCCGTCGCTGAAGAGCCGGAACAATCCGGACGGCGACATGACGAGCCAGGCCGAATACAACCGCGTCATGAACCACTTCTACGAGACGGGCGAGTGGCTGACGGGGAAGAAGTACATGACCTCGTCCTTCTCCGAGTCGAGCGCCATCCAGCGCAGCTTCAACCTCTACGCGCGGTCGGTCTACACGAAGAGGGAGCTGCCGCTCGGCTTTCGCAACACGTTCCTCGTCCAGCCCGACTTCTACTACCGCGACGGCGACGCCTTCGGCGCGGCGGTCACGCGCTACGGCGCGACGCTCCAGGACTCCGTCGGCTGGGGCTGGGTCACGCTCCTCGCCGGCATCCGCTACGACTATTTCGTCGAGAACGCGAGCGTCCAGGCGGGGCGCACGGGGACGTTCGCCTACGACGAGGCGCACGCCTTCGCGTTCTCGCCGCGTGGCGGCCTCACGGTTCAGCCGCTCGAATGGCTCGTCCTCTTCGGCAACGTCTCGCAGACGAAGACGCCGACGCTCGGCTACCGCGCGTCGGACGGCACGCGGCCGACCGACCCGTGGACGGCGACGCAGTGGGAGGCGGGTTTCCGCGTCCGCCCGGTGGAAGGGCTCTGGCTCTCGGCGTCCTACTTCAACATCGAGCAGGAGAACATGCCCGTCTCCCAGACCGTCGGCGCGGACACGTTCTACTACTTCGAGGGGCACAACCGCTCGAAGGGCGTCGACCTCTCGCTCTCCGGCGACATCACGGAGAACTGGACGGTTCTCGCGATGTACACGCACACGCTCTACGAGAACTGCAACGAGACGGGCATCAAGGGCTCGTTCGAGCGCACGCCGCGCCACGCCCTGACGCTCAACACGTCCTACCGCCTGCACGGCGTCGACCTCGTCGAGGACGTCGTCGTCGGCTTCGGCTACCGCTACCGCTCGATGAGCTACGCGACGATGCGCGGCACGTTCGTCAACGAGAACCTGCGCTTCGACCCGAGCCACGTCTTCGACGTCAGCATGGCCGTTCCGCTCTCGAAGGTCGGCGGGCGCGACGACTGGTTCCTGACGCTCGGCGTGCGCAACCTCTTCGACGCGCGCTACTTCGACACGTCGCGCCACTTCTACGAATGCTTCGCGGGCGACCCGCGCACGTTCGAGATCGGTCTGCGCGGCAAGTTCTGACGGGGCGGGAGACTTTCGGGAAAAAGAAAGAGCGCACACGAAACCGTGTGCGCTCTTTTCCTTGATGGCCGATGCGTTAGCCGAGGATCGCGTCCTTGAGCGACTTGCACGCGACGATCTTGGCGACCTTCTTCGCCTTGATCTTGATGGTCTCGCCCGTCGCGGGGTTGTGGCCCGTGCGCGCCGCGCGCTTGACGAGCTTCACCTTGCCGAGGCCGGGGAGCATGATGCCCTTTTCTTCCTGCTTCGCGCCGTTGACGGCGATGTAGATGAGCTTGTCGTAGACAGCCGCCGCCTGCTTCTTGCTGATCTCGCCAGCTTCGGCGAGCGCAGCCATGATGCCGCTCTTGGTTGTCGGAATCGGATCCTTCTTAGCCATGTTTTTATCCTTCAGGTTTTGTTTGTTTCAGTACTGAAGTCGCAGCGAAGCGTGACGCCTGCGCCGTGACAGAAGATAATTTACCATATTTCAGCCGTCTTCACAAGGGGGGACGAAAATTTTGCAGATAAAAACTCCTTGCCTTTATTCGCGTTCTTGTGCTATAATCAAAGTCGTTGGAATCAGAACATCATTCTTAAACTTTTAGGAGGTTTATAAAATGAGTCAGTCGATGAAGTGCGTTCTTTCAGTCGCGTTTGGCATGGGGCTTGCCTCTCTTCCGAGCCTTTATGCCGATAAGACGTTCGCGACGAGCAACGTCTGGTTTAGCGTCACGACGGCGAACCTGACGGCGGCGCCGACGGCGGATGCGGAAGTCACGGGCGAGGGCTGCGCGATTACGTGGTCGGCCGTTCCGTCGGCCGACGACGACAACACGTGTGCGCTCTCGACGGACACGGACAACAAGGTGATTCTGCTCAACACGAGCCACACGTCGCCGCTCACGGTGACGCCCAAGGCGGCGGGCGACGACAGCCTCACGCGCGTCTACGCGAACGTGACGGTCTCGGCGTGCGATACCGATCCGACGGCGGACAGCTCTTCGATGGGGCTTTGCGTCAAGGAGGACGGCGACTCCTACAAGTGGTATTATTGGAACGGCAGCGCGTGGACGGCGTCGACGGCGGCGGCTCCCACGATTGGCGAGACGTATGAAATCTGCCTTGAGGCCGACATCGCGAACGCGAAGGTGCGCTGGCTCGCCAAGGCGTCGGACGCGACGGGCTACACGGATCTGACCGGCTGGATCTCCTCGACGGGTCTCGCGCAGATCGAAAGCGTCTCCTTCTACGGCTCGACGTCGCTCGGCAACTTCGGCGCCCAGGTCGTGCGTGAGATTACGATTGACGACTCCGTGAATCCTGAAGGCTACAAGGTTGTCGTCATTGACGGCGCGAAAGAGGGCGCGAGTGTTTTCGTCGATCCGGAATCCACTTGGGTGAAGACTTACAAGACAACGGGCTATGACGATGCGACGTCGATGAACACGGCGGCGGCGAACGGTCTTACCTATCTGCAAAGCTACGTCTTGGGTCTCGACCCGACGGCGGCCGTCAACAAGCCTCTCGTGAATGCGAAGCAGACGACGGATGACAGCAAGGTCTCCTTCAAGCTCGACGGCGTCACCGTCAACGAGACGGCGGGCGCGCGCGTCACGTATTGCGTGAAGGCCTACGACAAGCCGGATCTTTCGGGGGATGCGACGACGAGCGCGTCGGCCAGCGCCTCGGACGCGATCACGATGGATCTTCCGACGGGCACCAGCCAAGTCAAATACTACAAGATCGAAATCACGATTGACTGACACCTGATTCTTTCCTGACAATCCTCAACGACTGCACGATTGGCAGGGCGGGCTTCAACGGCTCGCCCTGCCAATTATCAAAAAAAATGAAGCGAACACTTGACGAACTAAAACTGGTCTCCTCGACGATTCGGTGCCTCTCCGCCGACATGATCGAAAAGGCGAAGTCGGGGCATCCCGGCGCGGCGCTCGGCATGGCGGATCTCGCCAGCGTCCTCTGGCTCGAACATCTCAACGTCGACCCGAAAGACCCCCTCTTCCCGGGGCGCGACCGCCTCGTCTTTTCGGGCGGGCACGCCTCCGCGCTCGTCTATTCGCTCTTCCACCTGTCGGGCATGGGGGCGGTCACGATGGACGAGCTCAAGTCGTTCCGCCAGTGGGGCTCGCGCTGCGCGGGGCATCCCGAGCGGGGGCTTCTGCCCGGCGTCGAGGTGACGACGGGGCCGCTGGGGCAGGGCATTGCCATGGGCGTCGGCCTGGCGCTCGCCGCGAAGAAGACGGCCATCGGCAACAGGACGTGGGTCTTCTGCGGCGACGGCGACATGGAGGAGGGCATCTCGCACGAAGTCTGCTCCTGGGCGGGGGCGATGGCTCTTGACGACCTCATTCTCGTCTACGACTCCAACCGCATCACCATCGAGGGCGACGTCGCGCTGGCGATGAACGACGACACGAAGAAGCGCTTCGAGAGCTACGGCTGGAAGGTCTTCTCCGTGGACGGGCACGACTTCGAGGCGATCGACCGCGTCTACCGCAAGGCGATGCACGTCAAGGGCCAGCCCGTCCTGGTCGTCGCGGCGACGCACATCGGCTTCGGCGCGCCCACGAAGCAGGACTCCGCCGACAGCCACGGCGCGCCGCTCGGCGCGGAGGAGGTCGCGCGTCTCAAGACGGCGCTCGGCTTCGACCCCGCGAAGAGCTTCGAGGTCCCCGACGCGGTCTACGAGATCTTCAAGCGGCGCACGGCCTCCACGCATCAGGCGGCGCTGAAGTGGAAGAAGCGCGGCTGGACGAAGAAGGTGGCGGACGCGGCGCCGTTCGACGAGATCTTCAAGGCGCTGCCGACCTTCCCCAAGGACAAGCCGGTCGCCACGCGGACGGCGTGCGGCGAGGTCATGAACGCCATCGCGCCGCTCGTGCCGGGGCTCGTCGGCGGAAGCGCCGACTTGGGCCCCTCCAACAAGACCGTTCTCAAGGGGCTGGGCGACGTCGCGCCGCATGCGTTCGACGGGCGCAACATCCACTTCGGCATCCGCGAACTCGGCATGTCGGCGATCGTCAACGGCCTCACGGCCTACGACGAGACGTTCCGGGGCTACGGCGCGACCTTCTTCGTCTTCTCCGACTACTGCCGCCCCGCCATCCGCCTCGCGGCGCTCATGAAGGTGCCGTCCATCTACGTCTTCTCGCACGACAGCTACTGCGTGGGCGAAGACGGCCCGACGCACGAGCCCGTCGAGCACCTGGCCGCCCTGCGCGCGATGCCCAACGTCATGACGTGGCGGCCGGCCGACGCGAACGAGACGGCGTATGCCTGGTTCGAGATCCTCAAGCACACGACAGGCCCGAGCTGCCTGCTGACGACGCGGCAGAACGTCCCCGTCCTGGACGGCGTGACGGCCGAGGGCGTCGCGAAGGGCGGCTACGACATCTACATGGAGGGCGTGCAGGACAAGAGCACGATCCTCTTCCTGGCGACGGGCAGCGAAGTCCTTCTGGCGGTCGAGGCGGCCAAGCGCCTGGCGAAGGAGGGCGTGGGCGTACGCGTCGCCTCCTTCCCCTGCGTCGAGCGCTTCCACCGCGAGACGTCCGACCTCTACCGCTGCGAAGTCCTGCCGCAGGAGATGACCAAGCGCGTCATCGTCGAGGCGGGGACGCGCTTCGGGCTCGACCGCTTCCGGCTCGACTTCCGGACGACGGTCTACGTCACGCTCGACCACTACGGGGCGTCCGCGCCGTATCAGGAGCTCAACAGGCAGTTCGGCTTCACCGTCGACAACGTCTACGAGAAGGCCAAAGAGCTCGTCTGATGGCGTTTCTCGACTATGCGTTCAGGAACGAGTCGCTTCTCGCCGAGGCGCTGACGACGCCCTCGTGCCGGATGTCGAACAAGGCCGTCCACGACAACCAGCGGCTGGAGTTCCTGGGCGACGCCGTCCTCGGCTTCCTGGCGGCGGAGCATCTCGTCGCCGCGTTCCCGAAGGAGAGCGAGGGGGCGCTGACCGTCCGCCGGACGCACATGGTCTCGACGCACGCCCTCTGCGAGGCGGCGGCGCGTCTCGGCCTCGTGGCGCATCTCAAGAGGGCCGCCCACCTGCCGCCGTTCCCGCGCGAGTCGAAGACGATCGCCGACGCCGTCGAGGCGTTGATCGGCGCGGCGTATCTCGACGGCGGCTTCGCGGCGGCGCGGCGCGTCTTCCGCTCGCTGAACCTCTGCGAGGGGGCGTGCGCGGGCGCGTGGGACGAGAACCCGAAGGGCGAGCTCCAGGTCCGCACGCAGGCGATGAACCCGCCGCGCCGGCCCCTTTACGAACTCGTCTCGACGACGGGGCTCGCGCACAACCCGCGCTTCACCGTGCGCGTCTCCGTCGAGGGCGTGGGCGAGGCCACGGCCACGTCGTCAACCCACAAGGCGGCCGAAGCGCAGGCGGCCGCGGAACTCCTGAAAAAGATATGAACCTCATTCCCTCGTTCCAGGTCGACCACACGCATCTGAAGGCAGGCCTCTACGTCAGCCGGTGCGACCCCTGCTTCGGCGGCTTCGTCACGACGTTCGACGTCCGCATGAAGGCGCCCAACGTCGAGTGCGCCCTGCACGCGAACGCGGCGCACACGATCGAGCACGTCGTCGCGACATACCTCCGCAACAGCCCCGCGAAGGAGAGCATCGTCTATTTCGGGCCCATGGGGTGTCTGACGGGCTTCTACCTGCTGATGAAATCTCCTCGCCCCCTCAAGCCAGAAGACGTCGAGCCGCTCGTCCGCAAGGCGTTCCGCTACCAGGCCTCGTATCGCGGGGAAGTGCCCGGCGCGACGAAGGCGCATTGCGGGAACTACCTCCTGCACGATCTCCCGATGGCGCGGCTGGAGGCGAAGCTCTTCTTGCAGCGGCCGTGGGCGTTCTCCTATCCGAAGGCGCGTCGCCTCTCCGTGAAGGGCAAGGTCTTCTTCGACGCCTGATCAGGCGTCCCAGAGAGCCTTGAGCCAGGGGGCGGGGCGCGTCCAGCCGTCGAGGTGCTTCGAGCCGCGAAAGCCCGCGATGGCCTGTTCGGGCGAGGGCGTGCCGTGGAAGCAGAGGATGTGCGTGTCCTTCTTCAGGCGCGGCGCGAGGACGTGGTTGAGCGGCCAGGGCCAGGTGCAGGAGCGCTTGAACGAGCGCACGAACTCGTCGGGCCAGAAGTTCACGTTCTCGAAGCCGACGGCGTGCGTCATGTAGGCCTGCTCCGTGCCGTAGAGGGCGGGGTCGATGGCCGCATCGGCTTCGCTCTTGAACTTTTCGTAGACGTAGTGGCTTTTCGGCCCCGCGTCGAAGCGGAAGACCGACGAGTTGCCGCAGAAGGGCGCCTTGCGGAAGAGCCGCTTGCGCAGGGCGACCCAGTTGTGGACGATGCAGAATTCGCCCGGGCGGAAGTCGAAGAAGCAGTCGAGGTCGCCCATGACGATCTGGTCGATGTCGAGGAAGAGCGTCGGGCCCTGGAGGCCGGCGAAGCCGTCCTGGAAGACGAGGAGCTTCACGTAGATGCTCGGCCAGCCGGGATAGCGCGCGTTCGGATGGAGCCAGTCGGGCTTGTCGGGGAAGGGGGCGGCTTCGACGCCCTCCGCAAGGCCGGTCGGGTCGTCCGTCACGCAGACGAAGCGGAATGGGCGCTTGAGGTGCGCCTTGACGCCTCGGTAGATGCGGTTCACGTAGTCCGCCGGGTAGAGCGTTCCCCACTTGAGGGTCAGGACGTTGACAGGCAAGGATTTCATGAGAACATTATACCAAAAGGAGGGTGGAAAAGTGGGTGGGAGGTTTTAGGTTTCAGGTTCAAGGTTTTAGGTTTCAGCCACGAATCTTCACGAATCGGCACGAAAGATTTGCGGAGATTCGTGTCTATTCGTGGCTAACAGCAACGTGGAAAAGTGGAAGGGTGCGAGAGGGGTGGGTTAGGGGAGTTGGCGAAGGACGCGGCAGGGGTTGCCGGCGGCGACGACGAACGGCGGGACGTCCCGCGTGACGATGCTTCCCGCGCCGATGACCGCGCCCTCGCCGATGGTCACGCCGGGCATGATCTTCACGTCGCCGCCGAGCCAGCAGTTGTCGCCGATGGCGATCGGCCGTGCGCGTTCCAGCCCCTGGTTGCGCCGCGTGACGTCGAGCGCGTGTTCGGCCGTGTAGCAGCCGAGGTTGGGGCCGATGAAGCAGTGCGATCCGATCGTGATGCGGGCGCCGTCCATCAGGTAGGCGCCGTGGTTGATGAAGGTTCCTTCGCCGACGAAGCAGTTTGCGCCGTAGTCGGTCTGGCAGGGCGACAGGATGACGACGTCTTTGCCGAGGTGCGGGAAGAGCGCGCGGAGCGCACTCTCCTGCGCGGCCTTGTCGTCGGGCGGCGTCTGGTTGAATGCGTGGCAAAGCGCCGCGACGCGCGCGCGCACGGCGATCAGCTCCGGGTCAAAGTTGGCGTCATACCACTCCCCCGCCTCCATCTTCTCTCGTTCAGTCATGGGTCAATTATATCAGAGAAGAGGAAAGGTGGAAAGGTGCGAGAGTGGAAAAGTGGAAGAGTGGAAAGGTGGAAAAGTCTGGCTCTACTCCAAAGTTAGTGGAAAACCGACTCTCACCGTTGTCGGTGCTGGCGTTCGCCGCTTGATTTGGCGCGCTTCGGAGAGGACGGGTTGCAAACATGCGAACGACCGCCCCTTGTGGGCCCTTGAAGGCCCCGGG
>CAVGMG010000040.1:0-11836 GCA_963630185.1 Alistipes onderdonkii | reverse complement strand
GCGGCACGGGCGTGCGCACGCTGCAGGAATACCACGCGCTCGTCCATCGCGGCGCATAACCCCCGCCGGGCGGCTTCGGCAGAGTTGTCAATAAGTTGATTTTTGTGAAGGACTTATGGTAAAATACTCCTTGTGAACAGGAAAACATCTTCGCTAAAATACCGCCGAATCCTTCTGAAGCTCTCCGGGGAGGTCTTGGGCAACAAGGAGACGGGCGAGTGCATCGACCCCAAGCATCTGGCGTTCATGGCCGAGCGCGTCAAGAAGATCCACGCGCTCGGTTGCGAAGTCGGCATCGTCCTCGGCGGCGGCAACATCTTCCGCGGCCTCACCGGCGCGGGCAAGGGCGTCAACCGCGTGACGGGCGACTCGATGGGCATGCTCGCGACGATCATCAACGCGCTCGCGATGATGAACGCCCTGGAGTCGATCGGCGTGCCCACGCGCGTCATGACGACCATCGAGATGCCGAAGCTCGCCGAGCCGTTCATCCAGCGCCGCGCCCTGCGCCACTTCGAGAAGGGGCGCGTCGTCATCTTCGGCGGCGGCACGGGCAACCCCTTCTTCTCGACCGACTCCGCCGCCGCCCTGAAGGCGAGCGAGATCGGCGCCGACGCGCTTCTGAAGGCCACCAAGGTGGACGGCGTCTACACCGCCGATCCGAAGAAGGACCCGAGCGCGAAGAAATACGCCTCGCTCAAGTTCGAGACCGCGCTCGAGAAGCGCCTGCGCGTCATGGACTCGGCGGCGTTCGCCCTCTGCATGGACAACAACATCCCCATCGTCGTCTTCGACTTCTTCGACCCGAAGGCGCTCGAGTCCGTCGTCAAGGGCCGCGCCGTCGGCACGGTGGTGAGCTGAAGAAGGTTGAAAAGTGGAAGAGTGGAAAGGTGGAAAAGTGCGAAGAGGAAGAGTGGAAAAGTGCGAAGAGTGGAAAAGTGGAAAAGCGCGTGAATTTTAAACAACGAAAGAAACGAGAACATGGAGACTATTGCTGAAGTCCTGAACGACACGACAACGAAAATCGCCAAGAGCTTCGAGGCCCTGAAATCGCAATTCTCGGGGCTTCGGACGGGCAAGGCGTCCCCCGCGATGGTCGATCAGATCAAGGTCGACTACTACGGCTGCCCCACGCCCATCAAGAACCTCGGCACGATCTCGACGCCCGAGCCGCGCCAGATCAAGATCACGCCCTTCGACCCGACCGTCCTCGACGCCGTCAACAAGGCGATCCTGGCGGCGAACATCGGCGTCACGCCGCAGACCGACGGCAAGGTCTTGCGCATCACCGTCCCGGAGCTCAACGAGGAGCGCCGCAAGGAGATCGTGAAGGTCGCGAAGACGCAGGCCGAGGCGCAAAAGGTCGCCATGCGCAACGTCCGCCGCGACGCGAACGACACCGTCAAGAAGCTCGAAAAGGACAAGAAGTGCTCCGAAGACGAGATGAAGCAAGGTCTTGAAAGGATCCAGAAGGCGACCGACGAGGGAATCGCCAAGATCGACGCCGAGCTGAAGGCCAAGGAGGCCGAGGTGATGGCCGTCTAACAGGAGGGGTTGCTATGGCAGACGATGTTGAGATGACGCCCGTTGAGAACCAGGAGGTCCAGGCCTCCGAGCCGCCGAAGGTCAATCCGCTTTCGGTGGTGAACGCGGCGCCGGCGGCGGCCCCGAAGAGCCCGACGCCGACGATCCGCCGGCCGACGCTGGGCGCGGGTCAGGCGCTGCGCCCCGGCCTCAAGCTTCCGCCCAAGCCGGGCCTCGCGTCGGGGCTCAAGCTTCCGCCGAAGCCCAAGATGGCGACGGTCGCCGCGAAGCCCTTCATCCGCAAGCCCGGCGCGACGGTGACGGCCGCGCCGCTTCCGAAGCCACTCGTCAAGCCCGTCGTTCCCGTCGACGCGCAGGGCGTCGGCAAGCTGCCGACCGTCGAGTCGAAGACGATCGGCCGCGACGAGGCCTCCCAGACGCCGATCGCGACGCCGAAGCCCCTGGAGGCGCTGAAGACGGTCACGCAGAAGCTCAAGGGCGTGACGCAGAGCATCCCGCAGCAGGCCATTCTCCACAAGACGGGCATCATCGCGGAGTCGGCGGCGCAGACCGAGGCGCAGAAGGAGGCCGCCAAGCACAAGACCTCGCGCATCTCGCTCTCGGACGCGATGGGCGTCGCGCCCGTCAAGGAGTCGGCCGCGCCCATGAAGACCATCCGCATCAAGCGGCCCGTCAACATGCCGTCGCCCGCCGGGGAGGCCAAGGCCGCGCCGTCCGAAGACGCCGTCTCGATGACGCAGCGCAAGACGATCAAGATCTCGCGCGGCGCCCCCGTCCTGCCGTCGAAGAACAAGTTCGCCATCAAGAAGCCGATGCCCGCGTCTGCCGCGCCGGCATCATCGGCCGCGCCGGAGGGCGACGTCGCCGACATCCCGGACCTTCCGTCGACGCCGCTTCCCGTGCCGCAGAAGGCCGCTCCGCAGGAGGAGGCCTTTGGCGCCGCCGCGACGGTTGCCGTCGTCGTCAAGCTCGTGGCGACGGCCGTTCTCGCCGTCCTCGTCTACTACCTCTACCAGAATACGCAGCTTCCGCTGTCGTGCGGAGGGCTTGGCTGGGGCGCGTGAGGCGAAGCCTCTCCATTGTCAAAGCGACGGCTCTTGAGGTTCTCTCGGAGCCGTTGACTTTATTGGCGACGCTCGTCGCGCTCGCGCTGGCCGTCCTGACGCCGACGTGGCATTTCCACCAGTTCGGCGAGCCGACGCGCATGGCCCGCGAGGCGGGGTTCTCGGCGACGCTCGTCCTCGGTCTCGTCCTCTCGTGCTTCTGCACGATTCGCTCCTTCCGGCGGGAGATGGAGCTCGGGACTTACGAGATGGCCCTTGCGCACGCCGTCTCCGAACGGCGCTTCTTCCTCTCGAAGGCCGTGGGCGCGGCACTCGCCGTCTTTCTCGCGATGGCGAGTGTCTTTCTCGCGTCGTGCGTCGTCGTCATGGGCGCGGCCGTGGGCGGGCGCATCGCCGACGAGACGGGGGCGATGGCGCAGATCTGGGGGCCCGCCCTGGCCGTCGGCGTGGCGACCGGTGTCGTGCCGCTCGTCGCGGCGGCCTTCCTCAACCGCTTTGTACGGATGCGCTTCATCCTCTCGTCGCTCGCCCTGACGTTTTCACTCGCCGTCGGCGGCGGGGTCTGGGTCCTCTTCCGCGAGCCGTCGCTTCTTCTCTCGTCGGCTTTGGCGGCGCTGCCGCTCTTCGGCCTTGTGATTCTCTTCGTCTCGGCGGCGGCCTGGGCGGCGTCGCGCTTCAAGGCGCACGTGGCCGCCTCTTGGATGGGCGCGCTCGTCCTCCTCTTCCTGCCGTTTTTCGGCAACTACTATCTTTCGGACACGCTTCTCAAGGGCGGGCGCGTCTCCGCGTCGTATGTCGGGTTTTCGCTTCTGGCGACGCTTCCCGTGTGCGGCGTCTTTCTTGTCCTTGGATGCACGGAGAAGGGGGGGCTTGGGCGCGATGGACGTCGTCAGTCTTAAGGCGGTCACGAAGACGTTTCGCGACTTCTGGCTCCGGCCGACCGTCGAGGCCGTGAGCGGACTTTCCTTCGCCGTCGGGCGTGGCGAAGTCTTCGGCCTCCTGGGCCCCAACGGGTCGGGCAAGTCGACGACGATCAAGATGATTCTCGGTCTCCTGCCGCCGACGTCGGGCGAGGTGCGGCTCTTCGGCCTTCCGCCGCGCTCGCTTGAGGCGCGTCGGCGCCTCGGCTACCTGCCGGAGCTCAGCTGCCTCCATCCGTTCCTGACGGCGTCCGAGACGCTCGAATACTACGCCGGGCTCTGCGACCTCCCCCGCCGCGAAGCGAAGAGGCGCGTGCGCGAGCTTCTCGACATGGTGGGACTTGCGGGCGTCGCCTCCCGCGCCGTCGGCGACTTCTCGAAGGGCATGGCGCGGCGCGTCGCCCTCGCCGCCTCGCTCATCGGGAAGCCCGAGCTCCTCGTTCTCGACGAGCCGACGTCGGGGCTTGACCCCGTCTCGACGAACGAGGTCAAGACGCTCGTCAAGACGCTGTCGGCGCAGGGGATGACGGTTCTCCTGACGTCGCACCTTCTCGCCGACGCGCAGGACGTCTGCGACCGCGTGCTGATTCTCGACCATGGCCGCGCACGGGCCGAGGGGCGCGTGTCGGAACTGGGGACGAGCCTCGAATCGTTCTTCCTCTCGCACGTGGGCGGCGGCGACTCGTTCGCCGTGGCGGAGTTCCTGAAGTCGTGAGAGCGTTCCTGTCCGTCTTCCGTCTGGAGATCCTCTCCTTCGTTCGGTCGAAGGCGTTCGGCCTCTTGCTCGTCGCGTCGCTTCTCTGGATGGGCGCCGCGCCCTTTTGGGTGACGGGCGACGGCACGGCGGACGGCCTCCGCGAGCTTCTCGTCCGCTACGCGCTCGGCGGCGTGTTCGCGCTTCTCGTCGTCGCCCTGCTCGCGTCCGCGACGGGCGCGCTCGCCCGCGAGCGCGAAGCGCACCGTCTGGGGCTTACGCAGGTGCGCCCGATCCGCCTCTGGGCGCTCGCCCTCGCCAAGGCGGCCGCGCTGACGTCTCTGGGCGCCGTCGTCCTGGCCTCGTCGTGCCTCGCGCTTCTCCTCTATCCCGCCGTCGAGACGAGCCGCCCGGCGCACCATCTCCTGTCGCCGATCCTGCCGTCCGTCCGGGAGGAGGCCGCCGAAGCCTACGAGGCCTTCCTCAAAGACCCCCGGACGCCCGATGTCGTGCGCCGCGCCAGCCGCTCCGCCGTCGTGCGCCTTCTGGAGCAGCGCGCGTTCGACCGCTACGAGTCCGTGCGGACGAACGCGACGGTCTCGTTCGCCTTCCCCGCGTTCGAGGCGCACGGGGAAGACCTCCTCCTTCGCGTGCGCTTCGAGGGGCTTTTCAACATGCGCCAGAACGTCTGCGGCGTCTTCTGCATGGGCGCCTACGAGGGCGTCTTGACGAACGTCACGCAGGCGGCGGTGTCCGTTCCGCTTCGGGCGACGGCGGGCGGCGCGTCGCCGTCGGGCGAGCTTTCCTTCCGCAACGAGTCGCCGCGCACGCTGATGCTCCGCCCGCGACGGGATCTCCATCTGCTCTATCCCGGCGGAACGTTCGCGCAGAACCTCGTCGGCGCGTATGCGGAGCTGCTCGCCCTCCTTGCGCTCCTGGTCGGCTTCGGCGTCTTCCTCTCGGCGTCGCTTTCGCGCCCCGTCGCGCTCTTCGTCGCGTTCGTCCTCCTCGTCGTCGGCGAGATGAGCCCCCAGGTCGTCGAGACGTGCCCGGACGACCTGGAGGCGGGGCTCGTCGACCGCGTGAGCCTTGCGCTGACGCGCGTGTCGGCGGAGCTGACGCAGCCGCTTTCCGCCGTCGACCCGATCTCGCGCCTGTCGCAGGACGTGCGGGTGGAGACGGGCGAAATCGTCCGCGTCCTCGTGGCGGACGCGTTCCTCTTCCCCTGCCTCTTCGCGCTTCTCGCGGGCGTCGTCCTGCCGCGCAAGCGGTGAGGACTTGGAGGGCGAGGATGCGCCGCGCCTCGGACTTTTTGGTATAATGGACGGAAAAGCGGAATCGAGAGGAACATGAAAAGGAAAATCATCCAGATCGACGAGACGAAATGCAACGGCTGCGGCGCGTGCGCGACCGCCTGCCACGAGGGCGCCATCGGCATGGTCGGCGGCAAGGCGAAGCTTCTGCGCGACGACTACTGCGATGGCATGGGCGACTGCCTGCCGCAGTGTCCGACGGGGGCGATCTCCTTCGTGGAGCGCGAAGCCGCCGCCTACGACGAGAAGGCCGTTGCCGCCGCCCGTCAGACGAAAGCCCCGGCGTCCGGCGGCGGATGCCCCGGCATGAGGATGCGCTCGCTGCAGCGTCCGGCGGCCTCTTCCGAAGACGCCCCGCCGCCGACGGCGAGCGTTTCGGCACTCGGTCAGTGGCCGTGCCAGATTCGCCTCGTGCCGGTGAACGCGCCGTATTTTGCCGGAGCGCAGATTCTGGTCGCGGCGGACTGCACGGCCTACGCCTACGCGAACGTCCATCGCGACTTCATGCGCGGAAAGATTACGCTGATCGGCTGCCCGAAACTTGACGCGGTGGACTACGCCGAGAAGCTGACGGAGATTTTCGCGACGAACGACGTCACGTCCGTGACGGTTCTCCGCATGGAAGTGCCGTGCTGCGGCGGTCTTGAGGCGGCCGTGCGTCGGGCGCTTCAGGCGTTGGGGAAAAGCCTGCCGCTTCAGGTCGTCACGATTTCCATCGACGGGCGCGTCCTCGCGTAAGGGCGGCGGTTTGCACGTGGTGTCAAAGCCGATGAAGTCCGAGAGAACGTTAGCCGGGGAGGCTCGATGACGCGCAAGCAGAGGGAATACGCGAAGTTCGCCGTCTCGCGCCTTGGCGGCGTCGTCGTGGACTTTGTCTGCCTTCTCGCGGCGTATTTTTCCGCCGTCCTCCTGCGCTTCGACCTTCATCCGCCGCGCTGGGGGTATCGCACGATGCTCTCGGCGTTCGTCTCCGTGGCCGTCGCGCACTTCCTCATGCTCTTCCTCTGCGGGGCCTATCGCCTGTCGTGGCGGCGGACGGAGCTGAAGGATCTGCCGCGCTACTTCCTCGCGACGTTCCTCGCGTGTTTCCTCCTCGTCGCGCTCCGCTTCTTCCTGCCCGTGGAGTCGTACGCCCACATCCGCCCGCCGTATTCCGTCCTCCTCATCGGGTTCTTCCTCTTCTCGTTCGCCCTCGTCGCGTGGCGCATCATCTGGAGCTGGCTGTGGGCGGCGTGGTTCAAGGAGCGGGGGCTCATCCGCCGCACGGCGCGGCACATGGACGCAAGCGCCGTCCGCGACTTCTTCGCGGGCAAGACGGTCATGATCACGGGCGCGGGCGGCTCCATCGGCTCGGAGCTGGCGCGGCAGGTCGTCGCCCTCTCGCCCGTGCGCGTGCTGCTCGTCGAGCGCGGCGAGAACGCGCTCTACGAGATCGACCGGCTCCTGCGGGCGCAGGGCGCGTCGCCCGAGATCGTGCCGCTCATGAAGGACGTCAACGACCGCGCCGCCATGGCCGAGATCTTTAGGAGACACCGCCCCGAGATCGTCCTCCACGCCGCCGCCTACAAGCACGTGCCGATGGTCGAGATGAACCCCGAGGAGGGCTGGCGCAACAACACGCGCGCGACGGAGACGCTCGCGGATCTCGCCGTCGAGTTCCGCGTCCAGCGGTTCGTCCTCATCTCGACGGACAAGGCCGTGCGCCCCGTGTCGGTCATGGGCCAGACGAAACGCGCGGCGGAACGCGCCATCCTGTCGAAGGACGGCGCCACGTCGTTCTGCGCCGTGCGCTTCGGCAACGTCCTGAACTCGTCGGGCTCCGTCGTGCCGCTCTTCCGCGAGCAGATCGAAGCGCGACGCCCCGTCACGATCACGCACGTCGACATGCGCCGCTACTTCATGACGGTGGACGAGGCCGTGTCGCTCGTCTTGCAGGCGGCGAGCCGCTCGGAACGCGCCATCTACACGCTGGACATGGGGCGCAGCGTCCGCATCGTGGATCTGGCCGAGCGGATGATCCGCCAGGCGGGGTATCGGCCCTACGTGGACATCCCGCTCGTCGTGACGGGCATCCGCCCCGGCGAAAAGCTTTTCGAGGAGCTGGACATCTCCCGTGCGGAGAAGTTCTACAAGACCGACATGGCGAAGATCTACATCACGCGATCGGAGGACTGATGAAGCGAGTTTTCATTGACGGTTCGGCGGGGACGACGGGGCTGCGCATCCGCGAGAGGCTTTCGCAGCGGGCGGATCTGGAGCTTCTCGTCCTGCCCGACGACGTGCGCAAAGACCCCGGCGCGCGCCGCGAGGCCTTGCACTCGTGCGACCTTGCGTTCCTCTGCCTCCCGGACGAGGCCGCCCGCGAAGCCGTCCGCCTGGCGGAGGGCTCATCGGCCGTTCTCGTCGACACGTCCACGGCGCACCGCACGGCCGACGGCTGGGAGTATGGCTTCCCGGAGCTCGCCGGACGGCGCGAACGCCTCCGGAAGGCGACGCGCATCGCGAACCCCGGATGCCACGCGAGCGGCTTCATCGCGCTTGTCGAGCCGCTCGTCCGCGCAGGCGTCCTGCCGCGCAGCGCAAGGCTCTCCGCGTTCTCCCTCACGGGCTATTCGGGCGGCGGCAAGAAGATGATTGCGGCGTATGAGGAGTGGAAAAGTGGAAAAGTGGAAGAGTGGAAAAGTGCGAGCGGAGTGGAAAAGTGGAAAAGTGGAAAGGTGGAAGAGTGGAAAAGTGCGAGCGGAGTGGAAAAGTGGAAAAGTGGAAAAGTGGAAGGGTGCGAGGGAGATAATCTCTATTTAGGGGGGCGGCAGTATGCGCTGGGGCAGTGCCACAAGCACCTGCCCGAGATGGCGACAATCTGCGGCCTTGACGAGCCTCCTTGCTTCTCTCCCGTCGTCGTGCCGCATTTCAGCGGCATGGAAGTGACCGTCCAGGCGTTCGCCCGCGACTTTCGCCTGCCCTCGAACGGCCTTGTCGCCGCCCTCCAGGACGTCTACCGCGCCGCCTACAGCGAGGGCGGGCTTGTGCGCTTCGTCGAAGACCCGTCGGCGGCGGAGGGCGGCTTCCTCTCGTCGGCGGCGCTCGCGGGGCGTGATGCAATGGAGGTTTCCGTCTTCGGAAACGAGTCGCGCATCCTGCTCGTCGCGCGTTTCGACAACCTCGGCAAGGGCGCGTCGGGCGCGGCCATCCAGAACATGAACCTGGCCCTGGGCTTCCCGGAAACGTCGGGGCTTCTGCCGTGAAAAGCTCCTACCATACACATTCGACGTTCTGCGACGGCGCGGCGACGCCCGAGGAAATGGTCAAGGGGGCTCTTCGCAAGGGCTTCGAGGCCCTGGGCTTCTCGTCTCATTCGGAGATGCTCGCGTCGGAAACGGCCTACCGCGCGGAAATCGCCCGTTTGAAGGAGAAGTATCGCGGACGCATCCGCATCCTCTGCGGCCTCGAAGCAGACTGGCCCTGCCCGCTCGACCTCTCGCCCTACGACTACGTCATCGGGTCGCTGCACTTCGTCCCGGCGCCGTCGGGGGCCCGCGTCCCCGTCGATGCGTCCGTCGAGGCTTTGGAGCGCGGCATCCGCGAGTCCTTCGCGGGCGACGCAAAAGCCTACGTCCAGGCCTACTTCGCCGCCGAGCGCGCGCTCATCCGCGAAGGACGCTACACGTTTCTCGGCCACGTGGATCTCGTCCGCAAGTTCAACGAGAAGCATCCGCTCTTCGACGAGTCGAGCGCGTGGTATCGCGCGGAGATCGTCGAGACCGCCGACCTGATCGCCGCGCGCGGTGCCCTCGTCGAGATCAACACAGGGGGGATGGCGCGCGGATACCTCACGGACGCCTATCCGTCGCGGGCGTTTCGCGACCTTCTCGCCGAGCGCGGCGTCTCGTTTATCCTGAACTCCGACGCCCATTCGGTCGACGCCCTTGACTTCGCCTTTGACCAGTATTCATCCTATCCGAAAGTCGAACTGCCATGATCGAAATGACGCTTGCCGACCTCCAGAAGACACTCCAGCGGGGCGCGCGCGTCGCGCTTCTCGTGCGCCACGCCGAACGCCCCAAGATCGACCCCGACGACCCCACGTTCGGCGACGCCGTCGCGCTGACCTACGAGGGGTGCCGGACGGCCCGGAAGCTGGGCGAGGCGCTCTACGACTTCCGCGACGAGGCCTCCTTCGCCGCGAGCCCCCTCATGCGCACGCGCATGACCGCGTCGCTCCTGGCCGAGGGCATGGGCTGCGAAGACGCGGACATCCCCGTCGACGGGCGGCTGGGGAACGAGTCCTTCTACTACGCGGACGCGCACGAGGTGCTGGAGGTCTTCAAGCCCGAGAACTTCTTCGGGGCGAGCGTCGAGTATTTCACGACGGGCGTGCAGAGGGGCTTCCATCCGCTGGACGCGGCGACGGATGCCTTCGAGGCGTGGATCGACGCGCACTGGAAGACGCGCCTCTTCGTCGTGGCGACGCACGACCTCTACATCGCCGCGTTCCTGACGTCGCGCAAGGTCGGCTCGTTCACGCGCGAGAACTGGGTGCGCTTCCTCGACGCGGCGGCGATCATCGAGGAGCGCGACGGCACGCGCCGCTACGCGCTCGTGCGCACGGGGCTCTCGACGGGGATTGTGGGCGTGCGCAAGCGCAAGGTCTCGGGGCTTGTCTTCGACTTCGGCGGCGTCATGACGACGCAGACGATGCCCGAGCGCGTGCGCGGATGCGTCGACGCGTGCGGACTTTCGTGGGAGGGCGTCAAGGCGGGCTTCGCGAAATATCGCCACCTTTTGGACGGCGGCTTCATCTCCATGGAGGAGATGTACGAGCTCATCTTCGCCGACGAGGACGTCTCGCCGTCGCCGGCGGCGCGCGCGCGGATCCTCGAAGAGGACGTGAGCAGCTTCTGCGAGGGCTTCGTGAACTTCGAGACGCTCGCCTGGATGCGCGCACTCAAGGAGGCGGGCTACAGGATCGGCATCCTGACGAACATGCCGCACTCCTTCGTGCCGCACTTCAAGGAGACGTATCGCGACTTCATCGAGCTCGCCGACGCGCTCGTCATCTCCGGCGACGAGCGCATGTTCAAGCCGCAGAAGCGGATCTACCGCCTTTTGCAGGAGCGCCTCGGCCTCCCGCCGGAGGAGCTGTGCTTCGTCGACGACGTCGAGGAGAACTGCGAGGCGGCCCGGGCGGTCGGCTGGCAGGCCGTCCGCTTCCTCGACAACGCCCAGGCCGCCCGCGACGTCAAGTCGCTTCTGTGAGGCGGTCTTTCCTGTAGAGCGCGATCAGGCGGTTCGTCGAACTGTCGTGCCGCACCGGCGCGGCCTCGGCCGTGATGTCCTCCAGGACGCTCTTGGCGAGGACTTTCCCGAGCTGGACGCCCCACTGGTCGAAGGAGTAGATGTCGAGGACGACGCCCTGCACGAAGACCTTGTGCTCGTAGAGGGCGATGAGGGCGCCGAGGCTCTCCGGCGTCAGCTCGCGGCAGAGGAGCGTGTTCGTCGGCTTGTTCCCCTCGAACGTCTTGAACGGCACGAGCGCTTCCGGCACGCCTTCGGCGCGGCATTCGTCGGCCGTCTTGCCGAACGCGAGCGCCTCGGTCTGCGCGAAGAAGTTCGCCATGAGCTTGTCGTGGAGGTCGCCGATGGGGTTGTGCGTCCGCGAGAAGCCGATGAAGTCGCACGGAATCAGGTGCGTGCCCTGGTGGATGAGCTGGTAGAACGAGTGCTGCCCGTTCGTCCCCGGCTCGCCCCAGGCGATGGGCCCCGTCTCGCGGTCGGAGGCGACGCCGCGCCGCGTCACGCTCTTGCCGTTCGACTCCATGTCCATCTGCTGGAGGTAGGCGGGGAAGCGCGCGAGATACTGGTCGTAGGGGAGGCAGCAGTACGTCTCCGCGCCGTAGCCGTTCGCGTAGAGGATGCCGAGAAGCGCGAGGACGACGGGCATGTTCCTGTCGAACTTCGCCGTGCGGAAGTGCCAGTCCATCTTCCAGTAGCCCTTGAGGAACTTCGCGTAGTTCTTCCGGCCGATGGCGATCATGAGCGAAAGCCCGATCGCGGAGGGGAGCGAGTAGCGGCCGCCCACCCAGTCCCAGAAGGGGAACATGTTCTCGGCGCGGATGCCGAACTCGCGCACCTCCCTCTCCGCCGTCGAGAGGGCGACGAAGTGCTTTTCGACGGCGGCGCCGTCGCCCAGGGCCTTGACGAGCCACGCCTTGGCGGCGCGGGCGTTCGACATCGTCTCCTGCGTCGTGAACGTCTTCGAGGCGACGATGAAGAGCGTCTCGGCCGGCTTCACCTGGCGGA
>CAVGMG010000039.1:0-12019 GCA_963630185.1 Alistipes onderdonkii | reverse complement strand
CTTTACTACAATGGCGGTTCCGACCTCACTCTCGTGGCGCATGGGAACGGGAGCGTCGTCGTGCTGTCGCAGGAGCGGTTCGATGCGTTCAAGGAGGACATATGCCGGAAATAGTCGAAAAGCTGACGAGGATCGGGAGCGCGGCCGTCAAGGCGGCCCAGGAGGAGAATCGCCGTCGGGGCATCGCAAACGTCTATGTCCTGAACGGGAAGCTTGTCTGGCAGTTGCCGGACGGCCGCATAACGACCCAACCCCAATAACGGCGGTTGAACTGTTGCACTGGGGTGAGGTCTCTGCGCATAGGATCGAGTGCATAGGATGCGCCGCCCCCGCCGCCCCTGACGCACGTCGCCTCTCACGCCGATTCTTACGATGCTGCCTCTCACGCCGCCGACTCTCACATTTTATAAAAAGCGAGAGACAGAAGGTCGGTTCTTCATTCTCACTTTTTTAAAAAAGTGAGAATAGGGTCAGCGTGTTCCCTCGTTCCCGCATTTCATGAAAAGTGGGAAGCGGGGGAGGATGAGTGCGGCAAGGAGGAGGGGTTTAGCCAAAGAGCGTGTTTTGGTGTCGAGGTGTCGCGCCCGAAAAGAGTGTTGAACTGCGCTGGTGCGCGTGGTATAATCTTTCGCAATGGCTTCCGCAATTGGGCGGAGCGCAAAGAAGGTTTTTTATGTCAACGTCAAGACGCGATTTCTTCAAGAGCGCGGCCGCTCTCGCCGCGACAGTCCCCTTTGCCCACAGCGCGTTCGCGCACGCCGCCAAGCCGCGCGCGCGCAACAACCCCATCTGGCTGATGACGAGCGCCTTCCCGAACGACGACTTCGACGGCGTCGTCCGGCGGGCCCTCGACCTCGGGGCGCAGGGGCTGGAGCTGTGCGTCTTCGCGCGCGACACGAACCGCACCGACCACGTGGCGACGCATCTCGACTACGACCGCTTCACGCCCGAGAAGGCCAAGGCGGTGATCGACACGTGCAACCGCACGGGGCTGCGCATCTCCGTGGGGGCGTACCAGAACCTCATCGGCGGCGAGGCGTCGTTCCAGGTGAAGAACCAGAACCACCTCCTCAAGCTCATCCGCATCGCGGCGATGCTCGGCGGCGACGAGAACGACGTCGTCTGCGGCACGTTCGTCGGCTACGACCAGGCGCTGGGGCGCGAGGACCGCGGCTTCGAGAAGAACCTCGAAAAGTTCAAGAGGGTCTTCACGCCCATTCTGAAGTACGCGAAGGACCTCGGCGTGACGGTGACCGTCGAGAACTGCCCGATGGAGGGCTGGACGAGCGTCTCGTCGCCCGACTGCTACTGCAACCTCCCCGGGTGCCTGGCCGCGCGCAAGCTGATGTACGCGATCCTCGACGACGACTCGAACCTCCAGGAGACCTACGACCCGTCGCACGACATCTGGCAGCACATCGACCCCTCGGACGTCGTCCGCGCCATGGACTTCAAGAAGCTCCGCCGCGTCCACATCAAGGGGACGCGCAACTTCCGGCGCGACGAGGAGGCCGTCCACTGGGGGCGGCTCTACCCCATGCAGACCGTCGACCGCGCGCTCGCGCAGAAGGCCGGCGTGCCGCTCCCCGCGAACGAATGGGACCGCCTCAACTACGAGCCGCGCCTGCCGGGCTTCGGCGGCAGCGACTCGTGCGACTGGACGGACTTCCTGGAGACGCTGATGGCCAAGGGGTATGCGCATCCCTTCGTCATCGAGAACGAGGGCGTCAACTCGTCGCACACGGGCAACATGGGCGCGACGATGCAGGGCTTCAGGGCCACGATCCTCAACACGGCGCCCGTCGTCTGGCCGCTGGGCGAGAAGGGCTATGCGTTCGACGCCTCCTCGCTCAAGCCGATGAAGCTGCCGGCCGCCGGCGACCTGCCGCTCGTGACGATGGCGCAGCTCTCGCGCTGATGCCGGACGATTGCCTGCTCTGCCCGCGCCGCTGCGGGGCGCATCGCTTCGGCGCGGGCGGCGAACGCGGCTTCTGCGGGGCGGGGGCGCAGGCCCGCGTCTTCCGCTGGGGTCCCCATTTCGGCGAAGAGCCGCCGATCACGGGGACGCGCGGAAGCGGCTGCGTCTTCTTCTCGCGCTGCACGATGAAGTGCCTCTACTGCCAGAACTCGCCCTGGAGCTGGCAGGGGCAAGGCGAGGACAAGAGCGTCGAGGAGCTGGCCGCCATCCTGCGGGACCTGGCCGTCAAGGACGGCGTGGAGAACTGGAACCTCGTCTCGCCGACGCCGTATCTGCCCTTCGTCCGCGAGGCGGCGTGCCGCCTCAAGAAGGAGGGCGTCCAGCTGCCGTTCGTCTGGAACTCCTCGGGCTACGAGCGCGTCGAGACGCTTGAAGAGTATGCGTCCTTGTGCGACTGGGCGCTCTTCGACCTCCGGTATTCGCGCAACGAGACGGCGCGCGAGGCCAGCGCGACGCCCGACTACGTCGAGAACGCCCGCGCCGCGCTGGCGTGGGCGTGGGCGCGGGAGGAAACGCGCACGATCTGCCGCCTCCTCGTGCTGCCCGGCCACGCCGACGAGGCGATCGAGAACCTTGCGTGGATCGCGACGACGCTCTCGAACGAGGTGCCCGTGTCCGTCATGAGCCAGTTCACGCCCGCCTACAAGGCGCTCGGCACGCCGCCCTTCGACCGCGCCGTCACGCGGGAGGAATACGAGTCCGTCACGGAGGCGGCGGCGGACTTCGGCTTCGAGACGGGCTGGATCCAGGGCTTCGGCGCGGCCGACCCTTCGCTCGCCCTCCTGGGCGAGAACATGGGCCCCGCGCACGGCGTCGTTTTTTGATATAATGGCGGTTTACAAGAAGGAGACTTGCATGCGTGTTTTAACGGGAATCCAGCCCTCGGGGACGCTTCACTGGGGCAACTACTTCGGCGCGATGAAGGCGATGAACGACCTCCAGGCGGCGAACGAGAACTTCATGTTCATCGCCAACTTCCACGCGATGACGACGGTGCGCGACGGCGCGACGCTCCGCGAGGCGACGCGCAACGTGGCCCTCGACTACCTGGCGTGCGGGCTGGACGTCGAGAAGACGGTCATGTACCGGCAGAGCGACGTCCCGGAGGTGCAGGAGCTGGCGTGGTATCTCTCGTGCCTGACGCCGATGGGGCTTCTGGAGCGCTGCCACAGCTACAAGGACAAGCTCGCCCACGGGCTGGAGGCGACGCACGGCCTTTTCGCGTATCCCGTCCTGATGGCGGCGGACATCCTCATCATGAACGCGGACCTCGTGCCGGTCGGCAAGGACCAGAAGCAGCACCTGGAGGTCACGCGCGACCTGGCGCAGAAGTTCAACAACGCCTACGGCGAGATCTTCAAGCTCCCCGAGGCGTGGATTCCCCAGAACGTCGCGACGATCCCCGGCACGGACGGCCAGAAGATGTCGAAGAGCTACCACAACACGATCGAGCTCTTCGACCCGTCCGTCAAGCGCAAGGTCATGGCCATCCAGACGGACTCGGCGCCGATGGAGGCCCCGAAGAACCCGGAGGGGAACGCCGTCTACGAGCTCTACAAGCTCTTCGCGACGGAGGACGAGGCCCGCGAGATGGCGGAGAGCTTCCGGAAGGGCGGCTACGGCTACGGCGCGGCCAAGAAGGAGCTCCTGCGCGTCTACCACCGTCTCTTCGACCCCTTCCGCGCCCGCCGCGAGGAGCTTGCCGCGAAGGCCGACCTTTTGGAGGACATCTTCCAGACGGGGGCCCGCAAGGCGCGCGCGGCCGCCGCCGAGCAGATGGAGAAGGTGCGCGTCGCCGTCGGGCTGTGACGTGACGAAGCCCCTCCCAGAAGCCGGCGCGACCGAAAGCGTCGAGGGGACGGTCAAGAGCGTCGTCTTCCACAACGAGGAGAACGGCTACACGGTTCTGCGCGTGGAGACGCCCAGCGACTTCGAACTGGCGCGTCCGCCCGAAGTCACCGTCGTCGGCAAGACGCGCGCCGTCTGGGAGGGCGAGGACGTCAAGGCCGAGGGCCGCTGGGTCACCGACAAGGTGCACGGCCGCCAGTTCAAGGCCGACACGCTCGTCTGCCAGGCGCCGCGTTCGCTCAAGGGCGTCGAGAAGTATCTGGCCTCCGGCCTGATCAAGGGCGTGGGGCCCGTCCTCGCGAAGCGCATCGTCGAGACGTTCGGCGACGCGACGATGCACGTCCTCCAGCACCAGATCGCGCGTCTGCGGGAGGTGCCCAAGCTGGGGCGCGCGAAGATCGCGCAGATCCGGGCGAGCTGGACGCAGAACGAGACGATGCGCGAGAACCTCATCTTCGGCCAGACCTACGGCATCTCGATCGCCAAGATGACGAAGATCGTGCGCAAGTACGGGCCCGACGCGATCGCCATCGTCAAGGCCGACCCCTACCGGCTCTGCCGCGACATCTGGGGCGTCGGCTTCGCGACGGCCGACCGGATCGCCCTGTCCGTCGGGATCTCGCCGAACTCCCCCCTCCGGGCGCGGGCGGCGCTCTCCTACGCGCTCGAAACGGAGGCGGACGAAGGGGGGCACTGCTGGACGCAGGAGAACGACCTTTTGCTGCGGGCGCACGAGCTCACCGCCATCCCCGTCGAGATTCTCGCCGAGGCGCTCGTGGCCGAGGAGGCCGAGGGGCGCCTCGTCGGCGAAGGCGGCGGCGCCGAGCCCCGGCGGCTCTTCCCAAAGGGCCTCTACCTCGCCGAATGCCGCGTGGCGCGGCGGGTCAAGGCGATCCTGGCGGCGCCGAGCTCGTGCCGGCCGTTCGACGTGGAGGCGGCCCTGTCCGCCTGGCAGGCGCGCCAGAGCTTCCAGCTGGACGCGCGGCAGGAGGCGGCGCTCGCGTCGTCGCTGACATCGAAGTTTTCGGTGATCACGGGCGGGCCCGGCGTCGGCAAGACGACGATCATCCGTGCGCTCGTCGAGATCTTCGGGGCGCACGGCCCTTGCCGCGTCGTCCTCGCGGCGCCGACGGGACGCGCCGCCAAGCGGATGTCCGAGGCCGTCGGGGCTCCGGCGCAGACCATCCACCGGCTTCTCAAGTGGAACCCCGCGCTCAACAAGTTCACCTTCCACGAGGGCCATCCTCTGGAGGGGGACGTCTTCATCTTCGACGAGACGTCCATGATCGACGTCCGCCTGGCGGACGACCTCCTGCGGGCGATTCCCGACGCGGCCCGCGTCGTCTGGGTCGGGGACACCGACCAGCTCCCCTCCGTGGGCCCGGGGGCGGTCTTGAGCGACCTCATCAAGTCGGGGGTCGTCCCCGCGACGCGGCTTGCGTTCATCTTCCGCCAGGACGGCGCCGGGCTCATCGTCCGCAACGCGCACCACGTCAACGCGGGCGAGCCTCTGGAGGTGCGGCCGGGCGAATCGGACTTCTACTTCGTGCGGTGCGAGGACCCCGACCTCTGCGTGTCGCGCGTCATCGACTTCATGACGACGCGCATCCCGAGGAAGTTCGGCCTCGACCCGATGAAGGACGTGCAGGTCCTCACGCCCATGCGCCGCCAGCGTCTCGGGGCGGACGCCCTCAACGAGGCGCTGCAGAAGGCGCTGAACCCGACGGGCGAGTCCGTCGTCCGGGGGAGCGTCGCCTTCCGCGCGGGCGACCGCGTCATGCAGATCCGCAACGACTACGACAAGGACGTCTTCAACGGCGACGTCGGCTTCGTGCAGAGCGTCTGCGCGGACGAGCGTTCCCTTGTCGTCGCGTTCGACGGGCGGCCCGTCGTCTACGAGGCGGGCGACCTCGACGAGCTGACGCTCTCGTATGCGACGACCATCCACAAGTCGCAGGGGAGCGAGTATCCGGCCGTCATCGTCCTCGTCCACACGCAGCACTACGTCATGCTGGAGCGCAACCTCCTCTACACGGCCATCACGCGCGGGAAGAAGCTCGTCCTCCTCATCGGCGTCCCGTATGCCGTCGACCGCGCCATCAGGACGAACACCGTCCGCGAGCGGCGCACGACGCTGGCCGAGCGCCTGCGTTGAGGCCGCTCGTATAGTCAAAACATCCGGGGTTTGGTATAATATCGCTCTATGTCGAAGATTTCCATTCTCTCGGGCGGCGGCGTGACGTCCGCGAAGGGCTTTCGCGCCTGCGGCGTCGAGGCCGGCGTCAAATACAAGAACCGCAAGGACGTCGCGCTTCTCGTCGCCGACGTGCCCTGTTCGGCGGCGGCCCTCTTCACGACGAACCGCGTCGCCGCCGCGCCCGTCCTCTACGACCGCGAGGCGATCAAGGCGGGGCGCGTCCAGGCGATCGTCGCCAACTCGGGCTGCGCCAACGCCTGCACGGGCCCGCAGGGGCTTGAAGACGCCGCCGCGACGGCGCGCGCCGTCGCCGAGGCCCTGGACATCGACCCGAAGGGCGTTCTCGTCGCGTCGACCGGCGTCATCGGCCGTCCTCTCCCCGTCGAGCGGATCGCCGCCGGCGTCCGCAAGGCCGTCGCGTCGCTCGGCCGCACGAAGGAGCACGCGCACGCGGCCGCCTGCGCGATCATGACGACGGACACGCGCCCGAAGGAGGCGTGCGCGCGCGTCACGATCGGCGGCAAGGCCGTCACGGTCGGCGGCATGACGAAAGGCTCCGGCATGATCGAGCCGAACATGGCCACGATGCTCGGCTTCCTGACGACGGACGCGATGCTGCCGCCCCTTTTGCTGAAGCGCGCGCTCCGGACGGCCGTCGCCAAGACGTTCAACCACCTCGTCGTGGACGGCGACGAGTCCACGAACGACTCCGTCTTCCTGCTGGCGTCCGGCCTTTCGGGCGTCCACGTCAAGCAGGCGGGCGCGGACTTCTCGCTCTTCTGCGAGGCCCTGTCGGCGGTCTGCCTCTCGCTTGCGCGGCAGATGGCGCAGGACGGCGAGGGGGCGACGAAGTTCGTCACGGTGACGGTCAAGGGGGCGCGCGACGAGAAGGACGCCGCCCGCGCCGCCCGCGCGGTCGCGAAGTCGCCGCTCGTCAAGACGAGCTGGTTCGGCCAGGACCCGAACTGGGGGCGCGTCCTCGCGGCCGTCGGCTATTCGGGCGCGGACATGGACGGCGATCGGACGGAGATCTTCTACGACCGCACGTGGGCGTTTCGCGGCGGGCGCGTGGCGGACGCGGCGCAGCTGGAGAGGCTCAAGGCCGTGATGAAGAAGCCCGCGTTCGAGGTCGTCGTCGACCTCCACATGGGCGCGGCGTCGAGCTCGATCTACACGTGCGACTTTTCGACCGAATACGTTCACATCAACGGCGACTACACGACATGAAGACGCTTCTTTCCATTCTCCTCATCCTCTCCTGCGCCTGCGCCTCTCCGGCGGCGCCGACGGTCGTGGACGTGACGGGCCTCGGCCGGCAGAAGCTCGCCGTCGAGATCCACGTGGCGGACGAGGCCTTCCGGAAGTCCCTCGCCAAGAACCTGGAGCTTTCGGGCCTCTTTCTCGTCCGCTCGCCCGGCGCCATCCGCGTGACGGGCGCGTCCGGCGCCGTGACGGCCGCGAGCGCGCAGAAGTCCCTCCCGTTCTCGGCGACGTTCTCGGACGGGAAGTCCGCCCGCATGGCGGCGCGGCGTCTCTCCGACGCGATGTGCGAGGCGTTCGCGTCCCAGAAGGGGTTTGCGCAAGACCCCCTCCTCTTCCTCAACCGCGCCCGCGCCACGAAGGGGAACGTGGCCATCCCGGCGGAGCTGTGCGTCGCCTATCCCGACGGGCAGGACATTCGCCAGCTCACCTCGGACGGCAAGCTCATCATCTTCCAGCGGTGGATGCCCGACCGCGAGCGCGTCCTCTACATCTCCGACAAGGGCGGCGCGACGCAGATCTGGGAGATGAACGTCGTGACGGGCGTGCGCAAGGTCAAGTGGTCGTTCAAGGGGACGCCCACGGGCATCTCCGTCTCGCCCGACGGCACGCGCGTCGCCGCCATCCTGTCGTTCCAGGGCAACCCCGAGCTCTACGTCCTTGAGGCGAAGACGGGGGCCTGGCGGCGGCTGACGAAGACGCCCTACGACGTGGAGGGCCAGCCGACCTGGAGCCCCGACGGCACGAAGATCGCCTTCGTGCGCGGCGTCAACAGCCAGCAGATCTGGGTCTACGACCTTGAGACGGGGCGCGAGCGGCGGCTGACGTCGAAGGGGCGCAAGAACGTCGACCCGGACTGGGGCCCGAACGGCCAGATCGCCTACGTCTCGGGCACGTGCGTGGCCGTCATGGACGCGCAGAAGGGCGACGCCTCCGCCCGCAACGTGACGGAGTCCGCCAACTGGGAGCATCCCTCGTGGTCGCGGGACGGGCGGCACCTGTCGGCGAGCCGCGACAAGGCGCTCTTCCTCATCGACACGTTCGAGGACGGCGACAAGCCCCGCCAGATGTTCTTCGCCAACGGAAACTGGGTTGCGCCGTGCTGGGCGCGTGACTGAAACGGGAGGACGCATGAAGATTGACGTGGCGTATGTCGCCGAGCTCGCGCGGCTCGAACTGACGGACGAGGAGAAGGCCCTCTTCCAGCCGCAGCTTGAGGGAATCGTCAAATACGTCGACAAGATCGCGGAAGTCGACGTGACGGGGGTCGAGCCGATGGTTCACGGCGCGTCCGTCAGGAACGTGTTCCGGGAGGACGAGGTCGTTCCCTCGCTTCCCGCCGACGTGGCGCTGGCCAATGCGCCGAAGCGCGTGGAGGACGAGTTTCTCCTTCCGAAGATCGTGGAAGGGGCGGAGAGCTAAGCGATGGAACTTTACGAATTCGGACTGAAGGAAGCCGCCCGCGCCCTCAAGAGGGGCGAGGTGTCGAGCGTCGAGCTGACCCAGGCCCTGATCGACCGCGTGCGGGCGAAGGACGGCGAGATCGGGGCCTACCTGACCTTCGACGCGGAGGGGGCGCTGGCCCTGGCGCGCGCGAATCCGCAGGCGATCCCCGTCGGCATCAAGGATCTCATCAACGTCAAGGGCCAGCCCTGCACGTGCGCGTCGAAGATCCTCGAAGGCTACGTCGCCCCCGCCGACGCGACCGTCGTCGCCCGGATGAAGGCGCACGGCTTCATTCCGGCGGGCCGCCTCAACATGGACGAGTTCGCGATGGGCTCGTCCACGGAGAACTCCGGCTTCCAGATCACGCACAACCCCTACGACGTCACGCGCGTCCCCGGCGGGAGCTCGGGCGGCAGCGCGGCGGCCGTCGGCGGCGACCTCTGCTACGCCGCGCTCGGCACGGACACGGGCGGCTCGATCCGGCAGCCGGCGAGCTTCTGCAACTGCGTGGGCGTGAAGCCCAGCTACGGGCGCGTGAGCCGCTCGGGCGTGACGGCGTTCGCCTCGTCGCTCGACCAGGTCGGGCCCATGACGAAATGCGTGGAGGACGCGGCCATGCTCCTCCAGGCGCTGGCGGGGCGCGACCCCCTGGACGGCACGTCCTCCGAGGCGCCCGTCGACGACTACGTGAAGGCGCTCGAAGGGGCGTCGCTCAAGGGCGTGCGCCTGGGCCTGCCGAAGGAGTATTTCGAGGCGAAGGGGATGGATCCCGAGGTGAAGGCGATCACCGAGGAGGCGATCCGCGTCTGCGAACGGGCGGGGGCGTCGGTCCGGGAGGTCTCCTTGCCGCACACGGACTACGCGATGGCGGTCTACTACGTCCTGGCGCCGGCCGAGGCGAGCGCGAACCTGGCGCGTTTCGACGGCGTCCGCTACGGGCACCGGAGCGCGCGGGCGACGGACGTCTACTCGCTCTACACGAAGAGCCGCGCCGAGGGCTTCGGCTCGGAGGTCAAGCGCCGCATCATCATGGGGACGTACGTCCTGTCGAGCGGCTACTACGATTCGTATTACGGCCGGGCGCAGAAGGTCCGCACGCTCATCACGCGCGACTTCACGGAGGTCTTCAAGTCGGTGGACGCGCTTCTGACGCCGTGTGCGCCGACGCCGGCCTTCAAGATCGGGGCGAACACGGATCCCCTGACGATGTATCTGAACGACCTCTACACGGTGCCGTCGGCGCTGGCGGGCGTCTGCGCCTCGTCCGTTCCGGCGGGGTGGACGAAGGCCACGCATCTGCCCGTGGGCGTCCAGTTCATCTGCGGCGCGTTCGAGGAGGCTCGGCTTCTCCGCGTCTCGAAGGCCTTCGAGGACGCCGTCGCCTGCCCGCGCCGGTGAAGGTTTTAGGTTTCAGGTTTCAGGTTTCAGGTTTTAGGTTTTAGGTTTTAGCGACGGCGTAGGTTATGGGTTTTAGGTTTCAGGTTCTATCTGCAAGGGTGGAAAAGTGGAAGAGTGGAAAGGTGGAAAAGATGTTAACCACGAAATGACACGAATCTCCGTAAATCTTTGGTGTTGATTCGTGAAGATTCGTGGCTGAAACCTAAAACCTGAAACCTAAAACCTCTTTGGCTGAAACCTAATACCTAACACCTAAAATAACGAGACGAGCGGACAGGGGAGGGGATGCGATGTCAAAACAGGAAATCATAAAGATCTTTGGAGACCGCAAGGTCCGCTCCGTCTGGGACGACGAAGCGGAGAAGTGGTATTTTTCCGTTGTGGATGTCGTGGCCGTTCTTACCGATAGCGAGAATCCGCGAAACTACTGGAAAGTGCTGAAAAACCGTCTGAAAAAAGAAGGAAACAAGTCGGTTACAAATTGTAACCAACTGAAACTGAAGGCTGTGGACGGCAAGTTTTACAAGACCGACGTCGCCGACCAGGAGCAGCTGTTCCGCTTCGACCTTGCCGCGCAACATGGTCGAACATCACGAGGTTGCCGCCAGCGGCGGCGGCGTGGCGAAGAACGCCAGGGCCGAGATCGAGCGAAAGACGGGACGCAAGATCATTTCCCCGCTCAACGCATCGGACGTCGCCGCGCTTGACGTCGAGGGGACTCCGATGCTGCCGCCTCCTCCGGAAAATCCGTAAACGGTCTTTCGCGGCACACAGGCACGGTCGATTTTGGTATAATTCCCCTTGTTCTGCGGCGCGGGGCCTGAAAGGGTCGGCGAGCCGTGCGAGCCTATAGGTCGGGAACTGACGCGGGCGTCAACGCCGCGCTCCACCCCGCGACGGGGCGAAGGGGTGCGAGGCGGTCTCCGCGACGGGACAATGCGCAAGGTCGAAGTCGGCGCGTTATCGTCGGAGGAAAGAGAGGCATGAACCATGAACAATGCAGAGTGCAAGGCAATGACCGCGACGGAGAATGTGCGAAGCATTCGCGACTGCATTTTCACGGTTCGTGGCGTGCAGGTGATGCTTGACCGTGACTTGGCGGCCATATACCACGTCTCGACGAGTGCGTTCAACCAGGCGGTGAAGCGAAACATCGGGAGATTCCCGCCTGAATTCCGTTTTCAGTTGACGCGAGAGGAGCATCGTCTTTTGATGTCACAGATTGTGATATCAAAACATGCGGAGGGACAGGAGACCCGTGGAGGTGTACGGAAACTGCCCTATGCGTTTACCGAACAGGGAATAGCCATGCTTTCAGGCGTGCTGAAGAGCGAGGTCGCCATCCAGACAAGCATCAGGCTCATGAACGCATTCGTCTCAATGCGCAGGACGTTGGCGACGATGGCGCCTGTCCTTGCCCGCATCGAGGCAAGCGAGAGGCGGCAGATCGCAGACCAGTTCCGCAACGAGGAACGGTTTACCGCGATATTCGATGCGATGAGAGACAAGAGGTTCCCTCCGCAGAAGGTGTTTTACGACGGAGAGGTGTTTGACGCCGATGCGTTCGCCGTGCGGCACGTCATGAGGGCGCGGACGTCAATCTTGCTCATCGACAGCTGGATTGACGTGAACACGCTAGATATCCTCGCCAAAAAGCATGGCAGGGTCTGCGCCGACGTCGTGACGTCGCGACGCGGCAACAAGCTGGCGGAGACTGACATCGCGAAGTTCAATGCGCAGTATGGCGGCCTGACGGTCAGGACGAGCGAAGCCTTCCACGACCGCTTTCTCGTCATCGACGACAGGGAACTCTACTTGATAGGCGCGTCGCTGAAGGATCTCGGCAAGAAGTGCTTCGGCTTCATGAAGATGGACGCGGGCGAGATTGCCGG
>CAVGMG010000038.1:0-12226 GCA_963630185.1 Alistipes onderdonkii | reverse complement strand
TTTATGCGGTCGCGGGGTGGAGCGCGGCGTTGACGCCCGCGTCAGTTCCCGACCTATATGGCTCAGCGGCTCGCCGCCCCTTTCAGGCCCCGCGCCGCAGAACAAGGCAAATTATACCATATTTTAGGTTTTAGGTATTAGGTTTTAGCCGAAGAGGTTTTAGGTATTAGGTTTCAGGTTTTAGGTTTCAGGTTTTAGCCACGAATCGCACGAATCAGATTGGTGGAGATTCGTGTTTATTCGTGGCTAACATACAAAGTGGAAAAGTGGAAAGGTGGAAAAGTGGAAAAGTTTGGTGCCAGGTTTTAGGTGTTAGGTTTTAGGTTTCAGCCACGAATAGGCTTTAGGTTTCAGGTTTCAGGTTTTAGCCACGAATTTTCACGAATCCCCACGAACCCATTTGTGAAAATTCGTGTTCATTCGTGGCTAAAAAGCAATCCTGTCAATCCTGTTAATCCTGTCTGAAAACTGTCGCTGCGGCGGGGCAATTGGCTAAAACCTAAAACCTAAAACCTATTCCGCTCGCGGTCGGCGAGCTCGCGAAGGCGCGGCAGCGCGTGGGCGAAGAACGCCTTCCAGCCGTCGCAGAGCGTCGACCGACCGGCGCGGCGGTTGCGCGGGCAGTCGCCCTGGCAGAAGCGGACGAACTCGCACGCCCGGCACGCGGGCGAAAGCCCCGCGCTCTTCTGCTCGGCAAAGGCCTTGTAGAGAGGCGAGGAGAGGATCTCCTCCCAGCCGTCCGAGAGGACGTTCCCGAGGCGCAGATCCTCTCGCACGTGGAAGTCGCACGGATAGACGGACCCGTCGTGTTCGACGACGAGGTAGTGCCGGCAGGTCGTCGAGAAGGAGCATTGCGTCGGAAACCCCCGCAGGAGGCTCGACAGGATGGAGTCGAACAGGCGGACGGAGATCCGATACGCATCCTCCTCGATCCAGGCGTCGAAGATGTCGCACAAAAACGCGCCCCACGCCTTCGCGTCGATCTCGTGGCTGGGGCCCGTGCATTCGATGAACTGGTAGAACGACGTCTTGAACGTCTTGCGGAAGAACGAGTAGACGTCCTTTGCCCGCCCCGCGTTGAAGGACGAGACGACGGCCAGGAGGTTGTAGTCGACGTCGAAGTCCTCCAGGAGACGCGCGGCGGCGATTGTTTTTTCGAGGACGCTTTCGTCTCCGCGCCCCCGGTTCAGCGCCCCGGGCCCGTCGCACGAAAGCCCCACGAGCCACGAGCCGCGCTTCAGCCGCTCGGCCTGCTCGGGCTTTAGGAGCGTGCCGTTCGTCTGCACCGCGCGTTCAAGCGGAACGCTCTCGAAGGCGTCGAAGACGTAGCGCGGCGCGAGAAGCGGCTCGCCGCCCTGGAGCGTGACGGACTTCCCCGAAAACGGCAGCGCGGCATAGCTCTCGACGAGCCGCTCGCAGACCGCCTCCGACATGACGCCCTTCTCGTGCGACGAATAGAAGCAATACGCGCACGTAAGGTTGCACGACGCGCCCACGGGCTTGACGAGGAGGGCGAACGGCGTCATGAGGAGAGCCTCGCGACGTTCGAGCGGCGGCCGTGCGTCCCCTTGACGACGCCCCGGCAGAAGAGGAAGAGCTCCTTCGGGTCGTAGCCGGGCTTGTTGTGGATGTCGACGTGGGACGCGAAGTCGGGCGCCTCGCGCGGCGACGTCCACCATTCGTAGCCGCACCAGCTGCCCTTCGGCGCCAGGAGGACGTCGCACGACGGGCTTTCGAACCCCTCCTCGTTCGGCACGAGGGCGCCGGACGCGAGAAGCGCCTTGACGGCCTCGTCGCGGCGCGGCCCGTAGACGAGGCAGAGCTCGTGGTCGCAGACGGCGAAGGCCGTCGACTCGTAGAAGTCGGGATAGGCGAGCCCCGCCACGCTCCGCGTCTTGAAAAGCCCCGCCTGGCGCAGGATGACGTTGGGGCGGACGGGCTCTTTCGTCACCTCGGCAATGTCGTAGTCGCCCAGAACCGTCAGCGTCGCGCCGCGACGCTCGGCGAGCGCGGCAAGCGTCTCGACCTGGCGGCGGAACTCCCGGAACGACGCGCGGGCGGCGGACGAGGAAGGCCCTGACTTCTGCGCGGCGTAGTCGAGCGTCGGCAGGTAGAGATACGCCTCGTCCACGTCGTAGACGTTCGTCATCTCCTCGAAGTAGGCGATGCACTTTCGCCCCACCTTGGGAGAGGCGAGCGGCCCCCAGTAGCGATGCAGGGGAAACCGCCCGCAGAGCCTCTCCAGAACCGTGGCGACGGTCGCGGGCTTCGTGTAGCAGCTCATGATCATGCCGCCGCCGTGCTTGTGGATCGGCGCGGGGGAGACGAGGCAGTCGACGCTCTCGCCCAGCGACTGCTGGAAGAAGAAGAGCCCCACCTTCGCGCCCTGCGCCCGACGGGCGTCCCAGATGCGAGGGCCCTTCACCCACGCGGCGTTCTGCTCCCAGAAAAAGGGCTTCTTGAACTCCTCGCTCCAGAGCCCGTTCGAGAGGACGCCGTGCGCCGGCGGCGGAAGCCCCGTCCGAAGGGTCGCCTGCGCCGTGCAGGTGACGGCGCGGAACACGCTCCTTTCGACGGAGCAGGAAAGCCCCGCGATGGACGAACGCGAGAAGCGCGAGAGGACCGACTCGCCGAAGCCCGCCGCCAGAACCGTCAGCGTCTTCATGAGCCGCTGACCCCCGGAAGAAGACGCTTGACGAGCCGCTGCACGATGAGGAGAACCGCTCCCGTCAGGAGAAGCGCGCGCGAGAACGGCGTCGGCGAAAGCCAGTAGCAGGCGAGCAAGGCCGTCAGCTGGAGGTAGACGAGACCTCCGATGAGCCGGGAGACGACGGCTCGCCGCTCGGGATGGGCGTCCTCGTCCTTCGAGTAGGCGGTCAGGGACGCGACGAACGCCGTCCATACGACGGCGACGAGAAGCCCCGCGCCGACGAGGCGCGGCGAGAGCGGCGTCGTAGGCGTGACGAGGACGGCGACGCCGAAGAGGACGTTCAGGGCGCGGCAAAGCCCCATGACGAATGCGTTCCGGCGGCGGTTGTAGATGAAGGACAAGGCGAGAAGCGCGAGAAGCGCAACCCACCCCGCGAGGCGCAACGGCGCCAAGAAGCCGAAGAGAAAGACGCCTGCGAGAAGAGCCGCCCGAACCGTCTTCGCCCGCGCAAGGGTCAGTTCGCCCGCCGGAATCGGACGCGACGGGCCGTCCGTCGCCGCGCCGACGACGTCGTTGTCCGCCAGCGCGAAGAGATAGACGCACGCCGACGCGAGAACCGCGAAGGCCATCGTCCCGAGCGGCGCCGTCGCCGCCGGACACGCGAAGGCGACGAGCGCCGCGCCGACGAGGACGTCCCCCGGAACGGTCGGGAGGTTGACGATGCGCAGGAGCTTCAGGAGGGCCGCCATGGGAGATCAGAGCTTGTTGCGCTGGATCTTGCCGGAGACCGTCTTCGGAAGTTCGTCCTTGAAGACGACGATGCGCGGATACTTGTAGGGCGCGGTGTGCTTCTTGACGTAGTCCTGGATCTCCTTCTTGAGGTCGTCCGTGCCCTCCTTGCCCTTGACGAGCTTGATGGTCGCCTTGACGACCTGCCCGCGCACGGGGTCGGGCGCCGCCGACACGCCGCACTCGACGACGTAGGGAAGCTCCATGATGACGTTCTCGATCTCGAACGGCCCGATGCGGTAGCCCGACGACTTGATGACGTCGTCGGCGCGGCCGACGTAGTGGTAGTAGCCGTCCTCGTCCTTCCACGCGAGGTCGCCCGTGTGATACATGCCGAAGCGCCACGCCTCCGCCGTCTTCTCCTCGTCCTTGTAGTAGCCGAGGAAGATGCCGGGGTGCGGGCACTCGCGCGGCGTCCGGACGACGATCTCGCCGTGCTCGCCGGGCGGCACGCTCTCGCCCTTCTCGTTCACGAGGTCGATGCCGTAGTCGGGGACGGGCTTGCCCATCGAGCCCGGCTTGAGCGCGTCGCCCAGCAGGACGGCCAGGGCGCACGTCGTCTCCGTCTGCCCGAAGCCCTCGTAGATCTTGAGCCCCGTCGCCTTGGCGAACTGCGTGAAGACCTCGGGGTTCAGGGCCTCGCCCGCCGTCGTCGCGTGGTGGACGGACGAGAAGTCGTATTTCGAGATGTCCTCCTTGATGAGCATGCGGTACATCGTGGGCGGGGCGCAGAACGTCGTGATGCCGTATTTCGCGAAGAGCGGCAGGATCTTCTCGGCGTGGAAGCGCTCGAAGTCGTAGACGAAGAGCGCCCCCTCGCACATCCACTGCCCGTAGAGCTTGCCCCAGCTCGCCTTCGCCCAGCCCGTCTCCGAGATGGTGAAGTGCAGCCCGTCGCGCTCGACCTGGTGCCAGTATTTCGCCGTCACGTAGTGGCCCAGGGCGTACTGGTAGCTGTGGAGCGCCATCTTCGGATAGCCGGTCGTGCCGCTCGTGAAGAACATGAGCATGGGGTCCTGCCCGCCCGGCGACGACTCGCGGCGGCCGAAGACGCGCGAGAAGCCGGCGTATTCGCGGTCGAAGGGCCGCCACCCCTCGCGCTCCCCGTTGACGATCATCTTGACGAGCGTCCGCCCGATCGCCTTCTCCGCCTTCTCCGCCTCGGCGGCGACCGTCCCGTCCGACGTGCAGACGAGCGCCTTGACGTCGGCGGCCTCGAACCGGTAGACGAGGTCGTGCTCCAAAAGCTGGCTCACGGCCGGGATGACGACCGCGCCGATCTTGTGGAGGGCCAGGATCGTCGGCCAATACTGATAGTGGCGCTTCAGGATCAGCATGACCTTGTCGCCCCGCGCGATCCCCAGCGACAGGAAGTAGTTCGCGATCTGGCTGGAGAGCTCGGACATGTCGCGGAACGTGAAGCGGCGCTCCGTGAAGTGATCCGAGAGGTGAACCATGGCGCACTTCTCGGGATACTTCTTCGCGATCTCGTCCACGATGTCGAAAGCGAAGTTGAATTTCCCGATGTCCTTGAACTTGATGTGCTGCAGCGACCCTCGCTCGTCCTCCAGGACGTCGACGAACCTGTCCGCGACGAGGGGCAGCGCACTCGTCCGGGGGCGCACCGTCTCCAGGCCCAGATGGCTGTCGCCGTCCTCGCCGGCCATGACCATGGCCAGGAACGTGACGCCCTTGGGCGTGTCGGCGACCATGCCGTGCGGCGTGGAGGACTTGTAGTAGATGGAGTCGCCCTCGCCGAGCGTCTCGACGTGGTCGCCCACGCGGACCTTCATCGAGCCCTTGAGGACGATGTCAAACTCGTGCCCGGCGTGGGTCGTCGTCGAGATCGGCCCTTCCAGGAGACGCGCGTCGTACTTGTAGGTGACCCAGTAGGGCGTGCCGAGGCGGTCCTTGAACATCGCCGCCTGGTTGCGGATCGTCATGTAGGGCTCGGCGGCCGTGACGGGTCCCTGCCCCGCGCGCGTCACCTCGTAGCCCGAGAGGTGTGCGCTGTGCCCCTCCAGGAGCGCGTTGATGTCCACGCCGAACGTGATCGCGCACTGGTGGAGGAAGTTGAAGGTCGGGTCGACTTCGCCCGCCTCGACCGCCTTGTAGGCCTCGACCGAGACCTCGGTCTTCTCCGCCATCTGCTCGATTGTGTAGCCGATGATCTCGCGCATCTCGCGGATGCGGGAGGCCATCTCCTTCAGTTTCTGTGCCGCTTCGTCAGTCATAGTCGCGTTCTTTCTTTTTTGGAAGCGAGTATTATACCATTTCTCGCGCCTCGCCCGTCAGGCTTTTGAAAATCTCCTGCGCCTCCTTCCAAGGCGCCGTGGGCAGGCGCTTGATCGCGAGCGTGAGATCCATGCGCCGCCTCGCGGCCGCCTCGTCGCCTGCGGCGGGAAGGTTCCCCCGAAGCCGCTTCAGGTGCGCGACCCAGAGCGTCCGCACGAAGTCCCGCGCAAGGTCTTCGACGTCGCGCGCGCTCGCCTGCGTCTTGTCCTGCTCCTCCAGAATCCCGTCGAAAAGCGCGCGGAAGTCCGGCGAGAGCGTCTCGCGCCACGGCGCGAGCAGGTCGTCCGTCCCCGCCGCCTCGGCGCACCACGTCTCGACGAACGCGCGCGTGAAGGGATGCGCGAAGACCTCGGGCGGCGTCGCGTCCCCAAGCATCGCGGCGAGATCCTTCGCCTCCGGCAGCCGCTCGCAGCGGAGGAGGAACTCGCAGAAGGCCGTCTCGGCCGGCGGCGGCGGAAGCGTCGACGACGCCTCGGCGCCTTCGTCGCGCCGCGCCGGGGCCGGCGCGTCAACAAGCGGCGCAACCTCCTCCGCGTCGTCGGCGACCGCCTTGGGCGGATCGATCTTGACCTTCCGGAGCTCGTCGTCCAAAGCCTCATACGGAAGCGAGAGGAGACGCGCGGCCTCCTTGAGCATCGTCGCTCGCATGACGGCCTGCGGACAGGACGCGACCGTCAGGAGGACTTCCTTCGACATGCGGTTGACCGCGTCCACGGAGTCGGGCGTCTTCTCGGCATCGCGCGCGACGCGCACCTGGAAGGCCATGATCGACTCGGCCTTTCCGAGAAGGTCGCGGAAGTCGTCGGCGGGACGCGCCCGCAGGAACGAGTCGGGGTCGTGGCCGTCCGGCAATGCGACGACGCGCACGGGCAGCTCCGCCGAGAGGCAGAGCCGGGCGGTCTTCAGCGTCGCGTGGTGGCCGGCCGCGTCGTCGTCGTAGACGAGGACGACCTGGTCGGCGACCTTCTTCAGCAGATGCGCGTGCTCGGCCGTGAACGCCGTTCCCTGCCCGGCGACGGCGTTCGGGAAGCCCGACGTCTGCAGGCGGATGCAGTCGATCTGCCCTTCGCAGACGATCGCCTCGCGGTGGGGCGCCTTCGCGATGGCCTGCGCGGCCTTGTCGAAGCCGTAGAGGACGCGCGACTTCTTGAAGACGAGCGTCTCGGGCGAGTTCACGTATTTGCCCGACCGCTTCGAGGGGACGAGCTGACGCGCCGAGAAGCCGACGACGCGCGAGCGCGAATCGCAGATCGGGAAGACGAGCCGCCCCCCGAAGCGGTGATACCCCGCGTCGCCCGGCCGGTCGGGGAGCTTGACGACGCCGGCCGCTTCGAGCTCCGCGTCCGTGTAGCCGTATTTCTTCGCCCAGACGCGGATGTTCCGGGCGCCCACGGGCGCATAGCCGACGAGATACCGCTCCGTCACCGCTTCGTCGAGCGCGCGCGACGCCAGATACTCCCGTGCGCGCGCGCCCTCCTTCGCCGACAGGAGGCAGCGGCGGTAGAACTGCGCCAGCTCCGCCAGGAGCGCGAAGAGGCGCGTCCGGCGGAGGGCGTCCGGGTCCTCGGTGCGCTCGATCTTGACGCCCGTGCGCTCGGCCAGCTTCTCGACGGCCTCGACGAAGGAGATCGACTCCATCTTCATGACGAACGAGATCGCGTCGCCCGACTCCTGGCAGCCGAAGCAGTGGTAGTAGCCCTTGGCCTCGTTGATGTGGAAGGACGGCGTCTTCTCGTGGTGGAACGGGCAGCACGCCTTCTTGGACGACCCCGCCGTGCGGATCGAGACGCCGTAGGACGCGATCAAGTCCGCCAGGTCGATGCGCGACTTGATCTCGTCGATGATGCGCTCGGAGAAGCCTGACGCCATCACCGCACCTTGAGGAGGACGAGGAGGAGCAGCGGCATGAGGATCATCTGCAAGAGGACGAACCGCATGAGGACTTGCGCGTTCGACCAGCCCAGATGCTTCTTGCAGTGGTCGTGGAGGGGGAAGCGGACGCGGCGGATGACGCTCTCTTCGCCGATCGAGAGCCCGCACCGCTTCGCCAGCCGCAGGAGGACGAGCTTGCCGAGCCCCGCTCCCCCGTTGACGAGGACGACGGGCGAGAGCGCGAGGATGAAGAGGAGGTTGCCCGTCATCAAAGACGCCCCCGCGACGAGCAGCCCCAGGAAGCGCGAGCCCGCGTCGCCCATCAGGAGGCGCGACGGCTCGGCGTTATACCAGAGATAGCCGCCGAAGCCGCCGGCCACGACCATGACGACGATGGCCCACGCCGCCGCGTCGGGAATGGCGGGGATGAGGAAGTAGTGGGCGACGGGGCGGTAGCCCACGACGACGTAGAGGATGACGGCGAGCATGATGAGCGTCAGGACCGTCAGCGTCCCGGCGAGGCCGTCCACGCCGTCGGAGCAGTTCGTCGCGTTGATGGTGAACCAGAGGACGCACGTCGCGAGCGGGATGTAGAGATACCACGGCGCGAGCCAGATCGTCTTGACGAAGGGAAGCCACTGGACCATGACGAGCGCGCCCGAGCCGTCCGCCCGCTCGGCGTGGCCGAGGAAGATGAAGAGCGCGAGGGCGACGGAGACGACGGCGTCGAGAAGCCCCTTCTTGAGCTGACCCCAGGGCCGCTCGGCGCGGTCGTCCAGGAAGCCGAAGAGCATCGCCGCGTAGAGCGAGAGGACGGCCGCCCCGTCCCAGAAGCGAAGGGGCGCGAAGAGGAAGACGAGCGGCAGGCAGACGAGCGAGACGACGAGCCCCGCGCCGGTCGGCTTGCCCGCCGAGACGAGACCGTCCATGTCCCGGCAGAGGGCCTTGCCGCGATCCACGGGGAGGACGCGCAGGAAGCGCGGCAGAAGCAGCCACGTCAGGATGGCGGCCGAAAAGGCGCCGCCCGCGAGGAGAAGCGCGTGGGACTGCAGGAGGCGAAAGGGCCCCCAGATGTTCTTCAGGTATTCCGCAAGATCGTAAAGCATGGTTCCGCTCCAGAAAAGTGTTAGAACATTATACCATAATGCGCCTAAAGCCCCGCGCGTTCGCCGAGCGCCGCCCACCGGTCGAGCGCGGCGTCCAGTTCGGCTTCCGCAAGGGGCGTCCGCGCCGCGAGCGCCTGCGCCCGCTTCGGGTCCGTGCGGAAGAGCGAGCCGTCGGCGAGCTCCGCCTGAAGCGCGGCGATCTCCTTCTCCAGCGCGTCGATCTTGCCGGGAAGCGCGTCGAGCTCGCGCTTTTCGCCATACGAGAGCTTGCGCGGCTTCTCCCCGTCGGCGCACGGCGCGGCGACAGGGGCGGGTCTCTCCTCTCGACGCGAGACCGCCTTTGCAGGATCGGGACGCTGGCGCAGATAGTCCTCGTAGCCGCCGGGGTAGCCGCGCACGAGGCCGTCCCCTTCCAGGACGAACGTCGAGGTCACGACGTTGTCGAGGAACTCCCGGTCGTGCGAGACGAGAAGGAGCGTCCCCGAATACGCGAGAAGCTGCTCTTCGAGAAGTTCGAGCGTCTCGACGTCGAGGTCGTTCGTCGGCTCGTCCATGACGAGGAGGTTGGCGGGCTGCATGAAGAGCTTGGCCAGGAGAAGCCGCGCCCGCTCGCCGCCCGACAGGGCCTTCACGGGCGTGCGGCACCTCTCGGGCGTGAAGAGGAAGTCCGCGAGATACGAGTAGACGTGCTTCCTCACGCCGCCGACGACGACCTCGTCGCGGTCGCTCGCCACGTTCTCCTTGACGGAAAGCTCCGGCTTCAGATCCGAGCGAAGCTGGTCGAAGAACGCCATCTCGACGTTCGTGCCGACGGTCACGCGGCCTTCGGTCGGCGCGAGACGCCCGGTGAGCAGGTTGAGGAGCGTCGTCTTGCCCGCGCCGTTGCCGCCGAGGATGCCCACGCGCTCGCCGCGCAGGACGTCCGCCGTGAAGCCCGACACGATGGGCTTTTTCCCGTCGTAGGAGAAGCCGAGGTTCTCGACCTTCAGGACGCGCACGCCGCCGGGCGCGGCCGTGTCGAGCTTGAGCGTCGCCGAGCCGGCGGACGCGCGCCGCGCCGCGAACTCCTCGCGCAGTTTCAAAAGCGCGGCGACGCGCCCCTCGTTGCGCGTCGTGCGCGCCTTGACGCCGCGCCGGATCCACGCCTCCTCCTGGGCGAGCTTCTTCGACTTGCGCGCCCAGTAGGCGGCCTCGTCCGCGAGAAGCTCGGCCTTGCGCTTCACGAACGACGTGTAGTCGCACTCCCAGCCCGAAAGCTCGCCTCGGTCGAGGTCGAAGATCTTCGTCGCGACGCGCTTCAGGAAGCGGCGGTCGTGCGTGACGACGAGGACGGCCATGTCGCGGCTTCGCCGCAGAAAGCCCTCCAGCCAGTCGATGGCCTCCATGTCCAGATGGTTCGTCGGCTCGTCGAGGAAAAGGAGGTCGGGCTGGGCGAGCAGGGCCTCCTCCAGGATCTTGCGCCGCCGTCCGCCGCCCGAAAGCGCGTTGAACGCCGCGTCGCCGGGGCGGTCGTGCGGCACGTCCTGCGAGACGTAGATCGTGCGAAGCCCCGGGGCGCGGACGATGTCGCCCGTGTCCGGCTCCAGCTCGCCCGCGAGGACTTTCAGGAGCGTGGACTTCCCTTCGCCGTTTCGCCCCGTCAAGGCGGCCCGAAGGCCCTTCGAGATGGAGATCGAGACGCCGTCCAGGACGGCAGGGCCTCCGAAGGCGAGCGAAACGCCCTTCAACGACATCAGGAAGTCGCTCAATTGAACGTCTCCCGTGTCGGGCTTTCGGTCGGCGCAGGTCGCGACTCGGCCTGATCGCCGTTCCTCGCGTAGTAGTCGCGGATGCGGCGGAGTTCGCCGGACGATTCGATGCGGCGCATGCCGCGCTCGAACGCCTCGACCAGGCACTTCGCGCGTTCGGCGTCCGCGTTCGAGGCCGTCAGGAACACGGTCGCCCGGTCGATCGGCGGCGAGACGCTGTATTTCACCAGCATCTCCGCCGTCTGTCCGAGGTTCGCCGCCGAGAAGTCGATGGGCGAGCGCACGACGCCGTCCACGACGCCTCGGTCAATCGCCAGGAACTCGTTGCGGGCGAACGCGCTCCCCTCCCTGAACACTTGCACCGCGTTCGTCGTGCCCGCCGCGTGCGCGACGTAGGCGCGGACGCCGGGGCTGTCGAGGTAGTCCTCCGCCACGCCGAGGCGGATCGCCGCGAGCGACTTCTCGCCGCGATACGTCCACGCGAGCGACCGCCGCGTGTAGACGACCATCTCCACCTCCATGAGCGGCGTCGGCGCGCGCGGGAAGCCGGCGAGCGCCGGGTGGTCGCCGTAGATCGCGCAGACCGAGTTCGGGTCGGATTCAAGCAGCTCGCGCGTCCGCTCGACCGTGAGCGACGTGCGGACGAACCGCGCGCGCGGGAACACGGCCCGGATGACGTCCAGGATGTAGCCGTTGCGCGCCGTCGTCGGGTTCTCGACCGTATACGGGACCCAGGTCTCGTAGAAGACGGTCGGCGCGAGCGCCTCGTCACCGTCCGCCGGCGCCGGCCGAGCCGACGCGGCGACGACGGCGGAAGACGGGGTTTGCTTCAGTCCGACGGCGAGCTTGGCGAGCACGAGCGCCAGCACGACGGCCAGCAGGGCGACGTTGAGCTTCTTGATCATTTCGCTTCCTCCCCCTTCTCGGCGTTTTCGGCGTCCAGCCGCGTCCGTTCGCGTCGCGCCCAGTCGTAGAACCTGCTGGACGTCTGCCCGATGGCGAGCATCTCGTCGAGGAGACGACGCGCCTTCGCCGGGTCGTCAGCAGCCGTGAGGCGGTAGGCCTGGTAGCAGGCGCGGTAGCGCTCGTTCACGAGGCGGTCGATGCGCTGCGCGGCCTGGCGCCACGCGCGCACCTTCTCCGGCGCGACGTCCGCATCGGCGGCGAGTTCGCACAGCGGCACGATCGCCGACATCGCCGGCGCGAAGTCCGCCGCGTCGCCGGACTTCGCCACAAGGCCCTCGAGCGCGCGCGACGCGAAGCCGGCGAGCTCCTCGCGGACGCGCGCCGCCGTGCGCGGCATCGACTCGCCCAGCGCCTGGACGAGCCGCGCGTAGGCGTCGCGCAGGGACTCGACGTCCGCCGCCGTCCGCACGGCCCCGTCGGCGAGGACGCGGTCGCGCACCGCGAGATAGGCGATGAGCGCGCGCCGCCGTTCGCGGACGCCCGCGAACCAGCCGTCCAAAACGGGCGAGAGGACGAAGACGTTGTCGGACATCTCGCGGAACATGCGCGAGACGTCCTCGTCGATCTTCTTCCGCTCCTCGGCGGCGGCCGCGCACATCTTCCGCATCGCCTCCGGCAGGCGGCGGTTGGCGCAGTCGGCGACCTCCCGCACGTCCTCGAGGAAGCGCGTCGCGTTGGCGCGCGTGAACATCTCCGCGTCGATGCCCTTGAGGGCCTTGTCGAGGTCGTCCCAGCGGCGGGCGGCGACGAGGTCCTGGATGGCGACGACCTCCTTGAGGAAGCGGGCGGCGCGGCGCACC
>CAVGMG010000037.1:0-12279 GCA_963630185.1 Alistipes onderdonkii | reverse complement strand
CGGCTCGCCGACCCTTTCAGGCCCCGCGCCGCAGAACAAGGGGAATTATACCATATTTTAGGTTTTAGGTATTAGGTTTTAGGTTTCAGCCGAATCCGCTGTTCGCTAAAACCTGAAACATAGAACCTACGCCACCGCTAAAACCTGAAACCTAGAACCTAAAACCTAATCTCGCCGATGCTCTCGCACGCGCGAACATGCGTTTCGAGGCCGCGCGAGGAGGATGCCCGGAGGTCGTCGTCGAAGGTCACAGCCCCCTGCGGAAGGACGAGGATGACCGTCGAGCCACCGAACTTGAAATACCCCTTCTCGTCGCCTTTCGCGTGGGCCGATCCCGAAAACGTCTGGACGATCGTCCCCACGCCGAACGCGCCGACGTCCACCATCCAGAACGTGCCGCACGCGCCCGAGCACGCGACGACCTGCCGCTCGTTGTCGGCGTAGACGTCCGGGTGGCGCACGAGCGCAATGGGGTTGACGGAGTGGTAAAGCCCCGGAATCACCTTCGTCTCCCCTTCGACCGTGCAGTCGCAGGGGAAGTGGAACCTGTGATAGTCCACGGGCGCGAGACGGAAGACGGCGACGTCGAAGCGTCCGTCGTCCGAAAGCGGCTCCTGCAAGACGTCGGAGAGCGTCCGCACCGCCCCCTTGACGGGGAAGGGATCGTGCGCCGAGACGTTGAGAAAGAGCCGAAGCCTCGCATCGCACGGCGACACGAACCCCGCGCCAAGAGGACGTGCGCCCGGCTTGAGGCGGCGCGTGAAGAACGCATTGAAGGAGGGATACGCCTCCAGCGGCTTTTCGGCCTCGTCCGGGACGCAGCCTGGAATCGACGCGAGAGAGGCAATCGCCTTGCGCGAAAGCCGCGAGTCGTAGTATTTCCCAAGGCACGCGGAGACGAGCTTCGAGCCGAAGAGGACGGGCCAGAGCGTGCGCCCGAGAAGCGTCTCGTAGGCGAAGGAGAGTGCGCCCGATCCCATGACGGACTCCGTCACGAGCGCACCCGTGGCGCGTTCGACGAAGACGACGGGGCTTGTCTTACTCTTCATTTCCGAGACCTCAGGAATCCCCGGCGAATCGCCAGGTTGACCGCTTCCGTGCGGTCGTCCGCCCCCAGCTTGAAGAAAATCCGCTTCAGGTGCATCTTGACGCTGTTCTCGCTGATCCCAAGCGATTCGCCGATCTGGCGGTTGTTGAGTCCCTCCGACACGGCCGTCAGCACCTGGGCCTCGCGAGGCGAAAGCCCCTTCGCGCCCTTGCGCGTCTCGTAGATGCGGAGGATCTCGTCGGAGAGGTGGACGTCGCCGCGATGCGCGGCGCGGATGGCCGCGAGGATCTCCTCGACGGGCGCCTCCTTCTGGACGTAGCCGAGCGCCCCCGCCTCGATGGAGCGGTAGACGTCCTCTTCGAGGTCGGACGTCGTCAGCATCACGACGCGGGCGTGCGGGTCGGCCTTCAGGATCTCCTCCAGGGCGTCGACGCCGCTCATGTCCGGCATCCGCACGTCGAGGAGCGTGACGTCGGGCTTCGTTTCGAGGACGAAGCGGTCGGCGTTGACGCCGCCGCCGAACTCGCCCGCGAAGGCCATCTCCGGGTCCGACGAGAGGACGTATCGGAGCCCGGCGCGGACGACGACGTGGTCGTCGATGATGGCGACGCGAATCATGGTCAGTAGGGCGCGTTGAAGAGCTGCGTCGTCGCGTAGTAGGGGTCGGACGTGTAGCGGCAGGCGAGCCGCCGGAGCCCCGCCGCGTCGCCGGGCGTGACGAGATGCGTCATGTGGACTTCGCACGTGGCGAGGTCGGTGAGCCGCTCCATCGCGAGCGCGGCCGCCGGGTTCGTCGTCGCCGAGATCGCCAGCGCGATCAGGGCCTCGTCCAGGTTGAGCGACGTATAGCCCCCCTTGAGGATGTCGTTTTTCATGTGCGCGATCGACGCCAGGATGGACGGCGCCAGAAGCGGCAGGCGGTCGGGGATGCCGGAGAGCTTCTTGACGGCGTTCAGGATGACGGCCGAGCACGCATGGAGCTCGTCGGAGTTGCGCCCCGTGACGATCTCGCCCGACGGCAGCTCGATGGCCGCCGCCGAGACGATCTGCCCGCCCGCCTTGCCCTTGCCCTGCTTCCGCGCCGCGTCGGCCGCAAGCCGCGCCGCGTGCGCCACGCGCCGGTCGTCGGTCGTCAGCCCGAGGGAGTCCATCAGGATCTTCGCGCGGTTGAGCATCTCCTCGTCGGCCGCCCCCTCCGCGTAGAGGCACTGGTAGCGGAGGGCGCGGCGGATGACCTCCTGGCGGGAGGCCTCCTGGACGACGTCGTCGTCCACGATGCCGAAGCCGATGCGGTTCACGCCCATGTCGGTCGGCGACTTGTAGGGGCACGCGCCCTTCGTCATCTTCTCCCAGATCGTCTTCAGGAGGGGAAAGGCGTCCACGTCGCGGTTGTAGTTGACGGCCGTCACCCCGTAGGCGGCGAGGTGGTAGGGATCGATCATGTTCTTGTCGTTCAGGTCGATCGTCGCCGCCTCGTAGGCGACGTTGAGCGGATGGTGGAGCGGCAGGTTCCAGACGGGGAAGCTCTCGAACTTGGAATACCCCGCCTGGCGGCCCCGGCGATACTCGTGGTAGATCTGCGAGAGGCACGTCGCGAACTTGCCCGACCCCGGCCCCGGCGCCGTGACGACGACGATCGGCCGCTCGACGGGGACGAAGTCGTTCTTGCCGTAGCCCTCGTCGGACACGACCGTGTCGATGTCCGTCGGATACCCCTGCGTCTTGTAGTGGCTGTAGACCTTGACGCCCCGGCCCTCCAGCTTCTGGCGGAACTGCCGCGCCGCCCGCTGCCCCTCGTCGCGCGTGATGACGACGCCGCGCACGAGAAGGCCGAGCGCGGTCAGGTCGTCGATGAGCTTCATCGCGTCGTCCGCATACGAGATGCCGAAGTCCGCCCGCATCTTCTTGCGCTCGATGTCGCCCGAGTAGATGCACAGGACGACCTCCGCCTGGTCCTTGAGCGACTGCAGGAGCCGCAGCTTGACGTTCGGGTCGTAGCCGGGCAGGCACCGCGCCGCGTGGAAGTCGTTCATGAGCTTGCCGCCGAACTCCAGGTAGAGGCGGTCGTATTGCCCGGCGCGGCGGCGGATCTCCTCGGACTGCTCCGCGAGATACCTCTCGTTGTCAAAGCCGATCTTCATGCTGCGCTCAAGCGTGGAGTTCGTCGAGGATCTTCTGGATCTTCGCCTTGCAGCGGCCGCAGCCTCCGCCCGCCTTCGTGTAGTTCGTCACGTCCTCGACCGTCGTGAGGCCGTTCTCCGCGATGACGCGGCGGACTTCGTTCTCGCTCACGTTGTAGCACGTGCAGAGAACCGTGTCCTCCAGGTTGCGGTCGGTGTTCTGGCCCGTCTCGTAGTTCTTGATGGCCGCCTCCATCGCCTCGCGCCCCATGACGCTGCAGTGCATCTTCTGCGGCGGCAGCCCGCCGAGGTAGTCGGCGATCTGCTGGTTCGTGATCTCCTTCGCCTCGTCAAGCGTCTTGCCGATGACCATCTCGGTCAGCGCCGACGAGCTCGCGATCGCGCTCGCGCAGCCGAACGTCTTGAACTTCGCCTCCTGGATGCGCTTGTCGGGCCCCAGCTTGAACTGGAACTTCAGCGCGTCGCCGCACGCCAGCGAGCCCACGGTGGCCTCGCCGTCCGGGTGCTCGATCGTGCCCACGTTCCGCGGGTTGCGGAAGTGGTCCAGCATCTTTTCCGAATAATCCCACATGTCTTGCCTCTTTTCAATTGCCTCTTATTATACCACGAAACGGGCGTCACGACGAGAAGGCGTCGATCTTCGGCGTCGGGCCGAAGACGATGAGCCTGTCGTCCGCGCGAAGGACGTCCTCCGCCTTGGGCACGAGGACGACGTGCCGCTTCTTCGCCTCGTCGGCGAACCGGCGGATGCACAGCACCGTCAGCCCCGTCTTCCGGCGGAAGTCCGACTCCGCGAGCGACTTCCCCGCGAAGTCGGCGCCCGGCGCGATCTCGGCGAGCGAGTAGCCCTCGGAGACCTCGAAGAGGTCGATGGCCTGGTGGTTCATGATGGAGAGCGAGAGCCGGTGCGCGGAGTCGCGGTCCGGGTAGACGACCGCGTCCGCGCCGATCCGGCGCAGGATCTTCCCGTGCAGCTCGCTCGTCGCCTTCGAGACGACGCGGGGGACGCCCATCTCCTTGCAGTTGGCCGTCGCCATGACGGACGCCTCCATGTTCGAGCCGATGGCGACGACGACGACGTCGCACGACCCGAAGCCCGCCTCCTCCAGGACGTGCGGCTGCGTCGCGTCGCCCTGGAGGGCCGTCGCGAACTCGCTCGCCTGCTGCATCGCCGGGCGGTTCCGGTCGATGAGGAGGACTTCCGCCCCCGTGTGCGCCAGCGACTCCGCCAGCGTCATCCCGAAGCGCCCTGCGCCGATGATGCCGATGCGTTTCATTTCAGCTCCATTTTCCGCGCTTCGCGCACGAGCGCCTGGGAGTAGGGGTGCGAAGGCTTGGTGAAGAAGTCCTCGGGCGACGACGACGTCTCGACGATGCGCCCGTCCTTCATGACGACGAGCTTCGTGGCCATCTGCGAGACGACGCCCAGGTCGTGCGTGATGAGGAGGATGGCCGAATGCTTCTGGTGCAGGTGGCGCATCAGCTCCAGCACCTGCGCCTGCACCGTGACGTCGAGCGCCGTCGTCGGCTCGTCCGCAATGACGAGGTCGGGCCCGAGCATGAGCCCCATCGCGATCATGACGCGCTGCTGCATGCCGCCGGAGAGCTCGTGCGGATACGCCTTCGCCCACGTGAGGGGGTCCATCGTGGAGCTGCCGCGCACCTTTTCGAGCCATTCGAGCGCCCACGCGCGCGCGGCCGCCTTCGAGACGTTCTCGTGCAGGAGGATCGTCTCGACGAGCTGGTCGCCGATGCGGTGCAGGGGCGAGAGCGACCCCATGGGGTCCTGGAAGACGACGCCGATCTTCTTGCCGCGCAGTTCGCGCAGCCTCTTCAGCGGCATGGAGAGGATCTCCTCGCCGTCCAGGAGGATGCGCCCCTTCGGGTAGAAGGCCGGGGGACTCGGCAGGAGGCGCGCGACGCTCATCGCGAGCGTGGACTTCCCCGAGCCCGACTCGCCGACGACGCCCAGGATCTCGCCGCGCGAAAGCTCCAGCGACGCCTCGCGGACGGCGGGCGTCACCTCGCCGTCGTCGCTTCGGTAGGACACGTCCAGATTCTCGATCTTCAGCAGCATGCCGCGTCCTCCTTCAGATGCGCTCCGGCGTCTCGATGCCGAGCAGGTGAAGCCCCGCCTTGAGGACGCGCCCCGTCAGGCGGCAGAGGCGCACGCGCGACGCGCGCGTCTCCTCGTCGCTCTTGAGGACGGGCGCGTTCTGGTAGAACGAGCTGTAGAGCTGCGCCGTCTGGAAGAGGTAGTCCGCCAGGATGGAGGGCTTGTAGGCCTGCGCCGCGCGGAAGACCGCGCCGGGGAACTCCAGGATGTGCAAGGAGAGCTGCCGCTCGTAGGGCGTCGGGAAGAGGAAGGCCCCGTCCCCGGCGACGCCGGCCTCTTTTGCCTTGTCGAGAAGCGTCGAGATGCGCGCGCACGCATACTGGAGGTAGGGCCCCGAGTTCCCCTCCAGCGACAGCGCCTTGTCCCACGAGAAGTCGACGTCCGTCGCGGGGTCGTGCGAGAGGTCTGCGTATTTGACGGCGCCGAGGCCGATCTGCGAGGCGACCGAGCGGTCGAGGCCGCGATCCTTGACGACGTCGTAGGCGCGTCGCTCCGCCTCGGACAGGAGCTCGTCGAGCTTGATCAAATTCCCCTCGCGCGTCGAGATGGCGCGTCCTTGGTAGGTCATGAGGCCGAACGGCACGTGGACGAGCTGCACGTCGCGGTAGCCCATCTGCCGCGCGATCTCGAACCACTGCGCGAAGTGGAGCTTCTGGCGGGCGTCCGTCACGTAGACGATCCGCTCGGGGTCGTATTCGCGGACGCGGCTCTCCACGCACGCGAGGTCGCTCGTCGTGTAGTTGTAGCCGCCGTCGGACTTGCGGACGATGGCGACGCCGAGGCCCTCTTTCTCCAGGTTGACGACGAGCGCCCCGTCGGACTCGACGGCAAGGCCCATCGCCTGGAGACGCTCGACGACGTGCGGCATCATCGCGTTGTAGTAGGACTCCCCGCGGTAGGTGTCGAACGAGACGCCGAGCTTCGCGTAGATGCGCTCGAACTCGGCGATGGAGATGTCGATGAACTTCCGCCAGAGCGCCAAATGCTCCGGCTCGCCCTGCTGGAGGAGGACGAGCTCGCGCTTGCACGCCTCCTTCCAGAGGCCGTCCTCCTCCTTGGCCTTGGCGGCCGAGAGGACGTAGCACTTCTCCAGGGCGGCGACGGTGAGGTTGTCGCGCTCCTCCTGCGTGAGAAGCTCGCGGTAGCCCTTGATGAGGATGCCGAACTGCGTCCCCCAGTCGCCGAGGTGGTTGTCGGAGACGACCTCGTAGCCGAGCGCCTTGAAGATGCGCTTGAGCGCGTCGCCGATGACGGTCGAGCGGATGTGCCCGATGTGCATCTGCTTGGCCGCGTTCGGCGACGAGTAGTCGATGACGATCTTCCGCCCCGCGCCCGTCTGCTCGACGCCGAGCCGGTCGGACGCTTCGACCTCGCCGAGACGCGCCGCGAGCCAGCCTTGCGAGACGGTCAGGTTCAGGAACCCGGGGCCCGCCACGTCGACCTTCTCGAAGGCCTCGCAGCCCCGAAGGGAGTCGGCGACCTTCGACGCCGCCTCGCGCGGATTGACGCGGAGCGCCTTCGCGAGACGAAGGGCCTCGTTGCACTGGTAGTCGCCGAACTTCGCGTCGCTCGCGGGAACGACGCGGAGGGACGAGGCGTCCCACGCGGGAAATGCTTTCTTGAAGGCGTCCTGGACGCGCGATGTGAGATTCATGTCAGACCTCTTTTGAGAATGGAACGAGACTTTTCCCGAGAATGCCCGCCGCCTCCGCGAGGAGAAGCCCGTAGTTGACGACGGGCACGCGCCGTTCGCGGCAGACGTCGAGGCGGCGAAGCACCTCGCGGCGCGAGAGCATGCACCCGCCGCACTGGACGGCGAGATCGAACTTCTCGTCGAGCGGGAAGTCGAGGGACGAGGAGAAGGCGAAGTCGAAGGCCGTGTGCGGCGCGAGCTTCTGCAGCGCCTTCGGGATCTTGGTCGTGCCGATGTCGTTGCACTGGCGGTGGTGCGTGCAGCCTTCGGCGACGAGGACGTGCGCCTTGTCGGGGAGCGTCCGCAAAGCCCGGACGCCGTTCAAGAAGGCGTCCAGGTCGCCCTTCTGCCGCGCGAAGAGAATCGAGAACGACGTCAAAAGGGCGTCCGGGAAGCGCGAGACGATCTCGTTGACCGGGACGAACGCCTGCGAGTCCGTGACGACGAACGCCTTGCCGCCGAGGACGGCGAGCATCCCCTCCAGCTCGCCGACCTGCACGACGCTGACGGGAAGATGCCTGTCGAGAGCCTCCCGGATGACCTGCACCTGCGGCAGGATGAGCCGCCCCTTGGGTGCGCTCTCGTCGATGGGGCAGACGCATACGAGGTGGCGCGACCCGAAGTCGACCCCTTCCAGCAGCGACCGTTCGCGGTCGAAGAGGCGCAGCGCGGCGATCCGCGCCTTGAGCGACGCGACGGACTCGTCGCGGAAGTGTTCGAGGAGCTGCACGTGGTGCGTTTTCGCGGCATCGACGACGCGCGGGTCGACCGGGTCGGGGCACGGCTCGCCCGTCCGGCAGGCGTGCACCCAGACCGCCACGTCGGCCGTCGCGAGGACGCGCAGGGACTTCTCGACGCGCAACGCGCCGAGCGGCCCTTCGTCGTCGAGACCCGCCGTGTCCGTGATGAGGCAAGGGCCCAGGGGCAGAATCTCCATGGCCTTCGAGACGGGGTCCGTCGTCGTGCCGGGGCAGTCGCTCACGATGGCGAGGTTCTGCCCCGTCAGGGCGTTGACGAGCGTGGACTTGCCCGCGTTCCGCAAGCCGAAGAACGCGATGGAGATCCGGTTGGCGCGAGGTGTTTCGTTCAAGTCTGACATGGCAAACTGGCCTGGTATCCGTTGAAACCGTTCATCGCCTCGTCAAGCCCCTTCTCCACGAAGCACGCGACGGCGCGGGAGGCCGTCTCGACGAGGCTGTCCACGAGCGGCCGGACGGCCGGCGGGAACGAGCCGAGGACGTGGCCGACGACGTTCGAGGGGTCTTTCCCGACGCCCAGCTTGACGCGGACGAAGCGATCCGTCCCCAGGCGCTCGATGACGCTGCGGACGCCGTTGTGGCCGCCGCACGAGCCGCCCAGCCGGATGCGGAGACGCCCCAGCGCCATGTCGATGTCGTCGTGGACGACGACGAGATCCTCCGGCCGGGCGTTGTGGTATTTGAGGAGCGGCGCGACCGCCTCCCCCGAGAGGTTCATGAAGGTCTGCGGCTTCGCCAAGAGGACGCGCGCACCCCCCAGCGAGACGTGCGCGAGCAGGCTCTTGAACGCGCGTTTCTCCTCCCACGCGACGCCGGCTTCCCGCGCCAAAGCGTCCACGACCTCGAACCCGATGGAATGGGGCGTGTTGCGGTAGGACGAACCGGGGTTTCCGAGGCCGACGACGAGACGCATGACGCTTCCTTTCAGCGGCCCGTGAACTGCCCCATGACGGGAATCGTCTGCGTCGGCTCGTGGTAGACGAAGAAGAAGAAGGGCCTGTTGAAGACGAGACGCTTGACGCCCGGCGAAAGCGGGACGACGTCGCCGTCGCGCTTCTTCGCGAGAGGCCTTTCGTCCCAGGCGTGCTCGGCGAGCGAGAAGCGCGTCCACTGGACCGCCTCGTGCGGGCTCATGTTGTCCGAGAGGAGGACGAGCGACGAGAGCGGGATCTGGAAATACGAGAAGATCCCCTGGAGCTCCGTGCGGGAGAGGACGTCGAGGCGCGGCAGGACGACGGCGCACGGCGCGAGGGCGGCCTCCTCCGCCGTCGGGCCCGTCAGGGCGAGGAGAAGCTTGACGCGCTCGCCCGTCATCGCCTTGCGCACGTCGGCAAGGCTCTTGCCCTCCTTCGGCAGCAGCGCGTAGAACGAGCACGCGCCCTTCAGCGGCAGCTTGAGGAGCGTCCCCTCCGGCTCCTCCCACGTCGCGGCGGCGCGGACGTCCGACATGAAGATGGTCGGCACGCCGCTCGCGGGCCCGTCCGGGCAGAAGGCGAGCGTCCGCGTGTTGTCCGTCGGGAACGGGTCGCGCCACGCGACGCGCACGGACGCGAGGTCGTAGAGCGAATACTTGTTGAGCGACGGGTCGACGGACGAGACCTTGAAGTCCTCCATCTGCCCGGCGACCGTGGCGCGAAACCACGCCTCCGCCCCCTCCGGCGGGACAGAGCGCATCACCTCCGCGCCGTATTCGCGTTCAAGGTGCAGGCGGTGGTCCATCTTCGCCTCCTGGATGCGCGGGATGCAGAACCCTCGCGCCGACAGGAACGAGAACCCGTTCGTCGGCGCGTGAAGCGCCGCGAGAAGCGGGTGGTAGAGCGACGGGAAGCCGAAGAGGACCTGCATCTTCTCGGCGACGTTGGCCTTGGGGATCGTCGCGAGGGACTCCGCCATCAGGACGCAGTCCACCTCGAAGGAGACGGGCGAGAAGACGAAGCTCCCCGCGTAGGACGCCGGCGACGCGCGGTGGAACGCCTCCGTCTCGAAGAGGGCGTGCTCGATGCCGAAGACGGACGAGAGACACGCGCCGGAAAAGAGAACACACAGAGCCTTCTTCATCTCATTCACCTCCCAAGAGCCAGACGTTCGGCCAGAAGCGACGGAAGCCCCGCCTTGAGGATGCGCTCCTGCGCCGCCTTGACGTCGTAGTCGAGGCGGCGGAAGTGGACGGAGCGGTCCTTGGGCGAATAGAGGGCGTAGGCCGCGCGCGGGTCGCCGTCGCGGGGCTGTCCGACAGATCCGACGTTGATGAAATACTTCCGCCCGAGGGGGATCTCGAAGTCCTGCGCGTCGATCCGGTAGACGGCCGAGAGCTGCTTCTCGTAGATCATCGGGCAGTGCGTGTGCCCGTGGAAGCACAGCGGCGTCACCTGGTGCGAGAAGTTGGCCTCGGCCTGCAGGTGGTCGAAGACGTAGCCGAACGTCTTCGGGTTGTCGAGCGTCGCGTGGACGAGCGTGATGCCCATCTTGACGATCGAGAAGGGAAGCTTCGAGAGCCACTCCCGCTCCTCGTCCGAAAGCTGCTGGCGCGTCCACTTGATGCCGGCCGCCGCGTTCGCGTTGAAGTCGTCGAGCCGCAGGCACGTCGAGACGTAGTAGTCGTGGTTGCCCATGACGACGGGGCAGCCGAGGTCGCGGACGATCTTCAGGCACTCGTGCGGGCAGGCGTTGTAGCCGACGACGTCGCCCGTGCAGAGGAAGTCCGTCACGCCCTGGGCGCGGCAGTCCTCCAGGACGACCTCAAGCGCGTCGAGGTTGGCGTGGATGTCTCCGAGGATGGCGAACTTCCGGTCCATCACTTCAGCAGGGCGGCCGCCACCTGGAGGTCTTCGGGAACCGTCACCTTGACGTTGGGGGAAAGCGTCTCGACGATCTTGACGGCGCCGCCCGCGCGCTCGACGGCCTGGCAGTCGTCCGTCACCTCCGTCCGGGAGGGGAGCTTCTTGTAGGCCGCGCGCAAGTCCTGGACGCAGAAGGCCTGCGGCGTCTGGACGGCCCAGAGCTTCTCGCGGGAGACGGTCGACGTGACGACGGAGCCCTTCGCGCAGCTCTTGAGCGTATCCACGACGGGGCGGCCCACCGTCGCGGCGACGCCGGGCGCGACCTGCGCGAGGACGCCCGCGATCATGTCGGGCGTCACGCACGGACGCGCCGCGTCGTGGACGACGACGAGGCGCGTCTCGGCGTCGCACGCCGCGAGCCCCGCCTGGACGGACTCCTGGCGCTTCGCGCCGCCCGCCACGATCTTCTCCAGCTTCGAGATGCCGAACATCTTGACGACGGCCTTCGAGGCGATGAGCTGCTCCTTGCGGACGACGAGGACGATGCGGTCGATTTTCGGGGACTTCTCGAAGGCGAGAAGGCTCCACGCCAGGACGGGCTTGTTGACGAGCGAGAGGAACGCCTTGTCGACGTTCGCGCCCATGCGTGTCGAGCGTCCGCCTGCGAGTAGAATGGCCGTTGTCATGTTCGTCGTCTCCTTTATTTCTGCCCGCAGCACTTCTTGTATTTCTTGCCCGACCCGCAGGGGCACGGGTCGTTGCGCCCGACCTCCCGCGCCGCGTGGGGGCCGGCGCCGGGCGCGGGCGCGCGCGACGCCTTCATCAGTTCGGCGAAGACGTCGCCCATCGTGCGGGGCTTCGCGGCGGCCTCGGCGGGCTCGCTCTCCTCGCCGAACTCGGCGCCGTTCGTCTGCATCTGCGGCATCCGGCGGAGCGTCGCCTGGATCCGCGACGCCGTGGCGCAGCGGAAGAGGCTCGTCGAGACCTTCGACTTGATCGCGCCCATGAGGGACTCGAACATCTCGAAGGCCTCCTTCTTGTATTCGATGAGGGGGTCGCGCTGGCCGTAGGCGCGGAGGTTCACGCCCGTGCGCAGGTCGTCCATCGCCCGCAGGTAGTCCTGCCACTCGCGGTCGATGACCTGGAGGAAGACCGACCGCTCCATGTACGGGAGGACGGCCGGGTCTTCGCTCGCGCACTTGGCCTCGTAGGCCTCCTCGATGCGCGTCATGGCCAGGTCGGCGGCGCCGGCGGGGTTGCCGGCGAAGGGGGCGAGCTCCTCGCCCAGGACCGTCACGGGGAACGTGACCGTCAGGAACGAGAGGAACGACTCCGCCTTCGGCTCCTTCGCGTCCGAGAACGCCCGCTCGGCCTCGGTGAGGACGAGGTCGTTCATGACGTCGAGGATGAGCTTGTGGACCTCCTCGGGCGAGCCCCTGAGGACGCGCCCGCGCAGCTCGTAGACGACCGAACGCTGCTTGTTCATGACGTCGTCGTATTCGAGGGTGCGCTTGCGCACGGCGAAGTGCTGCTGCTCGACGCGCCGCTGCGCCGTCTCGACGGAATGGTTGAGCCACTTGTGCTCCATGACCTCGCCCTCCTTGAGGCCGAGGCGCTGCATGATGCCGGAGATGCGCTGCGACCCGAAGAGGCGCATGAGCTTGTCCTCCAGCGAGATGAAGAACTGGGAGCTGCCGGGGTCGCCCTGGCGCGAGCAGCGGCCGCGCAGCTGGCGGTCGATGC
>CAVGMG010000036.1:0-12473 GCA_963630185.1 Alistipes onderdonkii | reverse complement strand
CTGGTAGCACTGGATGTGGAACGGGCAGTTCATCGGCTTGACGTAGTAGTCCTGCTCGTAGGCGGCCTCCCCGTCGCCCTCCCGCACTTTCATCACGGGGAACATGCCCTCCTTGTAGAAGCCGAGATGCCCCGACGTCTCCCAGAGGTTGGACTTGCCGACGTGCGGCGTGTAGACGATCTCGTAGCCCGCCTCCAGGTGCTTCCGGCGCCAGTAGTCCTCGATGGCCATGCGGACGCGCGCCCCACGCGGCAGCCAGTGCGCAAGCCCGGGGCCCACCTGCTCGGTGATCGTGAAGAGCTTGAGCTCGCGCCCCAGCAGGCGGTGGTCGCGCTTCTTCGCCTCCTCCTCGCGGGCGACGATCTCGGCCATCTCCGCCGCGTCGCGGGCGATCATGCCGTAGACGCGCTGGAGCATCTTGTTCTTCTCGTCGCCGCGATAGTAGGAGCCCGCCACCTTCGTCAGGCGGACGACGCCGATCTGCTTCGAATGCGCGACGTGGGGGCCGCGGCACATCTCGGCGTAGTCGCCCACCGTGTAGACGGTGATCGGCTCGCCCTTGGCGATGACGTCCTCCAGGCGCGAGAGCTTGTAGGTCTGGCCCTTCAGGAGTTCGCGCGCCTCGTCGGGCGTGACCTCGCGCCGCACGAACGGCTCGTCGAGCGCGATGAGCCGGGCGATTTCCTTCTCGATCTTCGGGAAGTCCTCCGGGCTCAGGCGGTGCGGAAGGTCGAAATCGTAGTAAAAGCCCTCGTCCGTCGCGGGGCCGATGTCCACCTGGACGTTCTCGAACAGGTTCTGGACGGCGCGCGCCAAGAGATGCGCCGCCGAATGACGCCTTTGCTGGTCACTGACTTCTTCTGACATAGACTACCTCACGAACACGAAAAACGGAACTCCGTCGACGAGCGATACGTCTCGCCGCCCTTCACGAACGTCGTCGGCCACTTGGGGCGGTTGGGCGAGTCGGGCGCGTGCTGCGTCTCCAACGCGCAGCCGCAGCGGAAGGAGAGATGCTCCCCGCCCTTCGCCGTCTGGTCGTAGGAGGCCCAGTTCGCCGTGTAGACCTGGACGCACGGCTCGGTCGTCCACACGGACACGCGCCGCCCGTTGAGCGGGCAGGAGAGCTCCGCCGCCGGAATGAGGCGCTTCGACTTCTTGCCCGTCGCCATCTCGCCCTTGTCGAGCACCCAGCAGTGGTCGTAGCCCTTGCCGATTTCGAGGTCGCGGTCGGGCGCGTTGATGTCCTCGCCGATGCGCTTGCCCTTCTTGAAGTCGAACGGCGTCTTCGCGACGCTCTTCAGGACGCCCGTCGGGATCTGCCCCGCGTCGGTCGGGAGGTACTTGGACGCGGGGATCTTGAGGACGTGATCCTCGATCGTCCCCCCGGCCTCGCCCTTGAAGTTGAAGTAGACGTGCTGCGTCATGTTGATCGGCGTCTCGCGGTCGGGACGCGCCTCGTAGTCCACGCGCCAGACGTTGTCCTTCGTCAGCGTGTAGACGACCTTGACCTCCACGCGGCCGGGGAAGCCCTCGTCGCCGTCGGGCGACGTGTGCGTGAAGACGACGCCGACGTCCGTGCCCTCGACGAACGGCTTCGCCTGCCAGACGTAGGCGTTCCAGCCGCGCGCGCCGCCGTGCAGGTTGCAGCCGATGCCGCCGGGCGCGTTGTTGAGCGCGGGCAGCTTATACGTGGTCTTGCCGATCTTGAAGACGCCCTTCGCGATGCGGTTGCCGTAGCGGCCGATGATGCAGCCCCAGTAGGGGTCGCCGTCGTCCCACCCCTTGGGCGCGTCGAAGCCGACGACGACGTCCTTCAACTTGCCGCGTTTGTCGGGCGTGAAGAGCCGCACGACCTTGCCGCCGTAGTCGGACACTTCCAGGACGACGCCGCCCGCGCCGTTCAGGGTGAACTTCTTCGCCTTCTCGCCGTAGCGCGTCGTGCCGAACGCCGACACTTTGAAAGATGGTTTTTTCATATCGTTTTATTATATCATAAGTTTCCGATGACAGCCTTGATGCGCCGTACGCCCGCCGACGAGCTCTGCTCCTTGAGGATCTTGAACGAGCCGAGCTCGCGCGTGTTGGCGACGTGCGGGCCCGAGCAGATCTCCTTCGAGACGTCGCCGATCGTGTAGAGCGAGACCTGGTCGCCGTATTTCGCGCCGAAGAGGGCCATCGCGCCCTCCTTCTTCGCCTCCTCGACCGTCGTCATCTTCTTCGTGACGTCGATGCCCTCGGCAATCCATTTGTTGACGAGTGCCTCGACCTTCGCCTTCTCCTCCGCCGTCATCGGCTGCGGCCACGTGAAGTCGAAGCGCAAACGCTCGGCGGTGATGTTCGAGCCCTTCTGCAAAGCCGTCGGGCCCAGCACCTGGTGGAGCGCGGCGTGCAGGAGGTGCGTCGCCGTGTGCATCCGCGTGACGACCTCGGAGTGATCCTGGAGCCCCGCCTTGAACGAACCCGCGCTCGTCGTGCGCGAAAGCTCCTGGTGCTTGCGGAGAGCCTCCTCGAAGCCCGCCGTGTCAACGGCAAGGCCGTCCTTCGCGGCCATCTCGACCGTCATTTCGAGCGGGAAGCCGAACGTGTCGTAGAGCTCGAACGCGGTCTTGCCGGAGATGCGCGTCTGCCCGTGCGCCTTCAGCGCCTCGGAGACTTTCTGGTAGCGCGCCTCGCCCTTGTCGAGCGTGCGGTTGAACCGCGCCTCCTCCGCTTCGAGGTCGAGCTTGCACGTCTCCAGGTTGGCCTTGAGCTCCGGGTAGACGGCGTGGTATTTCTCGCAGATGACCTCGGCGAGCTTCACGGTGAAGCCCGGCGCAATTCCGAGAAGTCGCGCGAAGCGGACGGCGCGGCGGATGAGGCGACGCAAGACATAGTTCGCGCCGATGTTCCCCGGCTTCACGCCGCCCTTCGGGTCGCACAAGATGAACGTCGCCGTCCTCATATGGTCTGCGACAATCCGCCGAGCTCTCAAAACCTCTTCAGCGTCCATGGGCAAGGGTTCGGGGCTGCCAGAAGCCCCGTCCATTCGGCGCAGTTCGTCGATCTTCGCCATGATCGGCGCGAAGATCTCCGTGTCGTAGACGGTCGGCGCCTGCGAGAGCATGCAGACCGTCCGCTCGACGCCCATGCCCGTGTCGACGTTGTGGCGGCCGAGGGGGACGAACTTGCCCTCCTCGTTCTTGAGATACTGCATGAAGACGTCGTTCCAGATCTCGACGTATTTGCCGCACGAGCAGCCGGGCCGGCAGTCAGGGCCGCACTTGGGCTTGCCGGTGTCGATGAACATCTCCGTGTCAGGGCCGCACGGGCCCGTCGTCCCGGCGGGGCCCCACCAGTTGTCCTCGCGCGGCAGGCGGAAGATGCGCTCTTCCGGAAGGCCGAGCGACTTCCAGATCTCGACGGACTCCTCGTCGGCGGGGATGTAGCCCTCTTCGCCTTCCTTCCCCTCGCCGCGAAAGACCGTGACGTTGAGCTGCTCCGGGCTGAAGCCGAGCTTCGTCGTCAGGAACTCGAAGCTCCAGGAAATCGCCTCCTTCTTGAAGTAGTCGTTCAGCGACCAGTTCCCCAGCATCTCGAAGAACGTGAGGTGCGAGGCGTCGCCGACGGAGTCGATGTCGCCCGTGCGGATGCACTTCTGCACGTCCGTGAGCCGTGTCCCCGCCGGATGCTCCATCGCGCCCATGAGGTAGGGCACGAGCGGGTGCATCCCCGCCGTCGTGAAGAGGACGGTCGGGTCGTTTTCGGGAATGACGGACGCCCCAGGGATGATCACGTGTCCCTTGGACTCGAAGAACGTCAGGTAGAGGTTCCGCAATTCGTCTGCTGTCAGGTTTTTCATAGTCTTTCGAGTTTCGAGATCATGAGGCCGCTCACGCGCTTCGGGTCGGCCTTGCCTTTCGACGCCTTCATGACCTGGCCGACGAGGAAGCTGAGCGCCGCCTTCTTCCCCGCCTTGTAGTCGGCGACGGGGTTCGGGTTCTTGGCGAGGGCCTCGTCCACCCACGCCTCGTAGGAAGAGTCGTCCGAGACCGTCTCAAGGCCCCGCGTGCGCACGATCTCCTCCGGGTCGCCGCCCGAGAGGAAGAGCTCGGGCAGAAGCTCCTTGACGGTCGGCCCGCTGATGCGCTGGGCGACGGACATCTTCACGAGCGCGGCGAAGGCCTGCGGCGTCATCCGGCACTCGCCGATCGACTTCCCGTGCTCGTTCATGAGGGCCATGACGTCGCCGAGGAAGAGGTTGCACATCGTCTTCGCCTCCTTGCGCCCGAGCGACTTTGCCGCCGCCTCGAAGTAGTCGGCGTTCGCCTTGTGCTGCGACAGGACGTCGGCGTCGTAGTCGGCAAGGCCGTAGTCGGCGACCATCCGCGCGCGCCGCACGTCAGGCCTCTCGGGGAGGAGCGCCCGCCACGCCTCGATCTGCTCATCGGAGAGCTCCACGGGCGGCAGGTCCGGCTCCGTGAAGTAGCGGTAGTCGTGCGCGTTCTCCTTCGTGCGCATGGAGACCGTCTCCAGCGCCTCGGGGTCCCAGCGGCGCGTCTCCTGGACGACCGCGACGCCCTGCGCCGCGCAGAGCCGCTGGCGCTTCGCCTCGTAGACGAGCGCGGCGTGGATGCCGGAGAAGGAGTTCATGTTCTTGATCTCGACCTTCGTCCCCAGCGTCGTCGAGCCCTCCGGGCGGATCGAGATGTTCACGTCCGAGCGGATGTTCCCCTCCTCCAAATTGCCGTTCGTCACGCCCGCGTAGACGAGCATCTCGCGCAGGGCCGTCAGGTAGGCGACGGCCTCGTCGGCGGACGCGAGGTCGGGCTCCGAGACGATCTCCATGAGGGGCGTGCCGCCCCGGTTGAAGTCCACCCCCGACGTGACGGGGTAGTGGTTGATCTTGGCGGCGTCCTCCTCCAGGTGGATGTGGTTGATGCGGATCGTCTTCTTCGTGCCATCGGGGCGCACGATCTCGACGCCGCCGCCGATGCAGAGCGGATGCTCGTTCTCCGAGATCTGGTAGTCCTTGGCCATGTCGGGGTAGAAGTAGTTCTTCCGGTCGAACGTCGCCCGCCGCGCGATCGTCGAGCCGAGCATGAGGCCCGACATGACCGTGAGGCGGATGGCCTCGCGGTTCATGACGGGGAGCGCCCCCGGATAGCCGAGGCAGACGGGGCACGTGTGCACGTTCGGGGAGGAGCCCGTCTCCAGGGCGCACCCGCAGAACATCTTCGTCTTCGTCTTCAGCTGGACGTGCGTCTCAAGGCCGATGGTATTCTCGAACGTCATGCCTCTTCCCCTTCAAAGCGCACCGTCGCCGCGCGGCCGTGCGCGTCAAGCCCCTCGACGGCGGCAAAGGCCTCGATCGTCTCGCGCGTGTCTTCGAGGTCTTTCTTCGTGAACGCGACGAAGCTGTGGCGGCGGCGGAAGTCGTCGGGCGTCAAGCCGCTGAACATCCGCGCCGCGCCGCCCGTGGGCAGGACGTGCGAAGGGCCCGCCGCGAAGTCGCCCGCCGACTCCGGCGTCCACGGGCCCACGAAGACGGCGCCCGCCGCCCGCACGCCGCGAAGGACGGCGCGGGGGTTCTCCGTCATCAGCTCAAGATGCTCCGGCGCGAAGTCGTTGACGACGCGAAGCCCCTCCTCCACGGAGGACGCCACGACGATGAGAACGCCTTGCCGCGCGATGACGCGCTCGACGAGGGCGCGGCGCGAAAGCGTCTTCGTCTGCCGCTCGATCTCCGCACGGATGGCCTCGGCCTGCGACAAAGACGTGCAGACGCAGAGCGACTTTTCAAGCCCCGATCCGTGCTCCGCCTGCGAGAGCAAGTCCGCCGCGACGAAACGCGCCGGCGCCGACGCATCCGAGAGGACGGCGATCTCGCTCGGGCCCGCCACCTGGTCGATGGCGACATACCCGTAGACCTGCCGCTTGGCGGCCGTCACGTAGGCGTTGCCGGGCCCTGCGATCTTCTGGACTTTCGGACACGTCTTCGTGCCGAAGGCCATGAGGCCGATCGCCTGGATGCCGCCGACGCGGTAGATTTCCGTCGCCCCCGCCCAGCGGAGCGCGAAGAGGAGAATGGGGTTGACGCGCCCGTCGCGCCCCGCCGGCGTGCAGGCGACGATCTCGCGCACGCCCGCCGCCTTGGCGAGCGTCACGGTCATGATCGCCGTCGAGGCCAAGGGCGCCGTGCCGCCCGGCACGTAGACGCCCACGCGGTCGAGGGGCGAGAAGAACTCGCCCGCCGAGCCGCCGCGCGGCGTTTTCATCGACCAGTCCCGGCGAAGCGAGGCCTTCGAGAAGCGGAGGACGCGCCGGTGCGCGTCCTTGACGGCGCGGACGAGTTTCCTGTCGAGGCCGTCGGCGGAGATTTCCGAGACGTCGAGCTTGAGATCCGCCGCCGATTGGGCGCGGAAGCCCTCGAAGCGGGCGACGGCCTCCAGGACGGCCCTGTCGCCCCTCCGGCGGACGTCGGCCAAAACGCGAGAGGCCGCAGACTCGGCCTCTTCGGGGAACGCGGCGCGCGCGCAGAACCGGGCGAGACGCCCGTCGTCGGGCTTGACGATGGGGATCATATCGCCGGCGCGTCTTTGCGCGAGTTCATCATCATGCACTTGACCTTCGCCTCGACGGCCAGATTGCCGTTGACGTAGCCGAAGACCTCATACGACCCGAGGGGCAGACGCTCGCGGACGACCTTGACGAGAGTCGTCAGCTTGTCGCCGGGACGCACGGGACGGCGGAAGCGCGCGCTCTCGATGCCCGCGAAGGCGAACGAGGCCTGCGGGCACAGGATGCCGCGCGCGACGACGCCGGCCCCGGCGACCTGGCACATCGCCTCGACGAGGACGACGCCCGGCACGATGGGGAAGTTCGGGAAATGCCCCTTGAAGAACTCGTTCTTCTCGTGCGTGAAGGTGTATTCGCCCAACGCGCCCGTCTCGTCCGCCGAGATGAGCGTGTCCACGAAGAGGAACGGGTCGCGGTGCGGAAGAAGCTCGATGCCGGGCTTGTTGTAGACGTTCTTGAACGACGGGAACTCCATGGCCGACTCCTTTTTAGACGTGCTTGAACGCGAGGACGCCGTTGTGCCCGCCGAAGCCGAGCGACGTCGAGAGCGCGACGCGGATCTCGCGGGCGACGCCGACGTTCGGCGTGTAGTTCAGATCGAGCGGCGTCTCGCCCTTCGAGACGTCGACGTCGAGATCCGGCTCGTCGTAGTTGATGGTGGGCGGGATGAAGCCCTCGTGGATGGCGAGCGCCGTGACGGCGGCCTCCAAGGCGCCCGTCGCCCCGAGGAGATGGCCGTGCATCGACTTCGTCGACGAGACGTTGATCTTCTTCGCGCCCTCCTCGCCGAACACCGTCTTGAACGCCTTCGTCTCCATCTGGTCGTTCAGGTGCGTGGACGTGCCGTGCGCGTTGATGTAGTCGACTTCAGCCTTGTCGGCGACGCCCGCGTCGCGGAGCGCGAGCTCGATGGCCCGGACCGCCCCCTCGCCCGACGGGTCGGGCGCCGTGATGTGGTAGGCGTCGGACGTCGCGCCGTAGCCCGCAAGCTCGGCGTAGACCCGCGCCCCGCGCGCGGCCGCGTGCTCCTCGCTCTCCAGGATGAGGGCGGCCGCGCCCTCGCCCATGACGAAGCCGTCGCGCCCCTTCGTGAAGGGACGGCAGCTCTTCTCGGGCGTGTCGTTGTAGTGCGTCGAGAGGGCCTTCATCTTCATGAAGCCGCCGACCGTGAACTCGTTGATGACGGCCTCCGTGCCGCCCGCCACGACGACGTCCGCACGACCGGCGCGGATCATGTCGAGCGCCAGCCCGAGGGCGTCCGTCGAGGACGCGCACGCCGTGACGACGACCTGCGACGGGCCCTTCGCGCCGAGGACGATGGAGACGTTGCCCGCCGCCTCGTTCGGGATGAGCTCCGGCACCGCCAGCGGCGACAGGCGGTCGGGGCCGCGGTCGAAGAGCGTCTTGTAGGCCTCGCCCGTCACGTCGATGCCGCCGATGCCGTTTCCGAAGAGGACGCCCACGCGCGTCATGTCGGGCTTGTTCGCCTCGTCGTAGCCCGCGTCCTTCCAGGCCTCGACCGCCGCCGCCACGGCGAACTGCGAGAACCGCGCCATGTGACGCGCCTCGCGCTTGTCGATGAGCCCCGAGTCGATCGCGTAGGCCTGGAAGTCCTTGACCTCCGCCGCGACCTGCGCCGTGCAGCGCGAGGCGTCGAAGCGCGTGATGCGCCCGATGCCGGGCGTTCCCGCCTTCAGGCTCGCCCACACCGCCTCCTTGCCGTTGCCGTTCGCGCACAGCATTCCGAGGCCCGTAATCATCACTTTTTTCATAGTTCTTCCCTTAGAGTTCTGGCCATGTCATCAACGTGCCGGCCATCGTCAGTCCGGCGCCAAATCCAACGAGGACGATCCGCATGCCGTCCTTCAGCTCGCCCGCCCGCGACGCGAGGTCGAGGGAGATCGGGATGGAGGCGGCCGACGTGTTGGCCGTCTCCTGCAAGTTCAGATAGAACTTCTCGATCGGCAGCTTCATGCGCCGTGCGCACGCCTCGATGATGCGCCCGTTGGCCTGGTGCGCGAAGACGCGGTCGAGCGCGGCAGGCTCCAGGCCCTTCTTCGCGCAGAGATCCGTCGTCACGCGCGACATCGCCTTGACGGCGAACGCGAAGACGTCGTGCCCCATGAGCGAGAGCGTCGAGGAGGCGATGTGCGTCGTCGTCGGAACGCCGGTCTTGGGGTCGAAGGCGAGCGAGGTCATCGTGCCGCCCGTGCGCTGGATGAAGTGCCGCCCCGTGCCGTCGGCGCCCAGGATGCTCACGGCGTCCGTCGTGAGCGCGGCCTCGCCGGCGGGCGCGTCGTTGCCGAGGACGACGGCGCCGGCGCCGTCGCCGAAGAGGATGCACGAGCTGCGGTCGGACCAGTCCACGATGCGCGTCAGGCACTCCGACCCGATGACGAGAGCCTTCTTGCCCGGGTTGTAGTTGATCCACCCCCGCGCCTGGTCGAGCGCGTAGACGAACCCGGAGCAGGCCGCCTGCAAGTCGTAGGCGCCCGCGTCGGCGCAGCCGAGAAGGCCCTGGACGAGGCAGGCCGTCGAGGGGAAGGGATTGTAGTCGGCGGAGGAGGTCGCCACGATGATGAGCCCCACCTCCTCCGGCGCGACGCCGGCTCGCTCCAGCGCCGCGCGCGCCGCCTTGGCGGCCATCGTCGACGTCGTCTCGCCTTCGTCGGCGACGTGGCGCGAGTGGATGCCCGTGTGCGAGTAGATCCACTCGTCCGACGTGTCGAGCGTGGACGCCAGGCTCTCGTTCGTCAAGACGCGCGGCGGAAGATAGCTTCCCGTTCCTAAGATTCGAATACCCATAAGACTTGTATTATAGCATATTTGACGGTAAAATCTTGCGCAAGGCCTCAAGCGCCCGGCCGCGATGCGAGATCGCGTTCTTCTCGGCGGGGGAAAGCTCCGCAAACGACCTGTCGAAGCCGTCGGGGACGAAGAGGGGGTCGTAGCCGAAGCCCGTCCGGCCGCTGGGCGCGAGGGCGATGCGCCCGAAGGAGCGCCCCTCGACGACGCTCTCGCGCCCGTCGGGGTCGACCAGCGCGAGGGCGCACGTGAAGTGCGCCTGCCGCTCGGCGACGCCTTCGAGGTTCTTGAGGAGAAGCGCGTTGTTCGCCGCCGCGTCCGCGCCGTCGCCGGCGTAGCGCGCGCTGCGGACGCCGGGGGCGCCGTGGAGGGCGTCCACTTCGAGGCCCGAGTCGTCGGCGAGGCACCACGCCTTGGGATGCCGGGCGCGGATGGCCCGCACCTTGATGAGGGCGTTGCCGGAGAACGTCGAGGCCGTCTCCTCGGCGTCGGCGGGGTTGTCGGGGACGATGCGCCACCCCGTCAGGATGGCGGCGAACTCCTCGACCTTGTGCGCGTTGTGCGTCGCCAGATAGATCGTGTCCATGCCTATTTCCAGAAAGCCGCGTCGCCCGTCCGCTTGTAGAGGCCGATCGTGAAGCTCTTGACGGGCTCCTTCTCCCACGGACGCTGGTAGAAGAAGCGCACGGTCGCCGGGCCGTCGAAGCCGCGCAGGACGCGGATGCGGATTTCGGCCTTGCCGGGTGCGCCGCAGAGGATCTCGCCGTCGGGAGAGCGCGTCTCCTCCGGGCCTTCGTGGTCGATGCGGACCTCCACGTCGTCGTTGTCGCAGGCGTAGTGCCACGAGTAGCCCGTCGTCATGTTCTCCTCAAGCGTCAGGTAGTATCGGTCGCCGCTCATGACGCGCAGGACCTGGTTCTCGGCCGCGTCGCCGAGGGAGATGCGGTCGCAGAACTGGCAGCCCGTGAGCGTGAAGAGAAGGAGCAGCACGGCGGGCGCAAGAAGGAGGGAGTCGACCATGTCGAGGAAGCCGCCCATGCCGTTCGTCCAGGCCATCGCCGACGAGTCCTTGACGCCGACCCACCGCTTGAACTTCGACTCGACGAGGTCGCCGGCCGTTCCGACGAGCGCGGCGGTGCAGCCAAGGAGGATCGACTTCGGAAGGCCGAAGTGCGTGAGGCCCATGAACGCGCACGAGACGAGCGACGAGAAGACGAGCGACCCGAGAAGCCCTTCCCAGCTCTTCCCCGGCGAGATCGACGGGCAGAGCTTGTGGTTGCCGCCCTTCAGATGCCGCGCCGACAAAAGGCCGAACGCGAACCCGCCCACGTCCGAGAACTTGACGACGGCGAGGACGTAGAGGAGGAAGTATCGTCCGTAGTCCGCCGCGATCTTCGGAAGGGCGAGAAGGCCGAACGCGATGACGGCAAGCCCGATGAGGCAGCCGAGAGAGCCCTGGAGCGGGCGCGGCAGAGGACGCTTCTTCAGGAAGAGGAGGACGAACTCCACCGAGGTGAGCGCGATGAGGACGCAGACGACGGGCGTGATGAAGCGGAGCGGCGTGAAGAGGCAGGCGCTCACGACGAGGGCGCCGATGGAGAGCCCCGTCAAGACACGTTTCAGGACACTGTTCATCGCCATGTCAGATCATGCGGAGCGTCGTTTCGCGCGCCGGGCCGACGGAGAGGACGCCGAGCTTCCCGCCGACGAGCTCCAGGATGCGGGCGACGTAGCGCTTCGCGTTCTCGGGCAGGTCTTCGTAGCGCGTGACGTGCGAGGTCTCGCACAGCCAGCCCGGCATCTCCTCGTAGACGGGCTCGCAATGCCGCAGGGCGCCGAGGTCGGCGGGGAACGTCGTGTAGACGAAGCCGTCCTCGCGCCGGTAGCCCGTGCAGATCTTGATCGTCTCGAAGGCGTCCAGGACGTCGAGCTTCGTCATGGCCCAGTAGTCGATGCCGTTGATGCGCTGGGCGTAGCGGGCGACGACCGCGTCGAACCAGCCGCACCGGCGGGGGCGGCCCGTCGTCGCGCCGAACTCGCCGCCGCGTTGGCGCAGCGTCTCGCCGTCCTGGTCGAAGAGCTCCGTCGGGAACGGCCCTTCGCCGACGCGCGTCGTGTAGAGCTTGAGGACGCCGATGACGCGGTCGATCGCGCGCGGCGAGACGCCGGAGCCCGTGCAGGCGCCGCCGGCCGTCGGATTCGAGGAGGTCACGAAGGGATACGTGCCGAAGTCGATGTCGAGCATGGTGGCCTGCGCGCCCTCGAAGAGGAGGGACTTGCCCTTTTCGAGGCTTTCGTGCAGGAACTGGACGGTGTCCGTCACGTAGGGCATGAGCGCGGCGACCATGGGCGCGTAGAGGCGCACCATCTCGTCGGGGTCGAGCGTGTGGGCGTGGAGCGCGGCAAGCGTCCGGTTGGCCTCCGCCACCTGCGCGCGCACGAGGTCGAGGAAGTCGGGCTTCAGGATGTCGCCGACGCGAAGGCCGTAGCGGCCGACCTTCGCGGCGTAGGCGGGGCCGATGCCGCGCCCGGTCGTGCCGATCTTCGACGACGCCGCGCGGAGGGCCTCCTCGGCCTTGTCGATCTCGCGGTGCCACTGCATGACCATGTGCGCCCGCTCGGAGATGTGGAAGCGCTCCTTGATGTCGAAGCCCCAGCTCTCGACCTGCTCCAGCTCGCGCATGAGGTCGAAGGGGTCCATGACGACGCCGTTGCCGATGACGCAGTGCTTGCCGTCGTGGAGGACGCCCGACGGCACGAGGTGGAGGACGTATTTCTTGTCGCCCACGACGACGGTATGCCCGGCGTTCGACCCTCCCTGGAAGCGCACGACGACGTCCGCCTCCTCCGTCAGGAAATCGATGACCTTGCCCTTTCCTTCATCGCCCCACTGGGCGCCCACAAGTATCGTATTCATGGAGTCATTATACCATATTTGGAGTGGAAAAGTGAAAAAGGGGAAAGGTTTTAGGTGTTAGGTTTTAGGTTTCAGCCGAAGAGGTTTTAGGTTTTAGGTTTCAGCCGAAGAGGTTTTAGGTTTTAGGTTCTAGGTTTTAGCCACGAATCGCACGAATGAGCACGAAAGATTTGTGGAGATTCGTGTTCATTCG
>CAVGMG010000035.1:0-12712 GCA_963630185.1 Alistipes onderdonkii | reverse complement strand
TGAAGGGCGTCCACAACTTCCTCAAGCGCGCGAACCGCCTCGTCACCGAGACGAAAACGTGCGACCGGCCGATGACTAAGGCCGAGGCGAAATCGCTCGCCCGCATGGTCAAGAAGGTCGGCGACGACCTGGAGACGCTCAATTTCAACACGGCGATCTCCGCGATGATGGTCTTCCTCAACGAGGCGGAGGGGTTTGCGAAGGGTCGAACGGACGGGGGCTCTGGCGCCCCCGAACCCTTGCCCAAGGAGTTTCTTGAGAAGTTTGTTCTCTGTCTCTCTCCGTTCGCGCCGCACCTTGGCGAAGAACTCTGGCAGTTCCTTGGACACGACAAGACGCTCGCCTACGAGCCGTGGCCGTCCTTCGACGAGACCGCGCTCGTCGAGGACGAGATCGAGATCCCCGTCCAGGTTCTCGGCAAGCTTCGCGGGCGCATCCGCGTGCCCGTGGACGCCTCGCCCAAGGACATGGAGGAGGCGGCCCGGAACAACGCGGACGTGGCGCGTTTCCTCGACGGGAAGACCGTCGTCAAGGTGATCGCCGTCCCCAAGCGGATGGTCAATTTCGTTGTCCGTTAGCCGAAGATTTGGTATAATTGTCGTATTGGGATTGTAGCTCAACTGGACAGAGCGATGGTTTCCTAAACCGTAGGTTCCGGGTTCGATTCCCGGCAGTCCCACCCTTGGAATTCTATCATGAGCGAAGAGTATAACGCCGGGAACATCCAGGTTCTCGAAGGCATGGAGGCGGTCCGCAAGCGTCCGGCCATGTACATTGGCGACACGGGCGAACGCGGCTACCACCATCTCGTCTACGAAGTCGTGGACAACTCGATTGACGAGGCTCTCGCCGGCTACTGCACGATGATCGACGTCGTCATCAACAAGGACGGCTCCGTCACCGTGCGCGACAACGGGCGCGGCATCCCCGTGGACGAGCATCCGACGCAGAAGAAGCCCGCCATCGAGGTCGTCCTGACCGTCCTCCACGCGGGCGGCAAGTTCGACGGCTCGAACTACAAGGTCTCGGGCGGCCTCCACGGCGTCGGCGTCTCGTGCGTGAACGCGCTCTCCGACTGGATGAAGGTCGACGTCAAGCGCGACGGCAAGCTCCACCACATCGAGTTCTCGCGCGGCCACGTCACGAAGCCGCTCGACGTCGTCGGCACGTGCGGCGACGAGACGGGCACCTCCGTCACGTTCTTCCCCGACCACACGATCTTCACGTGCCGGAAGTTCAAGGCGTCGATTCTCGCCGCGAGACTCCGCGAGCTCGCGTTCCTCAACAAGGGCGTGACGATCCACTTCAAGGACGAGGAGGGCGACGAGGACGGCAAGTTCTTCGAGGAGACGTTCCACTACGACGGGGGCATCGACGCCTTCATCGCGTACTTGAACACGAACAAGACGCCGCTTTCGCCGATCATCCACTTCGAGGGGCAGAAGGAGTGCACGCGCCTGGACGGCACCTACCTCATCCAGGCCGAGGTGTCGATGCAGTATACCGACACCTACGCGACGATCGAGCAGACCTACTGCAACAACATCCACACCGTCGAGGGCGGCACGCACCTTTCGGGCTTCCGCCGCGCCCTGACGGCGACGATCAAGGCCTACGGCGAGCGGAACAAGCTCATCAAGGAGAAGGAGCTCGCGACCCTGACGGGCGAAGACATGCGCGAGGGCCTCACCGTCATCGTCAGCGTCAAGGTCCCCCAGCCGCAGTTCGAGGGCCAGACGAAGACGAAGCTCGGCAACGGCGAGGTCGACGGCATCGTCTCTGGGATTGTCTCCGACAGGCTCGGCACGTTCTTCGAGGAGAATCCGCAGGTCGCCAGGGCCATCATCGAGAAGACGCTTCTCGCGAACCGCGCCCGCGAGGCCGCCCGCGCCGCCCGCGAATCGACGCGCCGCAAGGGCGTCATGGACGGGCTCTCGCTCCCCGGCAAGCTGCGCGACTGCTCCGAGCGCGACCCGGCGAAGACCGAGCTCTACCTCGTCGAGGGCGACTCCGCCGGCGGCTCGGCGTGCAAGGGGCGCAACCGCGCGACGCAGGCGATCCTGCCCTTGCGCGGCAAGGTGCTCAACGTCGAGAAGGCGCGGATCGACCGCATGCTCGCCAACAACGAGATCCGCACGATGATCACGGCGATCGGCTGCGGGTTCGGCGACGAGTGGGACATCTCGAAGGCGCGCTACCACAAGATCGTCATCATGACCGATGCCGACGTCGACGGGGCGCACATCCGGACGCTCCTTCTGACCTTCTTCTACCGCAAGATGCCCGAGCTCATCGAGAAGGGCTACGTCTATTTGGCGCAGCCGCCGCTCTACAAGGTCGAGCGCAAGAAGAAGGGCGAATACGTCCTCACCGACGGCGAGCTCACCGAACGGCTCCTCACGCTGGGGCTCGACGACTTCGCCGTCTCGGACAAGTCGGGCGCACCGCTCGAAAAGGACCGCGCCAAGGCGCTTCTCCTGCTTCTCGCGGAGATCGAGGAGACGTCGCGCCTCGTGTCGGAGCGCGGCTTCGACCCGCACGGCCTTCTCCACGACGAGACGGCGCAGGGGTCGGGCGCGTCCATGCTCAAGAAGCAGTTCGCGTCTCTCGCGGGCTTCGGCTATGCGCCGGAGGACTGGTTCGGCGCGACGCCCGCCACCCCCGCCGGCCCCCTCGTCAAGCTTCTCGACGACGTCCGCACGCAGGGCAAGCAGGGGCTGACCGTCTACCGCTTCAAGGGCCTCGGCGAAATGGACGCCGACGAGCTCTACGACACGACGATGAACCCCGAGAAGCGCCACATGCTCCGCGTCAAGCTCGACGACGCCGTCAAGGCGGACCAGATGTTCACGCTTCTCATGGGCGACGAAGTCGAGCCGCGCCGCAAGTTTATCGAGGAAAACGCGCTCAATGTCAGAAATCTCGACTTTTAGCAGTCCGCTCCCGGCGTCCGAGGCGTCCAAGGACACGGATCAGGTCATCAAGTTCTACAAGCTCCGCACGCGCTTCCCGGAGGCGGCCCTCCGCGAGGCGGCGGCGATTCCGGCGAAGGTGCGCGTCCCCAAGGGCGAGAAACGCCTCGACCTCCGCAAGACGTTCATCTTCACGTGCGACCCCGTCACGGCGCGGGACTACGACGACGCTTTGAGCCTTGAGACGAACCGCAAGGGCGAGACCGTCCTCGGCGTCCACATCGCCGACGTCTCGCACTACGTCCGCGAAGGCTCCGCCCTCGACCGCGAGGCCTACGCCCGCTCGACGAGCGTCTACTTCTGCGACCGCGTCGTCCCCATGCTGCCCGAGTCGCTCTCGAACGGCGTCTGCTCGCTCGTCCCGCACGAGGACCGGCTCGCCTTCTCCGTCTTCATGACCTTCGACAAGAAGGGCGAGATGGTCGCCCGCTCGTTCGCGAAGTCCGTCATCCGCTCGCAGGCGCGTCTCACCTACGAGGAGGTCATGGCCGTCATCAAGGGGCGGCGGACAAAGTCCCTCGACGCGCGTCAGGCGAAGACCGTCCGCGCCATCTCCGCGCTCGCGCAGCGTCTGCGCAAGGCCCGCTTCGAGAAGGGCGCCCTCGACCTGGAGATCCCGGAGGCGGAGGTCCGCCTCGACAAGCACGGCGAGCTCGACGCCATCGTGACGCGCCCCTACGACGAGTCGCACCAGATGGTCGAGGAGTGCATGGTCGCGGCGAACGAGGCCGTCGCGAAGGAGCTCTGGTCGCGCGGCGTGAAGATCCTCGCGCGTCTCCACGAGCGCCCCGACGAGGAGAAGCTCCAGGCGCTTCGCGCCGACTTGCGCGCGCTGGGCGTTTCCATGGGCGACGTCTCGAAGCCCGCCGTCTTCGCCGCGTTCCTCAAGTCGATCAAGTCGAACCCCCTCTACGGCACGATCTCCGTGATGATCCTGCGCTCGATGAAACGCGCCGTCTACGACGCGACGGCGATCGGGCATTTCGGCCTGGCGAAGGCCTACTACGCGCATTTCACGTCGCCCATCCGCCGCTATCCCGACCTGACGCTCCACCGCCAGCTCGCGGCGTATCTGGCGAAGGGGAAGAACCCCGCCGCCGCGCGCGTGCCGGCGAAGCGTCTCGCGACCTGGGCGGCGCACGTGACCGCGTGCGAGGAGACCGCCGCCGAAGCGGAACGCGCCCTCCTCGAAATCAAGAAATACCGCCTCCTCGACGACGAGCTCCACAACGGCGCCGTCCGTCCGCACGAGGCCGTCATCTCGCGCGTCATGCCGTTCGGCTGCTTCGTCGACGTGCCGGACCTGGCCGTCTCGGGGCTCGTCCACGTCCGCAACCTCTCGCGCCGCTATCTCGTCTACGACGACGCGAAGCGGACGCTCTCGGCGGGGCGCGAAGTCTATCGCGTCGGCGACGCCCTCCGCGTGCGCGTCCTCTCCGTCGACTTCCGCGAGCGGAAGCTCGACTTTGCGCCCGTCCGCGACGGCGAGGCGACGGATGCGCCGAAGGGGAAGCCGCATCGTCCAAAGCCGCCAAAGCCGCAACGGCAGAAGCCCTCGAAAGGGAAGGGGAGGAGATCGTGATCGGGTTTCTTTTTCTGGCCGTCCTTGACTTAGGCGCCCTCTTTTCGCAGAAGGACGCCTGGCACGACAAGGCGGAGTTCTTCGCCGTCGAGCACGCCGACGCGGGGTTCGTTTTCGCGAGCGAGGAGCGCGACATCGTCAACTGCCTGAAGCCCGACACCTGCTCGTGGCACGATTTGCAGGTCTGGGAGACGAAGGTCTACTTCGACAAGTCGAGCGAGGAGGGGGGCGTCGCGCGCGTCGAGATGTCGCTCTACAACCGGGGCGACGCGAAGGGCTCGCTTTTGACGGAGGACTCGCTTCAGACGAAGCTCGACGCCGTTGCCCGCCACCTTGGCGCGGCGGGGCGCAAGCTGCCGCCTCCCGAGAAGACGACGCTTCGCAACGGCGGCCAGAGGTTCAAGCGCGTCTTCGCGTCGTCCGACCCGGCGGCGGAGCTCGTCTGGGGGCTCTCGCCGACGCGCGGCGTCGAATACCTGCGCCTCACGCTGACGCCGAAAGACCGCGTCGCGAAGGCCGCCTCGGCGGGCGCGAAGAGGCCGAAGGGCGCGGCCGGCAAGGCGAAGATCAAGGACAACGTGACCAAGCGCTCCAACGGCGACGTCTACATCGAGAACGTCCCCATGGTCGACCAGGGGCAGAAGGGCTACTGCGCGGCGGCCGTCTCCGAGCGCGTCCTGCGCTACTACGGCCACCGCATCGACGAGCACGAGATCGCCCAGCAGGCCGGCACGAGCGCGGAGGGCGGCACGAGCGTCTCGGCGATGAAGGAGGCCGTCGCGGCCGTCGGCGAGAAGAACGGGCTCGGCTTCCAGAGCATCCTCGACATGACGGCGTCCTTCGGCGACGTCGAGGAGGAGATCGAGCGCTACAACAAGGCGGCGAAGTCCCTCAAGAGGCCGACGATCTCCCTTTCGCAGTTCATGCGGGGCAACAGCGTGAACGTGGGCGACGTCCACGCGGCGATGGAGCCGAAGGTGCTCTACAAGATGCGCCAGAAGGACTCGCGGGCGAAGAAGTTCGCGCAGGGCGTCCGCCAGCAGGTCAACGCGGGGATTCCCGTCTTCTGGGGCGTCACGCTCGGCATCTTCCCCGAGCGCGGCGTCAATCCGCAGACGTCGGGCGGGCACATGCGGCTCATCATCGGCTACAACGACAAGAAGAAGGAGATCCTCTACACGGACACGTGGGGCGAGGGGCACGAGCTCAAGCGCATGCCGGAGGACTGGGCGTTCGTCATCACGCACGACGCCTTCTTCCTCAAGCCGAGATGAGCGTGAACCTTTTGCGGCCGTGCGCCGTTTAAGGGGTTGAAGGAGAGAAGAGCCATGTGGTGGAAGAAAAAGGACAGCTATCTGAAGAAGGACGTCTCGTGGTCGGACATCCCGCCCCTGAAGGAGATCATCCGGGGGCTGGGTGCGCCGCGCACGTCCGGCGAATACAAGCGCGCGAGGCTCGCCATCGAGCGGCTTCAGGCGCCGTTTCTCGCCGTCGCCATCCCCGTCGTCTCCGTCCTCGTCCTCCTCGTCGTGACGGCGACGGTGCAGACGAGCCGCCGCGCCATCCAGGTCGACATCGCGACGGAGGTCGAGCCCGCCGAGATCCTTGAGGAGGACGAAACCCCGGAGGACGCCCCCGACGTCGTCGCCGTCGACCCCGACGCGCCCATCGTGGACGTGAGCATCGACGTCAACATCCCGACCATGTCCTCCATGACGCCGGCGCCGCAGAGCGCGACCGTGGCGGCGGCGCCGTCCGTCGTCAAGATCTCGTCGCCCGTCCACATGATCACGGGCGCGAAGACGCGCTCCCTCGGCGAGGGCGGCTCGTTCGGCACGGTCATCGGCGGCACGGGGACGGGCGGCGGAGGCGGCGGCGTGCCGGCCGGCTACCTCATCGGCGAGATGTTCGACTTCAAGCGCGACGCCTCGGGCGCGGACATCCCCGGCTGGAACCCGAACATGTACTGGGAGCAGGCGCGCAAGCTCGTCAACAACGGCCGGTTCGGCGCGAAGAACGAGGGCCACGTCTACAAGGTCCCCGCCAAGGTCGCGCTCAACAAGATCTTCGTCGAGGAGCAGAAGGCGGAGAACGGGCCGAAGGCGTTCGGCGTCGGCGACAAGATGAAGCCGCGCGGCTGGCTGGCGCACTACTCGGCCGACCTCACGGCGAAGGTGGACGGCCGCTTCCGCTTCATCGGCTACTTCGACGACTTGATGATCTGCTACATCGACGGCAAGGTCGTCCTGGAGGCGAACTGGGCGATGTACGGCGACAAGCCGATGGCGGTGACGGGCTGGAAGTCGCCCGTCGGCAAGAGCCCCTACGGCATCGACGTCGTGGGCGACTGGTTCGCCCTCAAGAAGGGCCAGACGTTCCGCTTCGACATCTGCGTCGGCGAGCGGCCGGGCGGCCTCGTCAGCGGCCGGCTCATGATCGAGCGCGAGGGCGCGGAATACCGCAAGGTCGGAAACCGCCCCGTGTGGCCGCTCTTCACGTCGCGCCGCCTGACGCCGCGCGAGCTCGAGAAGATCCACAAGGACAACGAGAAGGGCGGCTTCCAGATCGCCGAGGAGATCACGTCGCTCTTCAAGATGGAGGACCCGCTCGACGGCGGGAAGGGGAAGGCCCCCAAGGAGGAGGAAGTCTCCGTCGAGGTCGACATTTGACCGCACAAAGCCGTCGAATTGTGGTATAATCGCTTGTGGTGTGCGGCGGTGCACGGGTGCGCCGCCCGCGGCCTTTTCAAAACAGCAAGAGAAAGGTGTCCTGTAGGCGTATGAAAATCAAGAAACTCGAAGGTCTCATCGCGGCGGCGCACACGGGCTTCAGGCCCGACGGCTCCGTCAACCTGGACGTCATCCCCGCGCAGGCGCAGATGCTCATCCGCCAGAAGGTGACGGGCGTCTACATCTCCGGGACGACGGGCGAGGGCATCTGCTGCTCGGTCGAGGAGCGCAAGGCCGTCATGGACGCCTGGGCGAAGGCGGCGAAGGGCAAGCTCTTCCTCATCGTGCACATCGGCGCGCTCGCGCTTCCCGACGTCCAGGAGCTGGGCGCCTACGCCGTCCGCGCCAAGATGGACGCGACCTCCATCGTGCCGCCGAGCTTCTTCAAGCCGGGCTCCGTCGACGCGCTCATCGCGTATCTGAACGAGGCGCTCAAGACGTCGACGTCGCTGCCGTTCTACTACTACCACACGGGCATGTCGGGCGTCAACTTCGACATGCAGACGTTCCTCGAAAAGGCCGACGGCAAGATCAAGAACCTGGCGGGCATCAAGTTCAACTACGCCGACCTCTACATGTACCAGCGGTGCCTGCGCGCGTGCAACGGGAAATACGACATCACCTGGGGCATCGACGAGTGGTTCGCGGGGGCGGTGGCGCTCGGCGCGAAGTCGGCCATCGGCTCGACCTACAACTACGCCGCCTCGATCTACTACAAGGTCTGGGAGGCCGTCAAGAAGGGCGACCTGAAGGCGAGCGAGAAGCAGATGAAGCGCGTCTGCGACATCGTGGACATCCTCGTCCAGTACGGCGGCGTCGCCGGCGGCAAGGTCATGTGCCAGATGTGGGGCGTGGATCTCGGCGACGTGCGCCTGCCCAACGTGGCGATCTCGCCCGAGGGCAAGAAGGACATCCTCGCCCGGATCAAGAAGATCGGCGTGAAATAAGGCCCCGCCATGTCACGTGCCTACAACTTTTCCGCCGGTCCCGCCGTCCTTCCGCTCGACGTCCTCCAGGACGCCCAGAAGGAGCTCGTCGACTTCCACGGGTCGGGCCAGTCCGTGATGGAGATGAGCCATCGCGGCAAGGTCTACGACGCCATCCACCAGGAGGCCATCGCCACGTTCAAGGAGCTGTGCGGCCTCGGCGACGACTGGGCCGTCTGCTTCGTCCAGGGCGGCGCGTCCATGCAGTTCGCGATGATGCCCATGAACTTCCTTGCGGCCGGGACGTGCGCCGACTACGCGAAGGAGGGCACCTGGTCGTCCAAGGCCCTGAAGGAGGGCGAGAAGGTGGCGCGCCTTCGCGGCGCGACGTGCGCGTGCGCGTGCGACTGCGCCGCCGAGATCCCGACGCGGATGCCGCGCGAGGACGAGTGGCGCCTGACGGAGGGCGCCGCCTACCACCACATCTGCTCGAACGAGACGATCGCCGGAACGGAGCTCAAGGCCTTCCCGAAAAAGAAGGCCCCGCTCTTCTGCGACATGTCATCGGACATCCTCAGCTGCGAACGCGACTACAACCAGTTCGACCTCTTCTACGCGGGGGCGCAGAAGAACCTGGGCCCGGCCGGCATGGCCGTCGTCGCCATCCGCAAGGAGCTCGCCGAGAAGGGCAACAAGGACATCCCGACGATGCTCCAGTATCGCACCTACGTCAACGAGAACTCGCTCTACAACACGCCGCCGACCTGGTGCATCTACGTCTTCGGCGAGACGATGAAGTGGGTGAAGAAGATGGGGAAGGAAAACCTCTTCCGCCTCAACGACGCGAAGGCCTCCCTCCTCTATGGCGCGATCGACGCGAGCGACTTCTGGACGGGGACGGCGCGGAAGGAGTGCCGCTCGAAGATGAACGTGACGTGGCGCATCAAGGGCGGCGACGAGACGCTGGAGAAGATGTTCCTCGACGAGGCGGCGAAGGCCGGCTTCTCGTCGCTCAAGGGGCATCGCTCCGTGGGAGGGCTGAGGGCGTCGATCTACAACGCCTTCCCGCTCGCGGGCGTCGAGGCGCTCGTCTCGTTCATGAAGGATTTCGAAAGGAAAAACGGATAAAGAGGAGGTTTCATTCATGAAGATTCTCGTGACAGGCGGCGCCGGCTTCATCGGAAGCCATACGGTCGTCGAGCTCCTGAACGCCAACCATGAGGTCGTCGTCGTCGACAACCTGTGCAACTCGTCCAGGAAGTCCCTCGCCCGCGTCAAGAAGATCACGGGTCGCGACGTGACGTTCTACAAGGCCGACATCCGCGACGAAAAGAAGCTCAACGCCATCCTGGACAAGGAGGCGCCGGTCGACGCGACGATCCACTTCGCCGCGCTGAAGGCGGTGGGCGAGTCGACGAAGATTCCGCTCGCCTACTACGCGAACAACCTCGGCGGCACCTTCACGCTCCTGAAGTGCCTGGCGGCGCACCGCTGCAAGAACATCGTCTTCTCGTCGTCGGCGACGGTCTACGGCGACCCGAAGTCCGTCCCGATCCGCGAGGACTTCCCGACGCCCGGCTGCACGAACCCCTACGGCTGGACGAAGCTCATGATGGAGCAGGTCTTCAAGGACGTCCAGAAGGCCGACCCCGAGTGGAACGTCATCCTCCTGCGCTACTTCAACCCGATCGGCGCCCACAAGTCGGGCCTCATCGGCGAAGACCCCGCCGGGATCCCGAACAACCTCCTGCCCTACGTCGCGCAGGTCGCCATCGGCCGCCGCCCCGAGCTGAACGTCTTCGGCAACGACTATCCGACGCCGGACGGGACGGGCGTGCGCGACTACATCCACGTCGTCGACCTGGCCCTCGGGCATCTGAAGGCCATCGAGAAGATCGAGAAGACGCCGCAGCTGGGGCTCAAGATCTACAACCTCGGCACGGGCAAGGGGTATTCCGTCCTCCAGGTCGTCAAGGCCTTCGAGCAGGCGTCGGGCAAGCCGGTCGCCTACAAGATCTGCCCGCGCCGCCCCGGCGACATCGCCGAGTGCTGGGCCGACCCGTCGCTCGCGAAGGAGGAGCTCGGCTGGGTGGCGACGCGCGGCCTCGCCGAAATGTGCGAAGACGCCTGGCGCTGGCAGAAGAAGAATCCCTACGGCTACGGCAAGAAGCCGTGACGGACGACGCGCTTTCGTTCGTGCTCGACGGGCTTGAGGACTACCTCGCCCTCGAACGCGAACTGGGCGCGGAGACGGTCGAGGTCGACAGGTCGCTCCTCTCGTCCGTCCGGCCGTCTTCCGCTCCGGCCGCCGTCTCGCGTCCGCAGCCGGCGGCGCCGCGCCCCGCCGCGCCTCCGCCTCCACCGTCTTCGCCGCGTCCGGCCCCGTCGCCTGCCGCCGTCGCCGATTTCGCGTTCATCCACGACGGGCCTCTTTCGGAGAAGTCCCGCGAGATGATGGGCAAGATCGTCGCCGCCCTGAAGTCCGACGACGCGCACAGCCCCATCGCCGTCCGTCTGCCTCTTCCCAAGGCGCGGCTTTACGTCTTCCTCGGGCGGGCCACGCTCCGCAAGTTCCTGCCGCAGGTCTCCGTCGAGGAGAACGAGTGGTTTCGGACGCCCAAGAACGTCGAGGCCCTGCTCGTCAAGTCGCCCGAGGAGATCGTCCGCTTCGCGACGGTGACGCCCGCGCTGCGGCGGATCAAGGAGGAGATGTGGCGCGCCCTCAAGACGATTCACCAGCACCTTCCAAAGGAAAGCCATGTGTAGAGTTCTCAAGCACGTCCGCGTCGGCGCGGGCTACTGCCATCTCGTCCTGGACGCGCCGCGCCTCGCGGAGGCGGCGCAGCCCGGGCAGTTCGTCCACGTCCGCATCCCCGGCCTTGAGGCCAGCGCCCTCCGCCGCCCCTTTTCGATTTTCAACGCCGAGGACGGCCGCCTGGAGCTCCTCTACAAGGTTGTGGGGCGCGGCACGCAGGAGCTTGCGCGCGTCGCGGAGGGCGACGACCTCGACGTCATGGGCCCCTTGGGGCGCGGATTTCCGCTCTCGGTCGCCGAAGAGCCTCTCTTCGTGGGCGGCGGCTACGGCGTCGCGCCGCTCTTCTTCCTCGCCCGCCTCCTGAAGCGCGGCACGCTCTTCGTCGGCGGGCGCACGAAGGAGGATCTTCTCGCGTTGGATCGCTTCGGCGAAATCGGCATCCCCGTCGTCGCGGCGACGAACGACGGCTCGTTCGGCGAGAAGGGCTTCGTGACGGTGCCGCTTGACGCGCAGATCGCCCGCCTGCGCCAGGAAGGGCGGGGCTTCGCGCTTTTCGTCTGCGGGCCGGACGGCCTCCTGAAAGCCGCCGCCGAACGCGCCGCCGCGCTTCACGCGCCCGGTTTCATTTCCATGGATCGCCACATGATCTGCGGCGTCGGCGCGTGCTACGCCTGCGTCCAGAAGACGGTGCGCGGCTTTTCGCGCTGCTGTCTCGAAGGGCCGGTCTTCAACGCGGAGGATCTCGTATGGTAGACATGAGCGTTCAGCTGGCGGGGCTTTCGCTTGCCTCGCCTCTCGTGACGGCAAGCGGCACGTTCGGCTACGGCACGGAGTATCGCGAGTTCGCGGACTACTCGAAGCTGGGCGCGATCACGGCCAAGGGCATCAGGAAGATTCCTTGGCCCGGCAACGGCATGCCGCGCCACAAGGAGGTCTTCGGCGGCCTCGTCAACGCGATCGGCTTGCAGGGGACGGGCGTCGACCATTTCCTGGACGTGACCGTGCCGCTCTACCGGCAGCTCGTGAAGGCGCCGCTGATCGCGAACATCTGGGGAACGAGCGTCGAGGAATACGCCTTCGTCGCCTCGCGCCTGGGCGCGGCCGTCGACGCCGTCGAGATGAACGTCTCGTGCCCCAACGTCGACGCCGGCGGCCACACGTTCGGGCAGGACGAGAAGATCCTCTTCGACGTCGTCTCCGCCGTGCGCCGTGCGACGGAGAGGCCGCTTTTCGTGAAGCTCGCCCCCAACGTCCCGTCGATCGTGCCGTTCGTCAAGGCGTGCGAGAAGGCGGGGGCGGACGCGCTTTCGCTCGTCAACACGATGCCGGCGATGGTCATCGACGTCGAGCGGCGCGAGCCGGCCCTTGCGCACGTGACGGGCGGGCTTTCCGGGCGCGGCATCCATCCCGTGGCCGTCAAGATCGTCTACGAGGCGCATCAGGCGACGGCGCTTCCGATCCTCGCGATGGGCGGCGTCTACGAAGCGTCGGAGGCCATCGAGTTCATGCTGGCGGGCGCGACGGCGGTGGCTCTGGGGAGCGCGATCTTCACGAACCCGAACGTCATCTCGGAGGTCTACGATGGGATGGCGTCCTACTGCGAACGCCACGGCTTCTCCAGCGTGGCGGACTTGACCGGCGCGTTGCGCCGAATTGAAAATTGAAAATGCAGAATGAAGAGGTGAGGTTTTAGGTTTTAGGTTTCAGGTTTTAGCCGCAAGGGTGGAAAAGTGGAAGAGTGGAAAGGT
>CAVGMG010000034.1:0-12904 GCA_963630185.1 Alistipes onderdonkii | reverse complement strand
CACCTTTCCACTTTTCCACCATTCCACCCTTGCATCCAACCCTCTGTGCCAAAGTGCAGGAGGAATGAAAGAGGCGAAAACAGGTTGATTTCGGCGCGGCGTTTAAAGTATAATACCGCACATGGCAAAAGAACGACAGTGCGAGGAATTCAACAAGTCGACCGTTTTCGACAACAAGCTGCGCCCGACGGACTTCGAGGGCTTTGTGGGGCAGGAAAAGGTGCGCGACAGGCTTCTCCTCGCCGTCAAGGCGGCCAAGGAGCGCGGCGAGTCCCTCGACCACGTCCTCTTCTCGGGCCCGCCCGGCCTCGGCAAGACGACGCTTTCCTACATCCTGGGAGAGGCCATGGGCGTCCGCGTCAAGACGACGTCGGGCCCCGTCATCACGAAGCCCGGCGACCTCGCGGGGCTGCTCACCTCCCTGGAGCCCGGCGACATCGTCTTCATCGACGAGATCCACCGCATGTCCAAGGCCGTCGAGGAATACCTCTACTCCGCCATGGAGGACTACGCCATCGACATCATGCTCGACCAGGGGCCCAACGCGCGCTCCGTCCGGCTCGACCTCCCCCGCTTCACGCTCGTCGGCGCGACGACGCGCATCGGTCTCATCGCCGCGCCTCTGCGCGCGCGCTTCGGGCTCGTCAACCGCCTGACGTATTACGAGCCCAAGACGCTCGCCGAGATCGTGCGCCGGTCGGCCGAGAAGCTCGGCGTCGCCATCGACGAGGGCGGCGCGTTCGAAATCGCCCGCCGGAGCCGCGGCACGCCGCGCATCGCCAACAACCTCCTCCGCCGCGTGCGCGACTACGCCCAGGTCAAGCACGACAACTTCATCACCGAGGCCGTCGCCACGGAATCCCTCTCGCTTCTCGAAATCGACCCGCACGGCCTCGACGAGATGGACCGGAAGATCCTCGAGACGATCTGCGTCAAGTTCGCGGGCGGGCCCGTCGGGCTTTCGACCATCGCCGTCTCCGTGGGCGAAGAGCCCGACACGATCGAGGAGGCGTACGAGCCCTTCCTCATCATGGAGGGCTACCTCGAACGGACGCCCAAGGGGCGCGTCGCCACGCCGCTCGCCTACGAGACCATCACGGCGTGAATGTCCTGCGCCCCTGACAGCGCGGCGACGAGCCGGTCGACGCCGACCGCCACGCCGGCGGCCGACCCAATGAGCGGCAGAAGCGAGAGGAACTCCTCGTCCAGGGGGTAGGCCGCCTCCCCCGCCTCGGCGCGCGCCGCGAGCGCCTCCCGGAAGCGCCGCCGCTGCTCGCCCTCGTCGCAGAGCTCGCTGAAGCAGTTCGCCAGCTCCATCCCCTTCCAGTAGAACTCCCACCGCTCGGCGACATCCCCCCTCGTCCGCGCAAGCGACGCGGCCTCAAGGGGGTAGTCCGTCAGGAAGACGGCCTCGTCGCCGAACGACGGCTCGATCTTCGTGGCCATGTCGTAGTCGAAGCGGTCGTGGTCGAAGGGCCCTTCCCACGGATCCCAGCCCGCCGCCTTGCGATACGCCTCGCGCACCGTCTCGACGCGGAAGGCCGGCCTCGCGAGCGAGAGACGGTCGCAGAGGAAGACGAGAAGCTCCTCAAGGTCTTTTCGGATGTCCGAGTAGTCCGCGCCGAGGCGATACCACTCCATCATGGTGAACTCGGGGTTGTGCCGCGCCCCGCGCTCGCCCTCGCGGAAGCACGGGCCGATCTGGTAGATCTTCCCGAGTCCGGCGGCGAGGAGCTTCTTCATCTGCAGCTCGGGCGACGCGCGGAGGAAGCCGCCCGACGCGCGCGGGCAGAGGATGTGGAGCTCCGGCGCGGGCGCGGCGACGAGGGCGGGCGTCGTCACTTCGCAGAAGCCCTGCGCGTCGAAGAACGCGCGGACGTGGCGCACGCACGAGGCGCGGAAGCGGAGGGCGTCGAGGAAGTCCACGGCTACTCGAACTTGAAGACCTGGCCGGGGACGGGCGCCGACACGGCGCGGATGCCCTGGTCGCGGAGGATCTCCGCCATCGCCGAGACCTTGTCGGGCTCGCCGTGGATGGCGAAGGCGTGCCGCACGTTGTCCTTGACCTCGGAGATCCAGTTCGTGAGGCCGCCGCGATCCGCGTGCGCCGAGAGCGCGTTGATGACCTCCACGCGCGCGCGAAGCGGGATCTCCTCGCCCAGGATCTTGAGCGTGCTGCGCTTCTCGACGATCCGCCGCCCCAGCGTGTTCTCGGCCTGGAAGCCGCAGATGAGGACGATGTTGTCGGGGTCTTTGACGCCGTGCTTGAGATGGTGGAGAACGCGCCCCCCTTCGCACATCCCGCTGGCCGCGATGATGACCATGGGCCCCGGCATCTCGTTGAGCGCCATCGACTCCTCGGGCGTCCCGACGAAGGACATGTTGGGGCAGACGAGGGGGTCGCGCCCCTGCGCAATCATCTGCCGTGCCTCCTCGTTGTAGACTTCGCGGTGGCGGGCGTAGATCTCCGTCGCCTTGCGCGAGAGCGGCGAGTCGATGAAGACGCGCACCTCGCGGGGGAACTTCCCCCGGTCGGACAGGCGGTTGAGGTAGTAGATGATCTGCTGCGTCCGCCCCACCGAGAACGCGGGGATGATGAGCTTCGCGTTGTGGCGGTCGATGTGCTTCAGATACGATTCGAGGCGATACGCCACGTCGTCGGCCGGCGGATGGAAGCGGTCGGCGTAGGTCGACTCGACGAGCAGGATGTCGGCGCCCGTGGGGTATTCGTGGTGGCGCAGGATCGGCTGGTTCGGCTGCCCCAGGTCGCCCGAGAAGAGCAGGCGGTGGTTTCGCCCGTGGTCGGAGCGGATGTCGAGCTGCGTCAGCGCCGACCCGAGGATGTGGCCGGCGTTGAAGAACTCCAGCGTGACGCCCCGGCAGATCTCGCGCGGCTCGTGCAGATGCGTCGGCACGAAAAGCTGCATGAGCGCGTCCACGTCCGACTCGTCGTAAAGCGGCTCGAAGGGAACCTTGCCCTCCTTCCGCCGCCGCTTGTTGACATACTCCAGGTCGCGCTTCTGCAAGAAGCACGAGTCCTTGAGCATGATCGGGCAGAGATCCGTCGTGGACTGCCGCGCGAAGACGCGCCCGCGAAAGCCCTGCCGCACGAGCTGCGGCAAATTCCCCGAGTGGTCGATGTGCGCGTGCGAGAGGATGACGTAGTCGATGCTCTTCGCGTCGACGGGGAGGTTCCTGTTCTTCTCGAAGGCCTCCTTCCGGTGCCCCTGGTAGAGGCCGCAGTCCAGCAGGATCCGCCGGCCGTTCACCTCCAGAAGATGCATGGACCCCGTCGTCGTCTGCGCCGCGCCGTAGAATGTAAGTCTCATCTCGTCAGACCTTTCTCTTCAGGAGTTTCCGGGCAAGTTCGCGCAGGGGATCGACGTCCCCCGGCAAAGCCGTCAAGGCGTCCAGCGCGGCCGCCGTCGCCTCGTCGGCGCGTCGGGCCGTCTCCTCGCGGGAATAGAGGCCATCGCCGTCGAGGAGGTCGTCCTCGTATTGGAACGCGAGACCGAGGTTTCGCGCGAACGCCGACAGGGACGCGACCGCGTCGTCCGCGCCGCCGGCGGCGAGCGCGCCCATCTCGGCGGCGGCCATGAAGAGGTCGGACGTCTTGTGGAGGTAGACGAAGTCGTCCGCCGCGCGGGCGGGCCCGTCGAGATCCTCCATCTGGCCCTGCACGACGCCCACGCCGCGCAGGCTCAGCGCCGCCACGATCTCCGCCGTGCGCCTCGGCGCCTTCGACGCCACGCCGAAGGCCAGCGACAGGAGCGCGTCGCCCGCCAAAACGGCCGTCGCCTCGCCGAACCGCTTCCAGACCGTCTCGCGCCCGCGCCGCATCGTGTCGTTGTCGAACGACGGCAGGTCGTCGTGGATGAGCGTGTAGTTGTGGAGAAGCTCGATGGCGGCCGCCGGATACTTCGCGTCCTCCGCCGCGCCGCCCGCCGCGACGGCCGAGAGGAGGCACACGAGCGGGCGGATGCGCTTGCCGCCCGACCCGACGGCGTAGCGCATGGCCTCGGAGAGGACGGTCGGCCTCTCCGAGAGAGGCGGCAGGACTTCGTCAAGCGTCTTTTCGATCAACTCCAGCATCAGCAGACTCCTTTCACGTCGATGTCGCCCGTGAAGACCTCCCGCACGGGCCCTGAAAGCGTCACGGACGAAAACGACGACCCGTTCCTGTCCGCCCGGACTTCGAGGACGTCGCCGCGAGAGGTCGTGACGCGGACGGGGAACGACAGCCCGTGGAAGCCGACCCCGACAAGGGCGACCGCCGTCGCCCCCGTGCCGCACGCAAAGCTCTCCGCCTCGACGCCGCGCTCGTAGGTGCGCATGCTCGCCTCGTGGGGCGCGTTCCACGTCACGAAGTCGACGTTCGCCCCCTGCGGCGCAAACCGCTCCGAGAAGCGGATCTCGCGCCCGCGATGCGCGACGTCGCACGACGCCAGATCCTCGACGGTCACGATCGCGTGAGGCACCCCTTCGCACACGAAGTCCTCGCGCAAGCCCTGGGGATCCGGCATCTCGACGCGCACGCGCGTCTCGCTCTCCACCCACGCCGAGAGGATCCCCGCCCGCGTCTCGAAGCGCATCTCGCTCGACGCGACGATGCCCTGCCGCCAGGCGAACGCCGCCACGCACCGCGCCCCGTTGCCGCACAAGTCCGCCTCGCTGCCGTCGGGGTTGAAGAAGCGCATGAGGAAGTCGGCCCTCTCCGACGGGCGCACGAAGACGACGCCCTCGCAGCCGACGCCGTCGGGACGCTGCGCCAGGGCCGCGACGAAATCGCGGCTCTCGACGGGGCATCGCTTCGCCCGGTCGTCGACCATGACGAAGTCGTTCCCCGCCCCGTGCATCTTAACGAACGAGATCTTCATCGAGCAGAGCGGTCGAGAGTTCCGAATCCCGCGTCAGGCGGATGAGATCCGACAGGATGAACTTGGCCTCGTCAAGGACGCAGTCGTCCTCGGGCCGCTCGTTGCGCTTGCGGCGGCGCGACGACTTCTCGGAGTCGTCGTCGACGAGCCCTTCGTCGTCGAGCTCGCGGAGGGCGCGGTCGGAGGCCATCTGCGCCTTGCGCGTCTCGTATTCGAGGGAGACCTCCTCGCGCTCGGAAATCGCCTTCATCCCCAGGACGTTGTCGCAGTGCTTGCGATACCGCTCGTCGTGCTCCAGCCGCGCCTGCGAACGCGCCTTGAGCTCGGGCAGGTAGGTGGGCAGATTCCAGACGTGGAGGTAGAAGGCGGGGTCGATCCGCGAGAACGGCAGCGCGTAGGTGAGCTTGTCCTCGCCGATGTCCAGCGAGTCGAGGAGGGACGGCAGGCGGATGTCGGCCGCCACGCCCTCCACCTGCGTCGAGCGGCCGTCGACACGGTAGAACCGCGCCGTCGTGATCTTCGCCGAGCCGTATTTCTCGGGGCCCAGCCCCGACACGGACTGCACCGTCCCCTTGCCGTGCGTGCGGGAGTCGCCGAGGACGATGGCGCGGCCGACGTCGCGCAGATGCCCGGCCACGATCTCCGAGGCGGAGGCGCTCGCGCGATCCGTCAGGACGACGAGCGGGCGGCGGAAGGCGACGGGGTTGCCCGGCGGAATCGAGAGGCACCCGACGCCATGGACGCTCCGCACCTGGACGACGGGCCCTTCCGGGACGAAGAGCGCGGACAGGAAGACCGCCTCGCGCAGAGAGCCGCCGCCGTTGCCGCGCAAGTCGAGGATGAGCCCCTTGACGTCCGAGGCGTTCATCTCGGAGAGGATCGCCGCGACGTCCATCGCCGCGCTCCGGTAGCCCTCCTCGAAGGCGTTCTTGTCCATCGTGCCGTAGAAGCTCGGCAGGTAGACGTAGCCGACCTGGTTCGTGACGCCGTCGAGGACGACGCTCTCCACGCGCCCCGTGGCGGCCTGATCCTCCAGCTTGATCTCGTCGCGCACGAGCTCGACGAGCTTCTTCGTCGCCCCCGACGTGTCCGTTCGCGGCAGGACTTCCAGCGTGACGCGCGAGCCCTTGGGCCCCCGGATCTTCTTGATGGTCTTGCGCATCGGCCGCCACTGGATGTCCTCCATCTCGCCGTCGCCCTGCTGGACGCCGACGATCCGGTCGCCCTCCTTGACGCGCCCGTCGCGATCCATCGGCCCGCCCGGCATGATCTCGGCGATCTTGAGGGCGCCGTCGTCGAAGGAGAGGACGGCCCCCACGCCGCAGAGCGTCAGGTTCATCTCCATGTCGAAGTCCTCCTTCGAGGCGGGCGAGAGGTAGTCCGAATGGGGGTCGTAGGCGCGGGAGAGGGCGCTCAGGTAGTGCTGGAGGACGCTCTCCTCGTCGGGCTCGGTGAGCGCGACGAGATACTGGCGGTAGCGCTTCGTCAGGTCTTCGGCGATCGTCAGCGCGTTGGTCGAGCCGTCGAGGTCGTGGTTGACCGTGGCGATCAGGGCCTCGTTCTTGAGGCGCCGGCGCCAGTGGTCGTCGGCCTCCTCGCGCGTGCGCGGCCACGGGGCGTCCTTGCGGCGGATGCGATACGTCTCGTTCGTGGAGAAGTCCCAGGTCGCGGCGGCGACGAAGTTCGTCGCGAAGTCGATGCGCTCGCGAAGCCGCTTCACGTAGAGGTTGTAGAGGTCGAACCCGAAGCTCACGTCGCCCTTGCGGATCTCGTCGTCCAGCGTCTTCTCGCGGGCGGCGAGCGCGTCGAGGTCGCTTTGCAGGAAGACGGAGTGGTCGAAGTCGTAGAAGACGACGAGGTTCGTCCAGGCGCGTTGGGAGATCTCGTCGTCGAGCTTGCGCTGCAGGACGTGCGTCTTCTCCAGGGAGTGCGCCAGGCGCTGGGCGATGCGCCCGTCGTAGGCGCGAGGCGAAAGCCCCTCCTCCGCCTGCGCGGCGGCAAGGCTTCCGGCGAGAAGGGCGGCGAGAAGGATCGAGGCGAGAGGTTTCATGCGTGCGTCTCCATGAGCTGTGTCAGCCGCGAAAGCTCGGCGGGCGTCAGGACGGCGCGACCCGTCTCGAAGCTCTCGCGAAGGTATTTGGAATTCAAGATGACGACGCCCTGGAACTCGGCGATCTTCGCCTCGAAGGTGTCCGAGGCGAAGACGAGGACCGGCGTGACCGTCCCCGTCCAGCCGTGCTTGGCGAGAGCCGTGCGCACGGCGGAGGCCTCGCGCAGGACTTGCGCAAGCGGCGCGTGGTCGGGCAGCTGCCCGTCGAGGAGGATGTGCCTGTCCTCCAGCGTGACCTTGCCCGTCCAGAACTTCGTCTCAAGGGCGAAGACGCCCGCCGGCCCGACGACGACGTGGTTGACGTGGCGCGACCCGGCGACGAAGTTGTTGAAGACGTGATACGTGTCGGGGAGGCTCTGCAAGATGCCGGAGACGCGCTCCTCGCCGCGCGCGCCCTTGAAATACCGCTCGACGCGCCCCAGCCCCTTCTGGAGGGAGACGCAGACGGCCGCGCACGCGAGAACGAAGACGACGAGCCCCGCCACCGCCCAGGCGCCCGGCGCGAAGAGCATCATGGCGATGGAAAAGCCCGCCAGGAACACGCAGACGAAAAGAGGCCAGAGCCCCAAGACCGACCCTTTCACGCGCGCCCACTCGCCGGCGATTCCATGAATGTATGCCATACGATCTCCTACAATGTCCGGACCCTCTGAAGAAGCGACGGGACGTCGAGCCCGAAGGCCGCCTCCAGCCGGGCGACCGACCCGTGCGGAACGAACCTGTCCGGCCAGCCGAGCCGCACGTCCGCGCCCAAGGCCTCGCCCAGCCCGCCGACGACGGAGCCGTTTTCGAGCGAGACGATCCGGGCGAGCGCCCGCCGCTGGGAGACGAGAAGGTCTTCGTCAACGGGCTTGAGGCTCCGCGCATAGACGACGCCGCACCCCGCCCGCCGGGCGACCTCGCACGCCCGAGGCAGATAGTCGCCCGTCGCCCAGATCTGCACCCGTGCCTCGGGGTTGAGAATCGGAACGGCCTTCTTTCCCGCAAACGAGTCGTCGCTGACGACGGCAGGGCAGCACCCACGCGGATAGCGGATTGCGGTGGGGCCCGTGCGGCGCAGAGCCTCCTCGAAAAGCCGCCTGAGGTCGTCTTCGTCGCACGGCTGGCAGATCGTCATGTTGGGGACCGCCCGCAGGAGCGCGATGTCGTAAAGCCCCTGATGCGTCGCGCCGTCCGCGCCGACGAGCCCCGCGCGATCCACGCAGAAGATCACGGGCAGATTCGAGATGGCCACGTCGTGGATGACCTGGTCAATGGCGCGTTGGAGGAACGTCGAGTAGACGGCCACGACGGGTCTCAAACCGCCGGCCGCCAGCCCCGCCGCAAAGCCGACCATGTGCCCTTCCGCGATGCCCACGTCGAGGCAGCGGGAGGGGAACTCCTTCTTGAAGGGGGCAAGCCCCGTGCCGTCCAGCATGCCGGCCGACAGCGCGACGAGTCGCTCGTCCGCGCGAGCGGCGTCCGTCGCCACGCGGCAGAACGCCTCGCTCCACGTGCGTCCGCCCGACGACGCGCCGGTCGGCGAAAAGCCGTGATACTGCGTGGGGCTTCGCTCGGCGGGGCGATACCCCTTGCCCTTCTGCGTGACGACGTGGACGAGGACGGAGGCCTTGTCGTCGCGGGCGACGGAGAAGGCCGCCACGAGCGCCGCCAGGTCGTGTCCGTCGACGGGGCCCAGATAGCGCAGGCCGAACTCCTCGAAGAAGCGGTTGCCGAGGAAAAGCCCCTTGACGCGGCTCTCGATCCGGTGGTAGAGCCCGCGCAGGAACGTGAGGCGCATCCGGTGCCCCGCCGCCTCCGCCGCCGCCTTGACGCGGTTGTAGCGCACGCCCGTGATGAGCCGCCCCAAAAAGCGCGCGAAGCTCCCGGCGGGCTTCGAGATGGCCATGTCGTTGTCGTTCAGGACGACGATGACCTTCTTCGTCGCGGCGGCGCAGTTGTTCAAAGCCTCGAACGAGTGCCCGTTGACGATCGAGCCGTCGCCGATCACGGCGACCACGTGCTCCGACCCGTGCCGCCTGTCGCGGGCGGCGGCAAGCCCCAGGGCGACGGCGAGCGCGCTGCCCGCGTGCCCGGCGACGGCCGCGTCCGCCTTCGACTCGGCGGGCGTCGGGAACGGCGCGACGCCGCCGAACTGGCGCAGACTCCCGAAGGCCTCGTCGCGCCCCGTCAGGATCTTCCAGGCGTACGCCTGATGGCCGACGTCCCAGACCACGCGGTCGACGTCGGGATTGAAGACCTTGGCCAGCGCCATCGAGATCTCGACGGCCCCCAGCGACGACGCGAGATGTCCGCCGTTCTTCAGGACGACGGACAGGATGCGTTCGCGGATCTCGTCGGCGGTCTTCATTTTCGCTCCAGGACGAGAAGCGGCGTCGCGTTCTGGCCGAAGGCCTCCTCGCAGAAGACGGGCGCATACGACGATTTGAGGATCTTCCAGAAGGCGAGCTGCGTCTCAAGGTCGCGCCGCGTGCCGCGCGGCGGCTCGATCGCGAACGTGTAGCCCGAGAGGGCCGCCACCTTGCACGTCGCGGGCGCGTCGCGGAGAAGCGTCTCCCACTGCGCCGTCGTGAGCATCGAGAACGGCCCCATTTCGAGACCCGCCGGAACTTTCCTGTTCGTCTCGATGGCGAGGTAGAGGTCTTGCGTCAGGAGCGTCGTGCCGTCGGGGTCGAGCGCGCGGATCTTCTCCGCGACGTCGCGCAGCTGGGCAAGCTCCGTCTTCTCCTTCTTCAGCGTCCAGAACCTGTCCTGGCCGTTCGTCGTCCACTTTTCGAGGAGCGGCGAGCCGAACGCCGTCGCGAACGAAAGGCCGAGGACGAGAAGACGTGCGCCGCGCCCGTCCGGCAGGGCCTTCACGAAGAGGAGCGACGCGCCGACGGCGAGAAGCCCCATGACGGGAACGTGGTAGTCCTCGTAGGGGAACGGCGCGAGCGTCTGGAACGCGACCACGAGGCCGGCGGCGACGAGGAAGAGCAGGGCCGTGCGGCTCTTGCGAAGCGTGCCGACGCCCAGCCCCACGCCGAGGCCCAGGACGATGAAGAGCGGCAGATACCAGCGCACGAGGCGGCTCAGGCTTCCGACGACCCACACGACGTCGAACCCCTCGCGCGCGGCGTGGTAGCGCTGCGCCGCCCAGAGCCCCGCCCGGGAGGCGCCGTCCAGAAGGAACGGCCCGTAGGCAAGGGAGAGCCCGAGGCACGAGCCCAGAAGGAAAAAGAGGGGAGCCTTTCGTGGAAAGGATAAGCGAAAGGCTCCCCAAAAAAGAGCGCCGAAGACGAACGCGACGAGAAGGACGAGGGAGGCGCGGACACCGGCGGCCAGGGCGAGCGAGAGCGCGGCGGCCAGGGCGACGAGGCCGGTCGTGCGGACGCGCGCGGACGGCGCGAGAACGAACGAGAGGAGGTAGAAGCCCACGGCGACGAAGAGCGACGCGAGCGCATACGACTTCGGGATCGCGAGATAGTAGAGGTGGTAGAGGTTGACGGCCAAGAGGGAGAAGACGACGAGAGCCGCCTCCCCCTTGCGCTCCTTCCGCTCCTCCAGGCGGTGGGCCGTGGCGCAGAAGAAGAGGACGCCCGCAAGGCCGATCGCGAGGTTGAAGATCCGCGCCGCCAGAAGGCCGCCCGACTTCCAGATCCCCGAGAAGGCGGCGAAGACCTCCGGGAGGACGGGCCCTTGCGTGAAGAAGAAGTCGCGGTAGGGTCGCTCGCCCTCGGCGACGAGATTCGCCGCATAGAGATACCAGCCCTCGTCCTGGTTGAGCGCCCCCATCCAGACGGCGGCGCACGCGAGGACGAGAGCGGCGAAGACGGACAGCCAGGCAAACGCTCTCATTGTCCGACTATTATACCACAAAGAGGACGAAACTATCGCGGCGTCTTCTTCGCCAGGACGGAGACGACGGCCGAGAGGACGAGCACGAGGCCGACGCAGAGGCGAAGCGAGAGCGCCTCGCCGAACGCCAGGACGCCGACGGCGACGGCCGTCAGGGGTTCAAGCGCACCCAGGATGGCCGTGGGCGTCGCCCCGAGGAGGCGCGACGAATACGTCATGAAGACGAGCGAGAGCAGCGTCGGCACGACGGCCAGGAACGCGGCGTAAAACCAGGCGACGCCGTCCGACGGGAGGCGGAGGGACGAAAGCCCTTCGGCATGGAGATCCCAGGCCGCGACGAACGCGGCGCAGGAGACGAGAATCCAGAACGTCATCGTCGACACGTGGAGGCGCGGCTTCGTCCGGTTGACGACGACGATGTAGACGGCATACGAGAGGGCGGAGACGGCGATGAGCGCAAGCCCCGTCGCCGAGACGCGGTGCTCCCCGCCGCCGAGCGAGAGGCACGCGATGCCCAGAAGCGCCAGGACGATGGCAAAACAAGTCGACGCGGTGAACCGCTCCCGGAAGAAGACGCACATGATGACGGCCGTCAGGATCGGGTAGACGAAGAGGAGCGTGCAGGCGATGCCGACGTCCATCAGCCGGAAGCTCTCGTAGAACGTCAGCGACGAGACGGCGAAGAGAAGCCCCAGCGAGACGACCGTAAGCGCGTCGCGGCGGCGGCGCGGCCACAGGGGGACGCGGCGGACGGCCATCACGGCGGCGAGGATCGCGGCCGCCAGGACGAAGCGGAACATCAGGACGTTGCCCGTCGTGTAGGCGCGTTCGTAGAGCCTGACCGCGCCCAGGGGGTTCGCTCCGTAGCAGACGGCGGCCAGCACTCCGCACAACGCGCCGAAGACGCGCCCGCGAAAGAATCCGGCGACTCTTTTCACGGCGTCAGGGCATGAAGACGACGCCGTAGATGGTGGCGGGCTTGTCGTTGAGGGCGCGGAGGCCGTGCTTGACGACGGAGTTGTAGTAGGCCGTGTCGCCGCTCTTCAAGACCGTCTTTTCCTGGCCGTAGGTGAGTTCCACCTCGCCGTCGATGCAGATGATCAGCTCCTCGCCCTCGTGGGACGAGAGCTCGTTGACGCCGTTCGCCGCGAACTCGATGCGGAACGGGTCCATGTGGCGGTCGGGCTTGCCGAACGCCAGCGAATGGGAGGCGTAGCCGAGCGTGTTGAACTCGTCGCTCGCCGCCTTCGCCGCCGCGAGGTCGGCCGCGCGCGTGATGACGGGGTCGGGCTTGAACTGGTCGTCCATGAAAGTCCCGAGCCGCTGGCCGAGGGCGCGGGAGAGCTTCGTCAGGACGCCGAGGGCGGGCAGGACTTCGCCCTTCTCGATGGCGTTGACGAGCTTCTCCTCCACGCCGCTGCGCTGGGCCAGGTCGTAGACGCTCATGTCGAGCTTCTCGCGGTAGAGGCGAATGCGTTCGCCGACTTTGTTGTTCTCTTTCATTTCGTCTTTCCTTGTTTCTGCAATTGTCCCTAAAACCTAAAACCTGAAACCTAAAACCTATTTCCCTAAAACCTAAAACCTGAAACCTAAAACCTCCCTTACGCCTCCGGCCAAAGCTCGTGCGCCATTTCGCGCAGCTTGTATTTCTGGATCTTCTGGCTGGCGGTCATCGGGAAGACGTCCACGAAATGGACGTATTTCGGGATCTTGAACCAGCTGATCTTGTCCTTGCAGAAGACGGCGACGTCGTGCTCCGAGATGTCCGAGCCGTCCGAGCGGATGATGAAGGCCGCCGGCTGCTCGCCATACTTCTTCGAGGGGCAGCCGACGACGGCGACGTCCTTGATGCCCGGCATCGTGCCGAGGAAGTCCTCGACCTCCTTCGGCGAGATGTTCTCGCCGCCCCGGATGATGAGGTCCTTGAGGCGCCCCGTGATGTAGAAGTAGCCGTCCGCGTCCATCTTGCCGATGTCGCCGGAGTGGAGCCACCCGTTCTTGTCGATGCACTTCGCCGTCTGGTCCGGCATCTTGTAGTAGCCCTTCATCGTGTTGAAGCCCCGGCAGCAGATCTCGCCGT